>MSXM01000062.1:0-11020 GCA_002083565.1 Nitrospira sp. ST-bin4 | reverse complement strand
GACCCCTGTGCGGCGAATCCCCTCTCGACGGAAGAACTGCGCAGCCTGGGTGTATTCTGGCAGGAAACCAATGGACGAATCGGCAAAGGAATGCCGATGGCGCAGAATGTCTTCCTGACCAGACTACACGTCCGTTACGACGCGGCACACTTTCCCGAAGACCTCGTGTTCCAGGAAACAACGGATCGGTCGAACTTTCAAGCCCGCTACATCCTCCGCCATCCCTGGAACGGAACGGATGATTGTCCGGCAGCAACCGCCTATCGGCAACAGTTACGCGAACGCCAGGAGAAAGAAGCCCAGACCCTGGCCAATTTGACGGGCTGGCAGATCAGCGAGATCAGAAAAGCCATGCAACTCGCATCGAGGCCTCTGATCGATCCAAAGAAATGGTATGAACGGCTCTGGAATAACTAGAAAATACGGGTGAGGCCGGGAAGTCCCGGCCTCACCCGTTAAGTCTCGACGCCAGCCCTGCGGCTGACGCTGTTGTTCTAGCTGTGGATGGAGAGAGCGACTGAGGTTTGCTGTATGGACTGATAGGCGAAGACGACGCTGGTGCTCGTAGTCACCGGTGCCTGCAACCGATTCGCTGATTCATCATCAGGAGTGCTCTTGTGCTCCCGCTCCGCTCTTAATTCTTTCACCAGAGTCTCACGAAGCTTCTCAAGAAACTCAGGAAGATATTTTCGGACTGTTCCTGACTCCGTCCTTGTTTCGCTCAACGCATCCAAAACCTGCTGAGCCAACGACAACGATGGCGGCACATTCTGCGCCGGAGCGATCAAACGTATCCCCTCTCCCGGGACGGCAACAGACGATGCCGGGGTGGGCGCCGTGGCACCAGTGGACGAAGGCGGGATCACCGCATTCGTCGCAGGCGCCCCACCCGGGGTATCTGTCGAGGACGTTGCGGAAATCGGAGTCTCCTGCCCGGTGGGCACAACGGGCCGGTCGGTCACCGCTGAGGCAATCTGCGCGGCCAGTACGGTGACTGACCGCTGGACATCCACATTCAGATCAAGACCGGAGAGTGACGGCAGTCTCTCAAACCGTTCAGCCAACTTCGCCGTCTTGGCTAATCCTGCCTCATCATTTCCATGAAAGAAATTTCTAAAGATATTGGAAACTTTGTGAAATAGCTTTTCCAGATCCTTCAATTCCTGTTCATTCAAATCGCCTTCAATCGTCACGCCAAATTCCTTCTTCAGCGTTAACTCGGCGTACCTCGCTTCAAGATCGATTATGGAGCCGTCACCGGTCACGCGTGATGAGTAGTTCACAGTACGGAAGTCATATTCAAGATCCGCCGTCAGGGTAATTGTGTCCCCTTCCGCCGTTGTGACGCTGAGCCGCCCCGAGAGATCGTTGGAAACCGCGACCCCGCTCACTTGAGTATTCAATCGCTGGAGCCCTGCACTATCGGATGATGATGGGGGACGAAAGAACTGTTTGGGATCAATCTGGCCCAGGACTTGAACCGGCATAGGGCTTCTCCTCGACGAATGAACCGATGAGCATGATCGCGCTGATAGATATTCTATCGGTGCCTTGCCTGCTAATCTTTAGAATGTCTATGCTATAGTTAACAAGTCGATAGTAGGCCGTTTCCTATCATGAAGGAGGCAATTCCATGAACATCCGCTTTCACTGGTTTATGACCTTGGCCATTCTGGCCTTGCTGCAATCGACCGGCTGTACCCTTAAAGGGACCTTGAATCAAATCACCGATACCACATCGAATGTGACCGGCACGACCTCTGGGGCTGCCTGGTGGAATGAAGACGGCCAGATTACGCCGGCGTTCAAGGCCGCGGCATTTGCCACGATCAATCACAAGAATCTTCAGCAGGACATTTCCGCGGGCCGGGGCGAGTACCTGAACTCGATGGGGGACTTGCTGGGCGTGCCTGAAGAGCATCGATTGGCATTCTTCACTGCCGCTCAAGCAGGATATGCCCGGGCAGCGGAGCAGCATCGTGAAACCCTGCTCCCCTTTCTCCAAAGCACTGCGCTGGTGACTGCACCCTGACGCTTGAAACCGGTTTGGCGCTCTACCATGTCCACACCTTCACCTGAGAGGGCATTGCCGTTCAAGACGGTCTTCCACCCGACAGACTTCTCTGCCGACAGCCACATCGCGCTGATCCACGCCTTGAAACTGGCGCTTGTGACCAGGGCCGATCTGTCGATGATGCATATCGATCCGGACGCGGCTCGGGAGGATTTCGAGGATTTTCCACGTCTCGGTCCCATCCTCGAGCGCTGGAGTCTTCTCCCGCCAAACAGTCCCGACGCACATATCTCTCAATTGGGACTTTCCATCTCGAAAGTCCGGGCCGCCTCGAACAATCCGACTGAAGCGCTAATCCACCACCTGGCAGACCACCCTGCCGATCTCCTCGTCATGGCGACGCATCAGTACGACGGATTCGATCGATGGCACCATCAGACCGTCGCAGAACCTGTGGCACGAGGCAGCCACACACCCACGCTCTTCGTCCCGACACATGTCGAAGGATTCGTCGTTGCAGAAACGGGCGAGCCGAAGCTCCGTCGCGTGCTGATTCCCGTCAGCGAGAAACCCAGCCCTCAGACAGCCGTCGATATTACGGCTCAGCTGGCTCTGGCGCTGGGCTGTGACAAATTGACCGGCATCTTGATTCATGTCGGAAGCGGCGCGATTCCCCATTCGCTCGAGTATCCCATGCTCAAGGGATTCGTCTGGCAGACCATGATCGGCCATGGGAATATCGTCGATATGATCCTCGGGATGGGAGCAGACTTCGACGTCGACTTGATCGTGATGACGACCGAAGGACATCATTCACTGCTCGACATGATACGAGGAAGTACGATGGAGCGTGTGTTGCGGGGGGCGCGCTGCCCGCTGCTCGCGATCCCTGCGCGTTAGCCTCTTGCCGTTACGAGGTCGACCGGGTTCGACTCGCTCTCTCGTCCGACAACCACCCGTGCGATCCCTCCGTCCTTGAAGACCAGAAAGTTAGACGGGACGGCGGGAACGCGAGGCCCCGGGAGAATGATGCCGGCGAGATTGAGTGGATCGCAGGCGGAAATCTTGACTTCCTGAGCAAGTCCCCCCCCGCTTTTTCTCATAGCGCGCAGGGATTCAATCGCCTCGGGCAAGGCAAATTGTTCGCCGACAAAACCGGACACAAATCGCCCTCCTCGTACCTCGCCTCCCATCTCCATCCGTCGATACTGGACCAGCAGATCCCGCCATGAGGGAACCAGCGACTCACGAGCCAGTAAATCCCGAAAGACGACACCGTACCGACGCAACAATTGGCGAGCGATGTGTTCCCTCACGCCCACAGCCGACAGCGGCCCGCTCTCAGCTTGTCTGAGCAGCGACCAGCGTCCGGCGGCGTGGCGGGGGCGGCGTGCCCGCTCACGTCCCTCCGCCCGGCGGCGGTGAGGATCGATGAGTGCGCGAAGATTATCGAATCCATCAGCCGTCACCTGACCGGCTGCCACGAGTTCCCATAGCCCTTCTTCTACTTCGCTGGCCAGGCGCCCCGACACGCGCAGGAGATCGGTGAAGAAACTCGCGCCTCGCTCGTGGAGGGAGCGGCGAAGATCTTGTGCCACAGCACTGAGCCTCGCATACGGGTCGAGTCTCGTTCGAACAGGCTCGTCTTGGAGTGCCCCCAGCAACCACTCCCTCTCCTCGCGAGGAAAGATGCCGATCGGCGCGACGCTCGTCGCCACGATCCGGCGGGCTCGTTCCCCATGATCCTGCTCCGACATACGCGGATGGGGCGAGAGCCGCCCCCAACTCACCGCCCCACTCAAACAGAGCCGGTCCAATACCTCCGGTTCGTACTTTGACAGGCGTAGGCGTAGGAGGTGGGACTCCCAGGCGGATGCGGCTGCTTCAAAGCCGGCCAGCTGGTGGATTACTGCCAAGACCCCGGCTTCCCCATGCAAGCGAGAACCGGGCGCAACATGCTGCCATTGCAATAGGAAACGCATGAGCTCCGCTGCTGTGACCGGCTCAATCTCTTTGCGCAGCGTGCCGATGGTCAAACGATGGATACGGGCTAATAAACGGCGGTGACACCACTCGAATCCCTGAGGGGTGAGGGGTGAGGGCTGAGGCGACAATTCATCCGCTTGGCGTATCACGGGTGACGGGTGACGGAACTGGCCGCGAAGGACCTGGCCGGAAGCTTCGAGCCGGAACAATGAGCGATCTACTTCTGAGGCAGGCAAATAGAGCCGACCTGCAAGTTCAGCCATCGTTGTTGGACCGATGCTTTCCATCCACCCGAGCACAATCGCATCAAGTGTCGTCTCGTTACCCTGGGCAAACATCAATTCAATCTGTGGCCGGTTCTCTCCAGCCACCCATCCCCTATGCGCGTGAGACGTGAACCGTGAAGCGTGAGGCGAAAGAGAGGAGATGGCCGCGGCGCGGCCGGACTCAACAAGGACAGGAAGATAACTCGCCCACTCAGATGGGATCGGTTCAGGCAACCAGACCAGCGTCAGCAGCGCGTCGTGCAGCTCATCGGGATCGCGGACAATCGGCCACGATTCCTGCCGCACGGCCTCGATCGCATCCGGATCCAGCGCGCCGATGCGCCCGGCCAGGTCGGCCGGAAGCGTCCGCCGCATCTCCACGGCACGAGCGCGCCGTTCTTCCAGCGGCGCATCATCGAGGAAGGCATAGGGATTCGCATTCAGGATTTCATGTGAAAAAGCAGACGGAGTCGGCGTATCAATTGCCACACAACGGATCATTCCCGTTTCGATCTTCCGTAACACTTCGGTCAGCCCGTCGAGATCCATCGCCTCGGTCAGGCAGTCTCGCACCGTTTCGTTGACCAGCGGATGGTCTGGAATCTGCCTCGTCCGATCCCCCACCATATTGTCCTGGCAGGCAAGCGCGTCAGGAAACACGGCAGCCAGGAGATCTTCAGCCTTCATCCGTTGAATCTGGGGTGGAACTTTTTTGCCGTTGGAGAACCGGAGCAGCGCGAGCGCCCGCGACGCGTTCCATCGCCAGCGGGTCATAAACATCGGCGCCTGCAGCACGGCCTGGACCAGGACCTCACGCGCGGAATTCGAACGGAGATAGCCGAACACCGACTCCAATGGAAAACTATGCCGCTCACCGAGTGAAATGACCAGGCCGTTATCCGTCGCTGCCGCTTGCAGCTCAAAATCGAACGTCACGCAAAACCGCTTCCGCAGTGCCAACCCCCACGCCCGATTGACCCGCCCGCCGAACGGCGCATGGATCACCAGCTGCATGCCGCCGCTTTCATCGAAAAACCGCTCGGCGACGATCGTGTCCTGCGCCGGCACCGTCCCCAGCACGGACTTGCCGGCCAGAATATATTCGATCGCCTGCTGCGCCCCGCGTTGGTCAAGTGCGCATTCGTGGCAAAGCCAGCGAAGTGCTGAGTGCTGCGGACTGAGTGCTGCGGACGGGCTGACTTCTGAAGAAGAGACTCTCTCTGCAATTTCCTGCCGGAGTGCGGCTACTTCAGCCGACAGTTCCGCCGTGCGCGAAGGCGCTTCGCCTCGCCAGAATGGAATATTTGGCGGCGCGCCATGCGCGTCTTCGACCCGGACTTTTCCGGACTCAACGCCCTTGATGCGCCAGGACGTATTCCCCAATAGCATGATATCGCCGGCCAGACTCTCCACCGCGAAGTCCTCATCGACCGACCCCACGACCGTACCGTCCGGTTCGGCCACGACAACGTAGTTCGCCGTATCGGGAATGGCCCCGCCGGATGTAATCGCCGCCAGCCGCGCCCCGCGCCGACCCTTGAGGCGATGATTGATCCGGTCATGAAACAAATAGGCGTGGCCCCGCCCGCGCTGTGTGGCAATCCCGTCGGCCAGCATCCGAATCACCTCGTCAAAGTCCTTCTGCGCCAGCTCGCGATAAGGATAGGCGCGCCGGCACAGCGCGAACAACTCGTCGTCCGACCACGCCTGGCTTGCGGCAGCGGCGACGATCTGTTGGGCAAGGATATCGAGGGGGGCCGGCGGCACAGTAATCCGGTCAAGCATTCCCTGTCTGATGGCGCGCACCAGCGCCGCACAGTCGAGCAATTCATCCCGCGTCATGGCGAACAGACGCCCTTTGGGAATCGCTTTGACCCAGTGGCCGGCGCGGCCGATTCGTTGTAAACACGTCGCAATCGCCCGCGGCGAACCGATCTGGCACACCAGATCGACGGTGCCGACGTCGATGCCCAACTCAAGCGAGGCCGTCGCAATAACGACGCGCGTCTTGCCGGCTTTCAACCGTTCTTCCGCAGAGAGACGGATCTGTCGCGAGAGGCTGCCATGATGAGCCGCCACGGCATCGGGCCCTAAGTCAGTCAGGCGTTCTTCCAGGTAGTGGGAAACCCGCTCCGCCAGCCGGCGTGTATTGACGAACACCAATGTAGAGCGATGCTGCCGGACCAGCTCGGCCACACGATCGTAGACATCGGACCAAATCGCATTCGTGGCGATGGCGCTCAATTCATCTTTCGGAACTTCGACGGCTACATCGAGTTCGCGGCGATGACCTACATCGATGATCGTCGGGCGGGCACGGGCTCCAACCAGAAACTCAGCGACCAGTTCGATCGGCCGTTGCGTCGCTGACAATCCGATACGTTGCGGCTTGACGAGCGTGAGGGCTTCCAGCCTTTCCAGCGAGAGCGCCAGATGAGCGCCGCGCTTATTCGGCGCCAGCGCATGAATTTCATCCACGATAACCGTTCGAACCGTCTGCAACATCCGTCGACTTTTTTCCGCCGTCAGGAGTATGAACAGAGATTCCGGGGTTGTGACCAGAATATGCGGCGGGCGCTTGAGCATTTGCTGACGATCCGTCATCGGCGTGTCCCCGGTTCGAACCAGAACACGAAGCTCCGGCATCAATAATCCGGCCTGTAACGCCGCATGGCCGATTTGTGCGAGCGGTTGCTGCAAATTCTTTTGAATGTCGTTGCTCAGCGCTTTCAGCGGCGAGATGTACAGAACCTGAGTGTGGTCGTCGAGCTCACGGGCGAGAGCCTGCTTGAAAAGACTATCGATACAGGAAAGAAAGGCGGCGAGCGTTTTTCCCGATCCGGTCGGCGCCGCGATCAGCGCATCCGATCCGGATTGAATCGCAGGCCACGCCTGGACTTGCACATCAGTGGGCTCGCCGATGTGGGATTGGAACCAGTCGGCAATGAGAGGGTGAAACACAGCAAGCGGCATGGTCCGGAATCGTACCACACCAATCGAAGGGACTCTATCGGCTCAGAGGTGGAACTGTAGAGCGTCAGATTGAACAGCCGGCTACGAACGATTCGCAGCCGGCTCTGTTGCGGCGCTTGCGTACAAGCTTATGGTCGTCCAGGCGTTGCAATACCTGATGGAGTATTTCCTGCAGAGAATGGGTTCCCAAGCCCAGCACCTATCGGTACTAACACACCGGTCCCAGCCGTGATCGTATAGGCCGACACATTGCCCCCTCCATTGGCGACATAGAGGAATTGGCCGTTTGGCTCAACGGTGATGCCGTTGGGTGTGGCTCCTGCGGCAAATGGCGATCCAGCCACCACGTTCAGCACGCCACTTCCAGCGGTGATCGTATAGGCCGAGACGGTGCCGCCCCCATTGGCAATATAAAGGAAATCGCCGTTTGGAGATACCGTCACAGCATTGGGTGTCACACCCGCGGCAAACGGTGATCCCGCCACCGTATTCAACGCGCCAGTTCCAGCGGTGATCGTATAGGCCGATATGGTCCCGCCTCCATTGGCGACATAAAGGAATTCGCTGTTTGGAGATACCGTCACGCCATTGGGTGTCGCACCCGCGGCAAACGGTGATCCCGCCACCGCGTTCAGCACGCCGGTTCCAGCCGTAATTGTATAGGCTGAGACGGTGCCGCCCCCATTGGCGACATAAAGGAATTGGCCGTTTGGAGATACTGTCACGGCATTGGGTGTCACGCCGGCGGCAAACGGTGATCCCGCCACGGCCGTCAGTGCTCCTGTTGTCCCGTTGATCGTATAGGCCGAAACATTGCCGCCTCCATTGGCAACATAGAGGAATTGGCTGTTTCGAGACACCGTCACAGCATTGGGCGTCGTACCTGCAGCAAACGGTGAACCCGCCACGGTCGTCAGTGCTCCTGTTGTCCCGTTGATTGTATAGGCCGAGACATTCCCGCCTGCATTAGCCACATAGAGGAATTGGCTGTTTCTGGAAACCGTTACGGCATTGGGCGTTGTGCCCGCAGCAAACGGTGACCCCGCCACGGCCGTCAATGCTCCTGTCGACCCGTTGATCGTAAAAGCCGACACGTCGTCAGATACAGAGTTTGCCACATAGGCAACCTGGACTCCGCTCTCAAGTCCGCCATCTCCCCCGCCTCCGTCAGCACAGCCGGAGAGAAGCAACATAATCGGCAACGCAATCCATGACCATGTTCTGGTGTTCATCGGTGTCCTCTGTAGGTTGCAGTCGGCATAAGAATGCTCGTCTTGCTTATAACACCATAGGGAGCGCCTGCCAATGAAAACAAAAGTTTGTCGATTGCGGCTACGATAGGTGACTAGGGACGTCCTGGTGTTGCGATGCTTGACGGGCCGGTCCCGGCGCGAAAGGGATTGCCCAATAGTGGATTTACCGCGACAAGCAAACCGGTCGCAGTAGTAATTGTATAGGACGACACAGTTCCTCCACTGTTTGCCACAAACAGCACTTGCCCATCCGGCGAAAGTGTTACAGCCACAGGGTTTGTTCCTGCCGGGACAGGGTTGAGGTTGCCTGATGATGGAGGCACGAGAGTCAGCAAACCACCACCGCCGATAGTGAATGTCGTCACATTCCCTCCGCCGTTTGCCGAGTAGAGAAATTGTCCGTTGGATGAAACGATGATTCCGTTTGGAGCCGTCCCTCCAACCGGGATCGGGTTCGGGTTGCCTGCTGTCGATGGAACTTGCGTGAGAAGCCCGTTCGATCCGACCTGAAACGCGGTGACGGTATTGGAGCCGCTATTGGCCACATAGAGAAACGATCCATTGGGCGAAACCCTGATGCTCTTTGGAGATGTGCCTCCGGTCGGAATTGGATTGGGATTAGCCCCGGTCGCAGGGACCAGCGTCAGCAGTCCGCTTGCTCCGATCTGAAACACTGTGATGACATTGGAAGTACTGCTGGACACGTAGAGAAATTGACCATTGGGGGAAATAGCCATGCTCGAAGGAGCATCTCCTTGGACCGAAACGGGATTGGTAGTGGCTCCGGTTGGAGGGACCAACGTGAGCGCTCCTGCATCTTCAATGGAAAATGCTGTCACGGTGTCAGAGCCGCGATTAGCGACGTACACAAACTGGTTGTTCGGTGAGACGGCGAGCGCTATAGGGTCCATGCCGACCGGAGCCGGATTGGGATTGCTTTGGGTAGACGTCACGCGCAAGAGTCTGCCATCAGTCGCCACACGAAATGCTGTAACGGCATTGCTGGCCCCGGCGTTCGTCACAAATGCAAAGAATCCATTGGATGACACTGCAATTGCCGATGGATCCGCAATTTGAGGAAAGGGAGATCCGGCAATCGCTGCCAGTGTTCCAGTGGCCGGATTAATGGAATACCCCGACACATCGTCGGAACCGCGATTTGCGACATAGACGATCGATGTCGTGCCGACTCCTCCAATGCCGCCAAAGCCCCCGCCTCCATCGCCATCCCCGCAGCCACTTCCGGCGAGAAGCACGCACATCGACAGCGCGAACCATGATGGTTGCCGTCTCTTCATCATCGCCTTGCAGTCCTTCTCCTATGATTCTATACCATTCCGGAATGCTTGGAACAATTACTCCGTGATCTCCTGCCTCGCTTGTGATCAGGATACATCATCATAAGTCGCTGGTGTCGTTACCAAATACATTGCGATGGGCACGCATAGATTTCAATGGACACTGTCTCACCTTCGCTGGCACACTGCCCATTCATTTGGAGAGTATTACAGCTTGTCTACATCCCTCGTTATTCTTGGATCAGGTTATACCGCTCGCTTTGTTCTTCCCCTTGCTGAGCGCCTATATCCCCGCATCCTGGCAACCAGCCGCGAGCCGGACCGACACTTGAGTCATATTCAGCCGGACCAGCGGATACAGTTTGACCTTACCCGACAAGATACCTGGAAGAACATTCCGACGGACGCCGATCTGCTCTGGTGCTTCCCCGCGACACCCCTTGATCTTGTCAGACAATTCGCCGCAACACTGGAACCCCGTTCGCGCCGGCTCGTGGTGCTCGGCAGTACATCGTCCTATAGAGCCGGCGATATGGAGACTGATCCCCCTTCATGGACAGACGAAACCGCGCCGATCGATCTCAGTAAATCGCGCGTGCAGGGCGAAGAATACTTGCGGGAGAAACATGGCGCGGTTGTACTGCGCGTGGCAGGCATCTATGGTTCGGGCCGCAATCCACTCGACTGGATCAAGCAGGGCCGCGTCGGTCTTTCACGCAAATACGTCAACTTGATTCACGTAGAAGACTTGGCCGAAATTTGCCTCACTGCATTGCAACGAGGCCTGTCCGGGGAGGCCTACAACGTCAGTGACGGAACGCCACGTACGTGGAAAGATATTTGCTGCATGGCTCAGGATCGCTGGGGAGTTCAGCCCTCGGTCGAAATCGATGACGCGGCGACCGGCAAACGCATCGCAAACGGCAAGCTCCTGTCGCTGCTGAGCTCCGCCCAGAAATCGTTGGCCCATGTCGACCTCTATCGATCGCTGGAGCAACTCCACTCCGAAAAGGCAGCTACCTGAGGAGCGCCATCACGGTGAGACTCACCAGCAGGTTGTTGACCGCATGCGCGATCATACCGGGAATGAGACTCCCCGTCTTTTCGTAGATCCAGGCCCATAAGAATCCGCTCCAGAGCACGCTCACGAATCCGATAAGTCCATAGCCGTGCGCCAGCGCGAAAATACTTGCACTGAGGAGCGCTGCCGGAACGAAGGAGAACCGGCGG
>MSXM01000006.1 GCA_002083565.1 Nitrospira sp. ST-bin4 | reverse complement strand
CCGATTCGCCTGCCTTCAGAATCGTAATGACTTTCCCCGGCTGAACACTCGTGTTCGCGGCTTCAGAAGAAGCCGGGGCCTGCTCTATGCTGAGCACCTCCGTGGGCTTTTCAATCGAGAGGATCGTCTCGCGATTGTCGCACCCGACCGGAATGACAGCACTACAGACCGCTAGCGCAACTACCGTGAAGCGACTTCGAAGTCGTCTGGCAACAGCGTTCAAGCACATACCCTCGCGCACCCCGCTTCCTGTTATAGATGAATTCACAGGTCACAATGTTCACGTTGGAGTCACCTTCACCGCCCTGCTCAATAGATGACGCCGCCGACTACCCAGTGGCGATCGTCGGGAATATCGATCAACAGTCGTGTGAGATTCATACGGGCGAGCTGCGTCGTCACCTCATCTTCGGTGAACGCGGCCAGCAGGGAATTATAAAAATCCCGGCGTAACATATCCGGCTCGCCTGCGGCATACCGATCGACGATGGCTTGCGCCTCCTCCGGCGAATCGGGCCGGAGCAAATCCATCACCAGCACCGGTGAACCGGGCTTCACCAACAGCCGCAGCTTGTTCCAAAACTGCAACGGATTCGGCAGATGATGCAGCAGGCTGTTGGACATCGCCGCATCGGCGATCCTGGCGCCGGGGACCGCATCGATCCGTTCGCAACTCAGCGTGATGCGGTCGGAGAGCCCGGCTTGCTTCACTGCCTGCTCACCCAGCCGGATCATCGGGGCCGAGGCATCGATGCCGACGACCTGACAGGCCGGATACAGCCTGGCGAACCGAATCGGGATGTCGGCCGGGCCGCACCCCAGGTCCAGCACGCGGCCTCCGGAGAAGTCCGGAAAGTACTCGCGAAACCGGTCGACGAATCCTTGATTCTCTTCCGCGAAGTCGGCGCGCGCGTAGACCTCCGCCTGCAGCGGATCGTCCATTAATTCCGGTTCAAGTATCCGGTCCATTGGTTAGCTCCAAGAGCATATGGCGAATGGCTGATGGCACGAACAAGAATCAGGACACTTCCTGCATCGCCTCTGCCATCTGCTATACGCCATACGCTATCAGCTCTTTATCTCAACGGCGTCACCCGGCCTGGCCACGCCTTCGCGCAGTACTTTTGCATAGACACGACTCCAGCCGGGATTCGTTTTCTGTGAAATCCGAGAAAAGTCTCCCTCTCGAAACCACAATGCGTTCTTGCTGCACGGCGAGGTGTAGCTGGTCACTTCAAGCTGAAGCTCAGGCCCAATGGACAACACGATGCCCGGTTTCACCAGATCCCAGTCCAGCCCCGCAATGGTCAGATTCTCGCCGGACAACCCCGCGTCGATTGAATGTCCTTCGTCCTGCAGTCGTTCGATCAATTCGAGCGAATAGAGACAGACCGCGCGGTCAGGTCCGCCATGAAACTTCAAATTCTCCTGCCGATCCCCCTCCACACCGTCCTTGCCGACTTTCACCTCGAACACAGGGCGTTTCGGCACGCCTCCGTCCGAGACGCTGATTTGATGCACATGCGGATACGGAGGCCGTCCGGCATTCATCCTTCTACTCCTTCACAAGACTGCGTACGCAGGAATTCCATCGCGAGCCAGCCATCCTGTTCCCGCTGCCGGCATGGATACAGACCCGCCGCTGCGAATGCGGCCACGATCTCCTCCCGCTGATTGAGCAACAGACCGGAGACCAGCAACCTGCTCCTGGTACAGCCTGTCAATCTGTCAGCCACGCTCAGCAGGGTTTGCCGATCCAAATTCGCGAGGACCAGGTCGAATGACGTCTCTCCCTGAAGTTCTTCCAGCCGGCCACAGTGCAACGACAGCTCTGAACCGAATCGATTGAGTCGGGCATACTCCTGTGCGCATTCAATGGCAACCGGATCGTAATCGATACCGACCGCCCGACCGGCACCCAATCGAAGCGCGGCCATTGCCAAAATCCCGCTGCCGGTCCCGATATCCAGTACTGACTCGCCCCCTTGCACCATCTCCTCCAGCCATTCGAGCAACATCCGGGTCGTCGCATGGTGGCCGGTGCCGAAGGCTTGCTTGGGATCGAGGATGATCTCGAATTGCCCGGACCCCAAGGTCACCCCCTCCCAACTGGGACGGATCACCATCCGTTTGCCGATCCACAAGGGTTTCACCGACTGCGCCCACAGCTGATTCCAGTCCTGATGAGGCAGTGCATGGACCTGAATCTCCGGTTCGTTGGCTCCG
This sequence comes from Nitrospira sp. ST-bin4, assembly GCA_002083565.1. Classification (GTDB taxonomy): domain Bacteria; phylum Nitrospirota; class Nitrospiria; order Nitrospirales; family Nitrospiraceae; genus Nitrospira_D. The sequence continues at coordinate 14,765 of MSXM01000006.1, read as the reverse complement.
TCGAGTTGCCGGAGAATCTGTCTTAGTTTCACCAGATGATCGTGCGACCAGATCTCACTGGGCCAATAGAGATGCACGATCTCGCCTTCTTGCCAGCCCCCCTGTGCCGTTGGATCGTCAAGTAATCCCAGCACCTCCCCGGCATCAAGGCGCGACACAATCCGCACGTCGACCCAGTCGGAAATCGTTGACGGCATCACGCGGTTCCCAGTAAGGTCGATGACATCATGGCCAATCTATTACCTGCCGCGCGCGCGGCACAACTACAGCGGATGCTCATCCGAATCGACCGCCTCATCCAGCGGGGGACGAACACCAGCTCTCGTTTCACACTGTGTCGCCTGGCCATTTTCCTCGCCGGCCTCGGCTGCTCCATCGCACTCTATAAATCCGGCTGGTACATCACGGGCAACTCAGCGCTGGCCGGCTTTGCGGGCTTGTTCCTCGCCGTGGCCGCGTATCATAACAGGCTTGAGCACCGGATTCACCGGCTCCGTTTATGGAAGGGCATCAAAGCCGCGCACATTGCCAGGATCACATTGAACTGGCCCGATATTCCTCCGCGGCCATCCGAGGCGCCCGCAGCGCATGTCTATGCCAAAGATCTTGATCTGACCGGGCCCCACTCCCTGCTCCACCTCCTCGACACAACCGTCTCCGACCATGGCCGCGCGCGACTGGCTGCGTGGCTGCTCGATCAGCCGCCGGCTCATGAGGTCTGGTCCCGCCGGCGACGACTGGTGCAAGAATTGGCGACCCGCCCGCTCTTTCGCGACCGCCTCACCCTCCACGCACGACTGGCCGGCGAGGAAGAGATTAACGGCCGCCGCTTGGCCGCGGTTGTCCAACATCCGGTCGGATTCCCCCGGCTGAACGTGACCCTCATCGTCCAAATCATCCTGGCACTGTCCACGGCGTTGCTGGGCTTCGGCGCGCTGCTCGGAGCGCTCCCCGGTTATTGGATGTTCTCGTTCGGCGCGTACGCGGTAATCTATTTCATGACCGACCAGGGCGAACACCTGCTCGAACATGCGGTGGGACTCCATCATGAAATGGAACGGCTGGGAACCGTCTTGCGCCATCTGGAACGGCATGCCAACAACACCACGCCCGCCTTGGCCGACACCTGTGCGCCGCTGATGCACAGCACCGCCCGGCCTTCGCTTCACCTGGCGCAAGCGGCAAGAACTCTGCACGCCATCAGCGTGAAGGCCAATCCCCTGCTGCATCTGGGCCTCAATGCGCTCGGCCCCTGGGATCTGTGGTTCACCCGGCGCCTGATTCATGTACAGCAGTCCATCAAAGACCATCTGCCGCTCTGGCTCGACTGTTTGGCCGACATCGAAGCGGCGTCGGCCCTGGCGAACTTGGCCTATCTCCATCCACACTATGCCTGGCCCGAACCGCTTGAACGGTCCCCCCGACACAACGGGGCGAACGTCGCCATCCGTGCCAACCGGCTCGGACATCCGCTGCTGCCTGCCACCGCTCGCGTGGCCAACGATGTCCGTTTGGACAAACTCGGCTCGATCCATCTCATCACCGGCTCAAACATGTCCGGCAAGAGCACGTTCCTGCGTACGATCGGCATCAATCTGTGCCTCGCGCAGGCCGGCGGCCCGGTGTGCGCCACATCGTTCACATGGAGTTGGAGCCGTCTGACCTGTTGCATCCGCGTCGACGACTCGCTGGATGCGGGCCTGTCGTTTTTCTACGCCGAAGTCAAACGTCTCAAGACGATCCTCGACGCGACCCAGGACCGGACCGCGCCCCCTGTGCTGTTCCTGATCGACGAGATTTTCAAGGGAACAAACAATCGCGAGCGCCTGATCGGCAGCCGTACATTCATCATGGAACTGGCCAGAGGCAACGGGCTGGGCCTCGTCACGACCCATGACCTCGAACTCACGGACCTCGACAAGACGGTTCCACAGCTCACCAATGCGCACTTTCAGGAAACCGTCGCCGCCGGCGCGCTGCAATTCGATTACACGCTCCGGCCCGGCCCCTGCCCGACCACCAACGCGTTGCGGATTATGGAATTGGAAGGACTGCCGGTGCCGAAGCCGGATGACAACAGGCCATCGTAGGACGTTCTGAATTGGTTACGTGGCGTACCAGGGAATGTGCGTGAGGGAAGAACGCTATCGCGCCTTTACCACCGTGATGTCGTGCATGGGGTAATCTTTCACATTGCCGGTCGCCAAGGTCGCGCCTTCGACAAAGGCCGTCGCGGCGATCAGGCAATCCGCTAACTCGAGGCGCCGGGTTTTCGTTCTGCGTTTGAAACGCCCCGCGACCTCAGCCATGTCTTGCGTCACGGGAAGTATCACCAACCCGTCCAGCAGCGCACGCGTGGCCCGCTCCTCCTCCGGATACATCCCCACAAAAAGTTCCGCCACCGAAATGACGGAACAGCAGGGAACAAATCGATCAGCCGCATCTTCAAGAAAGGCCCTGACAGCTTCCCGCCCTCTGAGCACGTCTATGAGGACATCCGTATCCAACACAATCTTTGTCACTGAACACCCACACGCCTCAGGCGGGACGATTTCCGAAGTGAGCGCACAAACCTGCGGGCACCTTTCGCAAGATCCGCATGCTCGGCCTTCATCCACGCCCCAAAGCTGAGTTGCAAGGATTTTTTGAACTTGATCCGTTTCAACTCATGACGCAACGCGTCACCCACGACCTTGCTTTGTTCCCCTTTCGGAACCGCCCGTTTCAACTCATCAAGCAGATCCTCGGGTAACGTAAAATTCGCCTGTCTGGTTGTGCTTGCCATGCATCACCCCCGTCAGCATAGAGAACGGTCTATATAATAGCCTATATGATGTCCTAGGTCCAAGAAGCTGCCGAAATAAGTTCCTGCCCGACGGCCAACGCGTTGCGGATTATGGAATTGGAAGGACTGCCGGTGCCGAAGACCAACCCAGGCGACAATACTTGAAGGGTGCGAGGGGAAATATTGAGAAAGGGCAGAACGGACTTTGTCAGTAGCCTGCCATCCAGACGGTCGATCGTCTCTACCGATCCGTTTATATCGCCTTGCCGCGTGCTCCTCGTGCCTTCATGCCTTTGGAATACCTCGCCTGCCGGTGGATTCTGACGATCGCTTCGGCCCGGGTCTGCACCTCAAGATTCCGATAAATACGCTGCAGATGTTTTTGGACCGTCCGCGGACTGATACTGAGCGCCAGACCAATTTCCTTATTCGACAGGCCCTGCTTGAGCCAGCTCAACACAGCCTGTTCTCGCTCCGAGAGCCCATCACTCATCGTCGCCGCCCCTCCTGTCTCCCTGCCTGAACCCACGGCCGGCACAAAGATCCGGCCTTCCCGACCGCACATGATCAGGACAGTGAACCATGCACTCAATGAAGATTGGATTTCTGGGTGCCTCGGGCCGACACCATGAGTTCAACTGATCCGTGCCGGGCAGGCTCCTCAGCCTGTGCCCGGCACGGCCAATGACTGTTCCCTCAACTCATACACACTTCTACGGCAATTGCCGATCCGCTATTCTGACAAACCCTCGGCCCGATGGGCTCTACACGCCGATCTCACGACGCGGCCTCTCAATTTTACGACCGTCCGTCAGCAATAATGCAGACCAGGCTCGCCTCCTTCGTTAGTGGCTCATGGGCGGGGTGTAGGAATGCACCGGGCCCTCGGACCCGATGTACTCAATGACATCCACGCGCATCAACCCCTTCCCCCGCATGCTGTCCGGCTGCACCACGATCTCTTGAAGCGACTCGATCAGGTCCGCCCGGTGAAACGCCAGCGCGGCGCTGCTCGACAAAGCCGTTACCCCGAGTGCCACAGCCATCGACACCATGCCCATCGCAAATACTTTCTTCACGGTCACAACACCCTCCTTTTGATTAATGAATAATAAAACACACAGGCACTGGACCGCACAACAATAGCCCGCAGCTCCTGTACGAGCCCCTTCCAGGCCAGGCCGGTAAAGGGTTCTACCTTGCAGATCAGGGACCTGACAATGGGCCGGATGGCGTACAGTGTTTCACCTAAGTTGAGAGGCTCTTACAGTGTCAATCTTCGCTTCTCCGACTCACTCACTTGCCGTCACTTTCACACAATCTCTTCAGCCCTCGTCGGCCCCCTGATGTCGATTGATAGAGCATATTCGTTCTGCACAGCACGCCTGTTGATGCCGGACACCAACCCGATCCCTTCTTACGCTACAGATCGTGCCCTAACACCAAAAACACCCCACCTTGAATTGCACAGGATGCGCGGCTATTTCTCATTCCAGTAGCAACACTCATATATTTAGTTTGCAATGCTTCCTTGATGGGGTGTATCGTTTCGTGCGCAATCTGTATCCTTTTTGAATTGGTCGGGCGCGCGATATAGCGGCACGACGTACCTTTTCTCACGCACATCTCTTGCAGAAGGTTCACTGCGGAAGGCTGGCAGGTCACCGACCCGCAGATCATGCCAATCTCAAGGCAGAGTGATGCCGAAACACATTCTCGTGGTGGACGACGACCCGGATATCAGGCAGGTCCTTCAAGACCGCCTTCAATCCTATGGCTATGAGGTAGATACGGCAGCAGATGGGTGGGCTGCTATCCAGGCGTTGGAGCGCACCACCCCCAGCGGCATCTTCCTGGACCTTCGCATGCCGGGTATGGATGGCTTGGAGGTGTTGGGGCACATTCGGGATCTTCTCCCGTCTATTCCAGTTGTCATCATCACGGCAGCCAGCGCCCCGGAACAAGTCCTTCGAGCCATCAGTGCCGGGGCACAGACATGCATCCTGAAACCGTTTGATACATCCCAGATCAAACAGATTGCGGAACGCTGGTTCGCAACGCCTTGAGCATCGCGCCATCATGGACACCGGCTGCTCTTCCTGTCATCCCACTGTCGATACCCAGCCAGGCGGCCCCATCGCATCCTGCATACTCGGTTTGATGCTGGTGTTCTGCTCAATGCCTGCCGCTGCCGCTCCGGAACCGGCCCGGGAGTCAAAGGATGCACCCCATGTGTTTTCATTGATCGAGGAAGAAACCGTCAGCACGGCAATCCGCCGGGAACAACCCATTTCCCAAGCGCCTTCCAATGTCTATGTCATTACCGCCGAGGATATCCGTCAATCGGGCGCCCCCGATGTCCCGACCATCTTGCGCCGCATCCCCGGCCTTGAAGTCATGCAGGTGACCGCAGCGGACTTCAACGTCAGTGTGCGCGGCAACAATCAGCTGTTCGCCAACAAGATGCTCGTGTTAGTCGACGGCCGCTCCGTCTATATCGATGTCCAAGGGTTCATCTTCTGGAAAGGCCTGCCGGTGACCCTGCCTGAGATCAAGCAGATCGAGGTGATCAAGGGACCTGTGGCTGCGCTGTACGGCTTTAATGCGTTCGACGGGGTCGTGAACATCATCACCAAGTCCCCGAAAGAGATGGAAGGGACCACGTTGCAAGTGGGCGGCGGGGAGGTCGGCACCATCTCAACCGCGGCCGTGCATGCCGGGGCAGAAGGGAATTTCAAGTACCGCGTCTCGGGAGGCTATGAACAGAGTCATCAATGGCGAGCGCGCGATGCCGCGGCCTTTCGCTCCTATAAATTCAACAGCCAAACCGAATATGCGCTATCAGGCCAATCGAAGGCATCTGTTTCAGGCGGTCTCGTCTATATGGATCCCCACGACGGACCGCTGGTCGGCTCCGGCAGTTCCCTCCTGACCTCCGGTGTCAAACTGCCATATGCAAACCTCTCGTATGAAAATCAGGGGTTCTTCCTCCGCACCTACTGGAACGGCTTTTTCGCGGATGTGGACGCCTCCGCCCATCCTCTCTTGCAACGGTTCGTCACGGTCACGGATCCAGCAGGACGGTCAGATCTGAACTTCTCAGGCAATACCTACAATATCGAAGGCCAACACTCCATCAAGGTCAGCGAATCGGGGCAATTGACCTATGGCCTCAACTACCGTCACAACACGTTTTCGTGCAACTGCATTTCCAGCTTTGGAAAAGAAAACCGGCTGGGCATGTACGTCCAAGGCGAGTGGTCTATTCTTCCTTCGGTCAACGTGGTCGGGGGATTGCGATACGATCTTCATACCCAAATCAATCCCACCTACAGTCCGCGTCTTGCCGTCCTGTACACCCCGATTCCCGGACACACGCTGCGCGCGCAAGCCTCTGTTGCCTATCGTCCTCCAACCTTGTTTGAGACATATGAAGATGTCCGTTTGACCCCGACTGTCGCAAATCCGCTCTTTCCCACATCCAATCCAATCACCGGATCACGCAATCTTCATCCCGAGAAAATTGTGTCCTACGAACTCGGCTATCAGGGGTGGTTCTATCGTCACCGGATTCGGGTCAGAGCCGACCTCTTTTTTAATCGCATCTCAAACCTGATCAGCCTTGAGTCGACCAGGATCATGACGACCACTGTGAACAGCGACAAGACGGAAATCTACGGAGGAGAAGCCGGCGTTGAGTTTCAAGCCGCCTCCTGGCTGACCGGGTTTGCCAATTACTCCTTCCAGGAGATTGGAAGCAATATCACGGGACTCGGCCGGCGCGGCGCGCCTCAATCGAAAGTCAACGCCGGATTGCGGGGGGAATGGGACAACGGCATCAACGGCGAGGTCGTGCTGCATTACGTCGGATCGGCAACCTACCCCCTGGCCCAGTCATTCGAAATCTTCGGAGTGTCGCCGGGAACGCGGGTCAGCGACTACACACTACTCAACTTCCGCGCCGGCTATCGCTTTTGGGAACAAGACACAGCTGCCGGCGCCAGACGATCGGCCGAAGCCGCCGTATCGGTCTTCAATGCGCTGGACGACGGCCATAAGGAACACCCGCTCGGCGACCTGATAGAAAGACGCGTGATGGCCTGGCTGACGCTCAAGCTGTAAGGGATCTCCCATGCAGGAAATCCCCTATCCACTCAGCCAACCCCGCGTCCCTGCCCCACTCATTGCACTCCTTCGGTCCGCTGCCGCATGCCTGCTTGCCCTGCTCCATTCGGCCTGGTCGCCTCTCCCCGTCCAAGCCCATGAAGTCGCCATTCTCAAATCGGCCAATATCGCCCCCTACAATCAGGCGATCAGCGGCTTCAAATCTTCCATGCCGCGCGAGACCACCTTCATTGAATACGATCTCAAGGGCGATGCAGAGGTCGGGCGGAAATATGCCGCAAAAATACGCGCGTCCGGCGCGGATATCGTGCTGGCGGTGGGATCGAAGGCCGCGATCGCGGCGCGGCTCGAACTGTTCGACATCCCCATCATCCACAGTATGGTCCTGTATCCGGCGAAATATGACCTCAAAGCCCCTAATATCGCCGGCGTAGCCTCCACTCTTCCGATCGGCCAGCAACTCACCCACCTACGAGCCGTCCTGCCGAATCTCAAACGGATCGGTTACCTGTACGATCCCGACAAAACCCCTCCATTCTCCAGCGACGCGGCGCACCAGGCGCGGCAACTCGGGATCACACTTATCGACCGGCAGGTAAGAACCGAGGAGCAAGTCCCTATGGCCTTGCGGGAACTCCTCTCCGAAGTGGACGCGCTCTGGCTGACCGCAGACAGCACGGTCTTGACCGAAGAGTCCTTCTCTTTTCTGTTGTCCGCCGCGTTTGAACGGCATGTGCCTGTCATCGGGTTCGATCCTGAATTCGTGCGCAAAGGCGCGTTGATGAGTTTCTGGATCGATTCAGCCGATGTCGGACGAGGGGCGGCCCATCTGGCACAGTCGATCCTCGCCGGGTCGCCGGTCCCCTCCTCCAAAACATTTCTACCAAAGCACCGGATGGCGCTGAATCAGGGAACCGCCGACTATCTTGGAATCACAATCCCGCCGGGCATCCTGAGTCTGGCGGATGAAGTGCGATGACTGTGGCAAACATGACAACCCGCAACCAATCTGTTCGTCTCACCGCATTTATCAGTCTGAGAACGAAATTCGTCCTCTTCGTCAGCCTGGTCATTATCGCGGTCTGTTCCGGCCTGAGCTGGTACTTCATCACGCAACAGTCCGACTCCATGACCCGTTCGCTGATCGGCACCGGCAGCATTCTGGTCAAAAACCTGGCCTACAACGCCCGGTATGGCCTCGTCGCCAAAGACCGGGTGCTCCTTGAACAACTGATCAACGGGGTCATGGAAGTGGAAGAAAGCGTCTACGTCGTATTCACCGGACCCGACGGCAAACCATTGGCCGCCAAGAGCAAGCGCGGGATCTATCCGGATCAGGCACTCACCACATCACTCTCTGAAACAGGCTCGCCCGAGCCCACCATCACGCCATTCATCGCCGAAGCCGGTGGAAGGCGCGAGCCGGTTTACGACTTTGCCGTACCGGTTGGACGCGGAAGCGAGAACAAGGCTCCGTTTCCCCTGCTTTCCTTGGAAATGGAAGATCCGCAGCCCGAATCATCCGCCCGGCTCTACGGCGTCGTCCGGATCGGCTTGACCGGGGAAAAGATGAATCAATCCCTGAGCCGGACCGTCGGCAACGTCGTCCTCATCACGATCGTTGTCATCTTCAGCGGCATCCTGGCAGCCGTGCTGCTGACACGTCGGATCACGACTCCGCTGAAAAGCCTGGTCGGAGTCGCCGAGCAGGTGGCAGGCGGCGATCTGACGGCATCGGTCTCGCCGACGACACATGACGAGGTGGGCCAATTGACGATGGTCTTCAGCCAGATGACCGAATCGCTCAAAGATCGGGATCACGCGGTAACACAGGCGTACCGGGAGCTCGAACAACTCAACCGGACACTGGAACAGCGGGTCCAGCAGCGAACCAGCGAACTACAAACCGCCAACGACAAATTGAAAGAGTTGGATCGTCTCAAGTCGGCGTTCGTTTCCGTCGTGTCGCACGAGTTGCGGACGCCCATGACTTCGATCAAAGGGTATGTGGAAAACCTGTTGGACGGCCTCGCCGGCGCGCTGACCGAAAAGCAGTCGCGCTCGCTGGAGCGGGTCAAGCACAACATCGATCGGTTGACCCGGATGATCAATGAGCTCTTGGATCTCTCGAAAATAGAAGCAGGCCGGATGGAATTGAATCTCGCCCCGGTTCCGCTGCTTGAGCTGGCCGAAGAAATAGCAGAGAGTTATCACGCAGCGGCTCGCCAGAAATCCATTACCCTTCGCACAAGCCCTCATCCCGCACTGCCGATGGTCCAAGGAGACGCCGACAAGCTCAGCCGGATCTTGATCAATCTGATCCATAACGCGATCAAGTTTACCCCCCACGGAGGAACCATTCGAATCGAAGGCCAGTTGCGTGGTAACGCTGTCGAACTGTGCGTCATCGATAGCGGGAGTGGAATTCCTCCCCATGAATTGGACAAGATCTTCGATAAATTCTATTGGAGCGAGTCCGCTCCCGTAGAAGCGCGGGGGGCAGGGCTGGGTCTGGCTATCGCCAAGAATCTGGTTGAGTTGCACGGCGGGACGATCCGGGTCGAAAGCGTCCTCGGCGAAGGCAGCCGTTTTTCGTTTACCATCCCCATCGCGCAACCCTAACCCTTCCGGCGCTGTCAGCAAACAAGGTCTATCTGGTTTGTCTGGTTGATCTGGTCTATTTGGTTGGTCGGAATAAATTCTTTTGAACGAGTACACCAAAGAAACAAGACAAACAAAATAAACCAAATAAACAAGGAATTAATTCACGCTATGCGAGCAACTGCAAGAAGCATTTGCCTGACACCGCAAAGACTGGCACACTGCACCAGACCGTTTTAGAGGAGGCCGTATTCCACTCACCGAAACCCAGTCCGCATCGTCGGCTCACCCGCTCCGCGGCCTGTTGGTCGCGCAGTTTTGCGGCGCATTCAACGACAACGCCTGGAAACTGATGGTCGCCCTGCTGGCCATCCGGCAAGCGACTGCCGGAATGACGCCCGGCCCGGAACTCGAAACCGCGGCACAGACGCAAACATCTATCGCCTTCATGATTTTCACCTTGCCGCTGGTCCTGCTGTCGCTCGTCGGCGGCACGCTGGCCGATCGCCTCAGCAAACGCACCGTCATCATCTCGATCAAAGTTGTGGAGGTGCTGCTCATGCTGGCCGGCACTGTGGCCCTTTGGTTAACTCCCTCGGGTGGTGTGCTGCCCCTGATCGTGCTCTTCGGAATGGGCGTGCATAGTGCGCTGTTCAGTCCATCGAAATACGGCATCCTTCCTGAATTGATTCCCCATGAACGTCTTGCCGCCGGCAACGGCCTGTTGGAAATGTGGACCTTCGCCGCGATCTTGTTAGGCACGGCTGCCGGAGGGTTTCTTTTGCAAACCGCCGGAGACCAAACCTGGCTTGCCCCGCTCGTTTTGACTGCGCTCTCAGTCCTTGGCCTTGTCACCGCCTTCACCATTCCCCAAGTTCCACCTGCCCGTTCGACCGGCGGCGTGCCCGCTACAGTCCGCTGCGCGTGGGAAGCCATTCGTAGCGAACGACTCTTGCGCATGGCCATTCCCATGGAAATCTTCTTTTGGACGATCGCCAGTCTCTTTGGGCAGAACGTCGTCGTCTACGCCAAGGCCGTCTTGCATCTGTCTGATGCCGCATCGGGCCTCCCGCTCACTGTCTTGTCGGTCGGGATCGCGATCGGTGCGATGCTGGTCGGTCGTATTTCGCGAAACCGAGTCGAGTACGGACTAATCCCGCTGGGCGCGATCGGTGTCTTCCTCTCTCTGCTCTTCCTTGGCATCCTGACACCTCCCTTGACGGGTACATTCCTGATAATGGGGACGCTCGGCATTTCCAGTGCCTTCATCTTTGTCTCATTGAATGCGATCTTACAATGGAAGTCACCGCCGGACCGGCGCGGCGCTGTCATCTCCTTTTCCAATACCTGTGTTTTTACCGGTATTCTGTTCGGCTCGCTCGCCGGTGGATCACTGGCGAATGTCGGACTCTCAACGTCCGGGATTTTCGTGGCCACCGCGGCCATGACCATGACCGGAATGATGTGGGTGATTTGGTTGTTGCCGGACACACTCGTCCGCTTGGCGCTGGTGATCCTCACCAGTACCATCTATCGCCTCCGTCTGGTCGGCCAGCACCATGTCCCGCACACCGGAGGCGCGCTGCTGGTGCCGAACCACATGTCGTTTGTCGATGGATTCTTGCTCATGGCTGCCGTGGATCGCCCCGTCCGATTCATTGTCGATACCGCCTATGCCACACACCCCCTGTTCAAGTGGCTCATGACGACGATGCGCGTCATTCCGATTTCATCGGGCGGCAGCCTGCGCGACATTCTTCGCGCGCTACGCAATGCAGGACAAGCACTCGATGAGGGTGAGATCGTCTGCATTTTCCCCGAAGGTCAGATCTCCAGAACCGGAACACTCCTGCCTTTCCGGCGCGGCTTTGAACGGATCGTCAAGGGACGTCCGGTGCCCGTGATCCCTGTCCACCTCGATCGTGTATGGGGCAGCATCTTCAGCTTCGAGCGAGGACGGTTCCTCACAAAATGGCCTGCGCATATTCCCTATCCGCTGACCATATCGTTTGGCGCACCGCTCCCGTCCGACACATCGGCATACGCACTCCGCCACGCCATTCGCCTGCTCGGCGAAGAAGCCTGGCGCCTGCGGAAACCAGAACGCCGGACACTCCACCGTGAATTCATCCATGCGGCGAGACGGCACCCCTTCCGCTTTGCCATGGCGGACCAGACCCGACCACACGTGTCATCACTCCAGGCCCTGATCGGCTCCATCGTCCTCGCGAGAACGCTTCGACGGCATTGGAACGATCAACGACACGTCGGCATCCTCCTCCCGCCAACTGTGGCCGGCGCCCTGCTCAACGTGGCGGCGCCGCTCTGCGGAAAGACCAGCGTGAATTTGAACTATACCGTGGGCAAATCGGGGCTCGAGGCCGCCGTGAGGCTTGCCGGCCTTCGCACCATCGTCACCAGCCGGGCGTTCGTCGAGAAGGCCAAGCTGGAGTTGCCGGACGGGCCATCGATCCTCTGGCTGGAAGACATCGCCCGCACCATCAGCAGAGGGCAGAAACTCACCGCCGCGCTGCTGGCCCTCTGCGCCCCGGCCAGGCTGATTGAGCGGGCCTGCGGCCAGACGCAGCCGCTGACCATGGACGATCTCGCCACTATTATTTTCAGCAGCGGGAGCACCGGGGACCCTAAGGGCGTGATGCTCTCCCATTTCAATGTGGATGCCAATGTGCAGGGCGCCAGCCAGGTCCTCCACCTCTACCAGGACGAGCGGGTGCTCGGCATCCTGCCGTTTTTCCATTCGTTCGGCTATCTCGTCTTCTGGCTGGTGACGTTGAACGGACAGAGCATCGTATTTCATCCCTCGCCCCTGGATGTGACGGCGATCGGCGATCTGGTGCAGCGCTATCGCCTCACCTTTCTGGTCACGACACCGACGTTTCTCCAGCTCTACCAACGCCGTTGCACCCCGGAACAATTCAGCTCCCTGCGCGTGGTAGTCACCGGGGCTGAAAAGCTTCAGGCCCGGCTCGCACAGGCCTTTGAAGATCATTTCGGCATCGCACCGGTCGAAGGATACGGCGTCACCGAATGCGCCCCCGTCATCGCCGTCAACTGTCCGGACTTCCGGGCTGCCGGATTCTTCCAACCGGCTTCGCGGAGAGGGACGGTGGGCCAACCGCTGCCGGGCGTGTCCGTGCAGATCGTCGATCCCGACAGCTTCGCCCCGTTGCCCGCCGACACCCCCGGCATGCTGCTGGTCAAAGGCCCCAACGTGATGCAGGGGTACCTGGGACGTGAAGACCTGACAGCCAGCGCTATCCGCGATGGCTGGTACATTACGGGCGACATTGCCAAGCTGGATGAAGACGGGTTCCTGACCATCACCGACCGGCTGTCACGCTTCTCCAAAATCGGCGGCGAAATGGTCCCTCACGGCAAGGTCGAGGAGGCGCTACAACAGGCGGCCGGCGCCGACATGCAAGTCTTCGCTGTGACCGGCATTCCGGACGAGAAAAAAGGCGAACGCCTTGCGGTCTTGCACACGCTCGACGAATCCCGCCTCCCGGATATTCTGAACAAGCTTACAGAACAGGGATTGCCGAACCTCTTCATCCCCGGACGAAACCAATTCGTCAAAGTCGAAGCCCTGCCGGTCCTCGGCACCGGGAAACTCGACCTGCGCAGCGTCAAACGCATTGCGATGGAACGGCTCGCTTCGCGTGAAGCGTGAAACAATTCCTTGTTCACTTGGTTTATTTTGTTTGTCTTGTTTCTTTGGTGTACTCGTTCAAAAGGATTGGTTCCAACCAACCAAATAAACCAGACAAACCGGATAAACCGAGAAACTAGTAGCTCACGGTCGGCCAAGGACGATCGACCAATGACCATTGACGCATGACAGAAAACTCCCTGATCGACTGCCACGTTCACCGGGCCGCCTTGTCGGACGGCTCGCAGAGTCCATAGAAGCGCGATTTAGCTTGGTATTACGAAGCAACCTGCTAGGCTTGCACCGTCAAGCAGGGATACTCGTTTCATCATGCCCAGCATCTACGATCTGAAACCGGCCTTTCAGAACCTCCTCCGGCCGCTCACGCACGGATTGGCCTCAGCGCGTATCACGGCCAACCAAGTGACCCTGGCTGCGCTCGCCCTTTCATCCTTCGTCGGCAGCATCATTATCTGGAAACCCCACGAGCCGTCCATCCTTCTGCTGGTCCCGCTGGCCTTGTTTGTACGCATGGCCCTCAACGCGATTGATGGCATGCTGGCGCGCGAGCACCACATGAAGAGTCGCCTTGGCGCGGTACTGAACGAACTGGGCGATGTGGTTTCGGATGCCGCGCTCTACTTGCCGCTGGCGCTGGTATCGGGACTTGACGCCCTGCTCGTGGTGAGTTTCACGACGCTCGGCATCATCGTGGAAATGGCCGGTATCGTCGCCGTCCAGATCGGCGCAGCCCGCAACTACGCCGGCCCGATGGGAAAGAGCGACCGGGCGTTTCTCTTCGGACTTATCACGTTGCTGCTGGGATTGGGCGTGCCACCCGGCTTCTGGTGCACAGCCCTGTTAAGCATGGGAATAGTATTGTCTGCGCTCACAATTCTGAACCGGTCCCGCCTGGCCCTCGCGGAGGCCTCCTGATGTTCTCGCACCTGCATCCTCCCGTGCTGTACGGGTTCGGCGGCATCGTCGGCGTGTTAGTTTTCGCCTCTACTATCGTTCTCATCCTCAAGCGGCAGCACCCGGAAAAGTCCTACGTCGAGCTGTCCCAGCGCATCAATTCCTGGTGGATCATGGTCGGGGTTTTTTCCATCGCGATCCTCCTGAGCCGCACGACCTCAATCATCTTTTTTGCCTTCGTCAGCTTTCTGGCCTTGAAAGAGTACTTCTCGCTGATTCCGACAAGACGCGCCGATCGCCGCGTGCTGTTCTGGGCCTATGCCGCCATTCCGATCCAGTATTACTGGGTCCATCTCGAATGGTATGGCATGTTCATCATCTTCATTCCTGTCTTTCTATTTCTCTTCCTGCCGATGCGGATGGTCATCATCGGCGAAACGAAGGACTTTCTGCGTGCCGCAGGCACGCTGCATTGGGGCCTCATGGTCATGGTGTTCAGCATCAGCCATGCCGCGTTCTTCCTCGTGCTGTCCGAGGAGCAGAACCCCGTGGCCGGCGGCGCGGGGCTGGTCCTGTATCTCATATTTCTGACGCAATTCAATGATGTCGCTCAATACGTATGGGGCAAACTCACCGGACGTCTCAAGATTATTCCGAAGGTCAGCCCGA
>MSXM01000005.1:3636-27130 GCA_002083565.1 Nitrospira sp. ST-bin4 | reverse complement strand
GTGCCAATCTGTACTAGTGGCAGAAGTGACAATTATGATACTATTCTCGCCATGCGAATTTACCTTCTTGCTCTGAATGAAGTCTTCGACACCGGCTTAACCACGCTGCTCGACACCTTCGGCACGGCGAACGACCTGGCGGAATCCGCCGGGACATCGTCGACGCGTTTCGACGTGACGGTCGTTGGTGTCCGTACCCGCGTGCACACTAGTCGTGGGCTGTCGGTGCCTGTACGGTCGGCGACACGACTTGCGCGTCCAGATGTCGCCCTGGTGCCGGCGCTCGGGGCGAAGATGCCTGAGACCCTGCGAGTGGCGCTTGAACGGCGAGACGTAACGGACGCACAAGCGCTCCTGCGTCGCTGGTCTGACAGTGGCACGCTGGTGGGCGCGGCATGCACGGGCACGTTTGTTCTCGCCGGCACGTCGCTGCTCAATGGCCAGAATGCGACGACATCCTGGTGGCTCGCCCCGTTTTTTCGTGAACGGTACCCGCATGTCGTGCTAGACGACTCGCGGATGCTCGTGAGTTCATCCCGCTTCGTCACCGCCGGCGCCGCGCTGGCGCACCTAGATCTGGCGTTGTGGCTGGTGCGTCGCAAAAGCCCGGCACTGGCGGCACTGACAGCACGCTACCTGGTGGTTGAGCCACGGCCATCGCAGGCGGCATTCGCAATTCCTGACCATCTTGCGCACTCAGACCCGCTTGTCGAACGGTTCGAGCGGTGGGCACGGCGCCAGCTGGCTGTCGGTTTTTCGCTCAGCGAAGCGGCTCGCGCAGTTGTGACAAGCGAACGTACCCTAGCGCGTCGCCTGCAATCCGTGCTGGGTAAATCCCCGCTCGCGTACGTTCAGGATCTTCGCGTCGAGCGTGCAGTACACTTGCTTCAAACTAGCGGCGCCAGTATTGACCAGATCGCCACCCAGGTCGGTTACGCAGATGGGGTGACGCTGCGCACACTCATTCGACGCAAGATCGGCCGCGGCGTTCGCGAGCTGCGCGCACGCAACTGATCGAAGACTGACGAAACAAGGTTGTCATTTGGATTTTCTGGAGGCAGAAATGGTGTCAGGAGCCAATCTCGCACTCCAGCCCTTGAGGCATAGCTCCATCGACACTGATCATTTTGTGCCGTCAGATTTGCAGCTTCCGATTCAATGAATGGGTCCTGACACCATTCTTCTCCGGTCAAGCTGGCCCGGTATCTCTCCAAGTACATCAGCAAAGACATCGACAGCCAGCCACGGGAGTTTGAGGAGCACCGATACTTCTGCTCGTTGGGGATCGCCGTGCCGACAGAGCGGTACCAGATTGTTCTGCAACGGCATGCCAGGCGGGCAGAAGGAAAAATATTTTGCTTCATGCATGACGACCTGTTGCGTCGAATAGGGGAATACGCCACTGTGAAACACTGGATCGGTGGGGCAGGGACGTTCGGATGGATATCGGGATTCGAAGACCCAAATTGCCGCTGGAGTATGGGCGAAGCGAGCCCAGCGTACAGTTGATTCCTGCTCAATTCCTTTCCCCTCACCGGAATGCTTCTAGCCGCTACCCTCACAAACCAGGGTGGCGGCGAATTCTCTTAAGTGTGTTCAGGCAACTTTGCAAGCGGAAGGCTGGAACGTAGTGACGGCCAGGGCTTGTCCGAATGCCTTAGTACAGCCAAAGCAATATAATTACACTGTCAGTGATTCTATGTTGACAGTTAATGTATCAATAGTCTAAATTGAACCCAACGTGGGCGTAGCGCCCTCGCGTTCTTTGACAATGCTCCGTTCGGGGCAACATATCCATCCGTGCCGGATGGGATTTGGCTTGGAACAGCAAGTCCTATCCAACTGCTCTAAGAAAGTGCGGTACAGCAGGCACTGCGCAGTGTGGGCGAATCAGCACGCAGGTTCGGTGTCACAGGTGATAGCGAACTCATCGCATGCTCTTACTGCCACATGTGGTGACGCAGGTCCGTACCAACGTAGAGCAGATCCCGGGATTGTCGCATGTGCGGCAATCTGACTGGGTCTCGACGCTATAAGTAAGTGTCGGGTTTGAAATAACTGTTCCTGACGTGGAGTTAGCCCACGTCGGTTAGCGGCGCCTTTGTCGTAACGGATGGAAAGAAGGGGGGTGAGAAACGTGAAGAAATATTCTCGAACGGAGCAGTTCCTTGCAGAGGTGATTCAAACCTTTGAGGAGCTGGCAGTAACATCAGCGCTAACCTCTGGGAAGCTGGAGAGTATGCTTGGAAAGCTTCGAAGCATGCGCCGATCTATGCAACGGCTAGACAAAACTGACCGTAAATCAAGGCAAAAGTTTTGGATGCTGTCGCGCCGATCAGTAGCATTAGCTGTCAAGATGGCCAAGATACGCTCCAGCTCCTAGTTTTTAAATCTAACCCAGCACAAGACCATGAAAACACAATATACAAAACAAAATACAAAACAAACTGAAGATCTCAAAATAGGCCAAGTTATAAAAATCTTCAGGGCTGCAATAGGTATTAGGCAAAAGGATCTAGCTGAAAAGGTTGATATTCAGCCGCATTACTTATCCCTTATTGAGTCAGGGAAGAGGGAGCCTAGTCTGCAAATACTTCGTAGAATAGCAAAAGAGCTAGACGTTCCAATTGGCCTTTTATTTTGGGAGGCTGAAGGTAAAGACGATGTTCAGCCTAGTAAACAGCAGCACTTATTGAAGAATCTGCGCCTAATGCTTCTGGAGATGGAAAGATTACGCCTAGGGGAACGAAAGGCCAGTTAGTCAATGAAATGGGGCGAAGTAAGAGCTCATTTGCAGTCTATTGATTCCTTGGCTCGCTATCTTGGCGTCGGCAAGGATACGCTTTTCCGCCTATGCCGTACTTCCAGCCGGTGCTATGTCCGAGGAGAGGAGCCGAAGGATAGCGGAGGAGTACGTGAGTTTTATAAGCCTCGTGGTGAGCTTAAGGAGATACAAAGACTCATACACAAAAGTATTCTTCTCTTTGCTCCTAGTCATGAAGCAATACACGGATATCGCAAGAAACGAAATCAACGCACCGCAGCGATGCCGCACCTTAAGAAGGACATGCTGGTCAAGGCTGATATCAAGACCTTTTTCCCAAGTGTTAAGCCAAAACAAGTCTATGATGCTTTCATGGGAATAGGTCTTCCTCATTGCGTCGCAGATATGCTGACAAAACTGTGCACGCACGCAGATCAACTACCTCAAGGAGCTCCGACGAGCCCCATGGTTGCGAATCTGTTGTGGCTGAGGCCTGCACGTCGAATTCAAGGCGTTGCTGACAAGCATGGTTTCGGGCACACGATATTAGGGGATGACGTTTTTCTATCAGGGAAAAAGCGAGCAGCAAAATATAAGTCATTTCTAAAGCGCGTGATTAGTGAAGAAGGCTTTAGAGCTAATGATCGTAAGACCATAGCAGTTTCTCATAATGGTCCCCAGACTGTTGCAGGCCTTTCCGTTAATCAAAAAGTAAACGTGCCAAAAGCCTATAGGAAAGCTTTGCGAAATGAAATTTACAGGTACGCACTGAGTGGCGAAGATGAGAATGGACTTGCCCGTCAGAAGGGGAGGGCGAGCCTTGAGGGGAAAATCGCCTATGTTAAGCAATTCAACTCATTGCAGGGTGCGAAGCTTCAGCAGAAATTGGCCGCAGGTAGAAAATAGTGTCAGGAGCCATTCTCTCACTCAAGCCCCTGAGGCATCGCTCCATCGACGCTGATTATTTTTCGCGGTCAGATTTGCAGCCTCCTATTCAATGAATGGTTCCTGACGCCATTCTTCTCACTATTGTTTAGGCCGTTATATTCAAAGGCTATAGTATGAGTGATAAACAGCAAGAAGAAGATCTGCCTGCCGTAAAGAGAAAGCTCCTGGCAGAAACGAGGGCCGACCTTCTCAAACGGCAGCTCTCTAATGCTGAGAACTACGACAAGGCGATTCTTTCTCTTTCAACTGTATTCCTTGGGTTTTCGTTTGCGTTTCTGAAAGACATTGTATCTATTGATCAGGCCCGGTGGTTCAATCTTCTATATGCTTCATGGATCGTATTGACTGCCGCGGTTCTAACAACGATTCTGTCATTCTGGGTGAGTCAGCGTGCGATAGACGTACAGCTCAAGAGAGCCGAAGAGTATTACCTTCACGACAAACAGGACACGTTGAGCAAGAGCCTGGTCGCTCAAATTACTGATTGGGTGAACGCCGCCTCAGGCATTTTGTTCGTTCTTGGAATCTCATTAACGACAGCATTCGTCCTCGCCAACATCGAAAGGAGTGCGATTATGAGCAATGAGACGAAAGGGAACCGAGTTCAGTTAAAGGAAGGAGCGCCGATCCCTAACCTGCAGGTAGCTCCCATTGAAAGGAGGGGGGCACCAATCCCAAATCTTCAACAGGCTCCGCAGGGACAAGCTCCACAAAGTCAGCCATCCGCCCAAAACACTACGCCTGCGCTGCCGGCTGGTGACACACAGTCTGGTGATTCCAAGAAGTAGCTTTCTGGGGCAGAAAATAGTGTCAGGAACCATTCTCTCACTCAAGCTCCTGAGGCATCGCCCCATTGACGCTGATCATTTTGCGCGGTCAGAGTTGCAGCTTCCTATTTAATGAATGGTTCCTGACACCAGGTTGTTCACTATAACCCTCTTGACGGGACGCGTGAAGCAGGGAAGCTAAAGGGGATCCGTGAATGAGGCTCAAATGCTATTCGCTATCGATTTCACAGATTTGCAAGCATTACCGCCACAACAAAATTCAGCTTAACCCGCCGTATCAACGGAGACCGGCTTGGGGAACACGCCAAAGAGAAGATCTCTTGGAGTCGATTTTCAATGGCATCCCACTTCCCGCGGTCATTTTCTATAAGACTAAAGCTGGAAGACGGACCGCTGTATTCGAGGTAATGGATGGAAAGCAACGCCTCGAAACCATTCTGCATTTCCGCTATGGCGGTATCATTCGTGGGGAGAAACGACTAAGTTTCTGGCTTCGGAGAGACAACTCAAAACTTCGCAAACGCCTAGTCTTTAGAGATCTATCAAAGCCTGAAATACGAAACGAACACGGTGTCGGTGTTAGGCACTTCCTGAATTATAAAGTCCCTGTTATCGAGTACAGCGGAGATTTGACCGGTCTTGCAGGTCAGAAGATCGCACAATGGGAGGTGTTCGCTAAGATTAATTCCACTGGCTCCAAGCTCACCAAAAACGAAATACGCCACTCACACTCGACACCCTTGTTCCATGCTGGTAGCCGTCTGGAGAAGCGCTGGCACAGAAAGATGATTGCAGCATGGAGAATCTTTTCGAAGGCCGAAGCTGATCGTTACCAGTACCATGAAATTATGCTGGAGCTTTGCACGATAAACTTGAATGGCGGAATTTCAGACCGACGTTTGAAGCTTGATGATTTCATGAGGCTTGATACGCTAACGAACCCACGTATTCGAAAAGCGGAAAAGGCGGTCAATGGTGCGCTAGCCTGGATGAGGCGGATAATGACCGACGACGGCATCAAGCATAGTCGTTTGTGCAAGAAGGCAGATTTTTATTCATTTGTCGGTGCCTTAATGGAACTCATGAGTCAGCGGGCCGTTACGCATGACGGAAGACAGAATCGAGCGGCGCAAAAAGCGGTGAAGAATGCGTTACGCAAGCTGGCGAGAGTTGATGCTCGAGTTGCAAGGTACACGTTCAAAGGTTTGCCGAGTAGGGAGCGTAGCCTTGCTGAGTACATCGTCGCGACTCGTGAGGCGACGGACCAACTAAGAAACAGGCGACATCGCCATGAGTTTTGGTATGGCGTGCTCGCACCCTGCTTTCCTAAAAGGCTGGCGTCGAGACGGCTTTTTGGAAAAGATTTAAAGGATGCTCTGTGGAGCGCCGCTCCGGTCCGAAAGAAAAGAATTACTTGTCCAAATCCCGATGATCGCGACGACTGTTGGGGGCGAATAAATTATGAGGAAGCGGAAGTCGATCACCGCAGACCATATAGAGCGGGCGGAAAGACATCCTTGAAAAATGCGCAACTTCTTTGTAAAGCCTGCAACTCAGGGAAGGGGGCGAAATTGCGCAGTTAAGTACGCGCGTGAGAGGAACACGCCTCGGTTAGCATGCGCCGTTGCACCTCCGCATATTTCTACAGCTACCTCCATCTCCCGCGCAAGCGTTATATACGCCCGACGTCGGGTCCCCCCCCCTGTGGATACGTGCAACGAGTGCTGCAAGTTAGCCCTAAGCGAATGCACCACCAGTGCCAGGATTTTCCCGATTCCGGGAGCCGACTCTTGAGCCAATCCAGTAAGCCTCAGTCTCATGTGCGATCCGAACCATGCAGTGCCAGTGCTCACCGCTAGCTCGATAGTTCCAGTGCCACCCACTCATGCAAACTCTCGCTTGACATATAATACTGTGCGTATTATAGGAATACCGAACGTATTCCAATGGAGGGTAAAAATGGGACCGTCTCGAACAGAGCTGATGCAGTTCAAGGTTACACCCGACGAGCGGAAGTTGATTGAGCAATGCGCCAAGAAGCAAAGCCTTTCAGTCTCCGAGTATGTACGAGCTGCCGTCATCATGGACATGATCCTGGAGGGGAATGTGGGAGCTATGAAGATTGCCGTCGATACCATCGGACGCAAAGCAGTCCAACTGCTCAGAAAGCGGGCAGATCGGTTAGCTGACTTAGGGGCAGAGGGATAGATCTATAACGAGGAGGGGGGGTGAGCAACGTGAGCGAGACCATCAGTAAGCGGCTGTACAGCGTCAAAGAGGCCGGCAAGTATCTTGGCAGAAGCGCCTGGGCGATTCGTCACTTGATTTGGGAAGGGCACCTTCCTCAAGTCCGGCAGGGTCGGCGGGTCATGGTGGACGTGGTCGACATGGATCAGTTCATTGCCAAACACAAAAAGGAGGCCAATGATGGGCATGATCTACCGCCGGAAACAGCGGGAGCCTGCATCGCATAAGTTGACTGAGGTCGGCCCGTACTGGATGAAGTACTACATCGAAGGTCGACCGATTCAGGAGAGTACGAAGACATTCGACAGAGAAGAAGCCAAGAGGCTTCTCAAGGAGAGAGAGGGGGACGTTGCGAAAGGGCTGTATCGCGGACCCAAGGTAGAGCGAACCACGTTCGAAGACCTTGCAGATTTAGTGAAGCTGGACTACCAGCTGAATAAACGAAAGACGCTGCGCCGCATCGGGGAATATCTGCTTCATCTCAAGCCGTTTTTCGGAAAGATGAGAGCGGTCAGAATCACAAGCGAACGAATCAAAGCCTACATCGTCAAGCGTCAGACTCATGGAGCCGCGAACGGTACGATCAATCGTGAGCTTGGATACCTCAAGAGAATGTTCAGACTGGGGTTTGAGCAGACACCGCAACTGGTGGCTCGGATTCCCCATATCCCACAGTTGAAAGAACACAACATCCGATCGGGGTTCTTCGAGCATGAAGATTTCCTTGCCCTCAGAGGGGCGTTACCCGATTACGCACAGGTCGCCGTCAGTCTTGCCTACTACAGCGGCATGAGGATGGGTGAAGTCTGCTCGCTTCAGTGGCGTCAGATTAACTGGACAGAAGGCAAGCTCTTTCTCCACGCGCAGGATACCAAGACTAATACCCCTCGCGTTCTCTTTCTGACCGGTGACCTGTATCGGGTTCTGAACACATGGAAAGGTCGCTGTGATCTGAAGTGGCCGGCTTGCCCCTGGATCTGTCATCGGGGCGGGATTCGACTCCAAACCCTTAAACATTCTTGGCGGAAAGCCTGTGAGACCGTTGGACTTGGACAATTGGAGAAGGATGTGGCGAAAGGTCGGAAGGTCTGGAAGGGGAAGATCCCCCATGATTTCAGACGGACGGCTGTACGGAATATGGTACGCGCCGGAGTCCCTGAGAAGGTGGCGATGGCGATATCCGGTCACAAGACCAGGAGTGTCTTTGACCGGTACAATATTGTGAACGAGAAGGACCTTGAACAGGCTGCGCGGTCGCTGTCAGCTTATTTCGAGAAACAGACGGTTACAATCGCGGTTACAGTGGCCGAGTTGATGGATGAGAGCAGGAGTTCTGTAAGCTGCAAAGAGGTTGAATCGTCAGCGGAATTTGTGGAGCTGGCGAGAGGAATCGAACCTCCAACCTGCGGTTTACAAAACCGCTGCTCTGCCGATTGAGCTACGCCAGCCCGCTGTCGATCCACTGCCGATCGGCCATACGTTTCCTGGGCACAGTAGCAATAGGCGAAAGATTCTGTCAAGAAAGGCTCTATTCCGAAAGGGCGCTCCTCCCGTGAGAGTTTGGCTTGCATTGACCGCCGCGTATCATTATCCTGTGCGGCACGCAGCCTATAGGTTCTGAAGGGCGTACCGATGAGCCAGATGCATGTTCTCGTGATCGACGATGATCCCGCTGTTCGGGAAATTCTGTACGAGACGCTTGTGCAGGAAGGCTACGCCGTGTCCGTTGCCGCCGATGGAGCGGCAGGGATTCAGGCCGCCAAGAATGCGCCGGTCCAAATCGTTGTCACTGATTTGCAGCTCCCCGACATCGACGGCCTTGCCGTCATTGATCGCCTTGCCGGGATCGACGCGAAGATTATTCCCATCATGATGACGGGTTTCGGCACCATCGAAACCGCGGTGCGCGCGATGAAGTCCGGCGCGTTCGATTTTGTCACCAAGCCGTTCGATCCGGAGACCGTCGCGGTGATTGTGCGCAAAGCGGTGGAGTTTTACCGGCTGCGGCAAGAGAATCATCTGCTGCGTAAGACGGTGCGGGACCAGTATCAGTTGGAACAATTGGTCGGGGGCAGCGAGCCGATCAGGCAGGTGCTGGATTTTGTGCGGAAAGTCGCGGATAGCGACAGCACCGTCATGATTCAAGGCGAGAGCGGGACCGGAAAAGAACTGGTAGCCCGCATGCTCCATTTCAACAGCCTCCGAAGGGACCGCCCGCTGGTTCCGGTGAATTGCGGGGCGATCCCGGAGACTCTGCTCGAATCGGAACTTTTCGGGCACGAAAAGGGCGCGTTCACGGGGGCGACACACACCAGGATGGGCCGATTTGAAATGGCCAACGGAGGCACGATTTTTCTCGATGAGATCGGGGAGATGAGCCTGCCGCTCCAAGTGAAACTGCTTCGCGTGTTGCAAGAGCGGGCCTTCGAACGGGTGGGAGGGAATCGTACGATCCAGGTCGATGTCCGCATCGTGGCCGCAACCAACCAGGATCTGGAAGCGCTGGTTGAAGAGAAGCGGTTTCGCCAAGACCTGTTCTATCGGCTGCACGTGATTCCCATCGTGATTCCTCCGCTCAGAGAGCGGCGCAGCGATATTCCGCTCTTGATCGATCATTTCCTGGCGCGCTTCAATCAGACCAAACATACGGCCATCTCGGGGATTGAGCCCGATGCGATGCGTTTATTGACCAGCTATGACTGGCCGGGCAACATTCGCGAACTGGAAAATATGGTCGAGCGGTTGGTCGTGCTCAAGAAACAGGGGGTACTCTCGCTTGGCGATCTTCCTGAAAAGATTTACCGGCAATCGGCAGCCCCCGAAATCAATGAACAGTTCATTCGGTTCAGCGAAGACGGCATCAATCTGTCCAGAGAGGTTGAGCAGTACGAGAAGCATCTCATTGTCGAGGCGCTGCGCAAAGCCAACGGAGTGACCACCAAGGCCGCGCAGCTGCTTCAACTGAACCGAACCACGCTTGTCGAAAAACTCAAGCGTAAGGGCGTCGACCCGAGGATCCACTCGCAAAGTCTTCCGAATTGACGGTCGCCTCTCCCGTCTCCTCGTCAATCTCTTGACGGCCTATTATTCCCGTTGTCGTCAATCCTGACAGTGTGCTCATCTCTGGCTGTCCGGCCTTCGCTTTTCCTCAATATCCGCACAATTATTTAGGGCACGGTCTTTGCTGATGCTCCCTCACCATGCGCTCTATTCTCTTGCGATACCGCTGGCTCTTGTTCGTGGTCATCGTCTGGATGTCCGCATGCCGACCGGCATTGGGTGAGCCACTCGCGACTGTTTCCGAAAATCAAAGAGCCGAACCAACGCCCGCGCAGGCCATCGCACAGGGGGTGGAATCTTCCGAACCCTCCCGGCCATCCATGCTTGACGACGGCCCTCGCGTGGAGGAACAGGTTCAAGGGAAGGGGCAGGGAATTGCTGATCTTACCTGGCATGAAGGCTACGCTGCGTACAAGAAAGGCGAGTGGCCGGAAGCGCGGCGACTGTTCGAGCGGATTATCACAGAGCACCCTGATAGTCCACAGGCCCCCGCCGCGCAGGCGTGCCGAGCAGAGCTGGCGCTTCAGGAAGATCCCTTGTTCCGGAACCGTCCGGAGGCGATTCATCTCTACAAGATATTGTTGCGCGACTATCCGCAATCGGCAAACGCGAGGCGGGCTGAATGGCGTCTCGCAGATCTCTATCTCGAACAAGGCTGGTTACAGGAAGCGCAATCCCTTTATGAACAGGCCATGGCGCACTCGCTGCATCTGCCGTTCGACGGTGAGCGGGCGTTGCTGGGGCTTGGGTACACATTCATGGCCATGCGCAAATGGAGCGAGGCCGAACACGCATTGATGAATCTGCGGAAACGGAGCAGCCATGATCAGCTGCTCCGGCACGCTACTCTGGGGCTTGCCCATACGGTGTATGCGCAGCGCCGGGTTACAGATGCGCAGACCTTTTTTGAACTTAGTTATCGCCGATGGCCGGAGACGTTTCGGCTCGATCCTCTGGCGATCCAACGATACGCCCTGACGCAGACTGCACTCCATCACGACGCGTCAGCGCGGGAGCTGATGCTGCTTTTCTACAACCTCTATCCGCGCCATGATTATGCTCCGACGGCGTTGTTGCATGTGGCGGACAGTCTGGCGGCGACGGCCCAACCATCGCGTGCAGAATTATTCTATGCGCTGGTGATAGCGCACTACCCAAACAGCGTGCAGGAGACGCTGGCCGGCATGCGGGTGGCTGCGCTTCGCGCGGAGCGGATGAAGCCGGCCGGAGATAATTGGGTGGGATTGACGGTCGACGCCATCATGCATGAGACGCCGGTGCCTGATCAGACCGACAAGATCTATCGGACGATGCTGGAGACGGTCGCGAGCCGGCATGTAGACACTCCGCTGGGCAGCGAGGCGCTCTTCCATCTTGGGAAACATTATGAACAGACGAACGACATGGGTCGTGCGCTGCTCACATACAAGGAGGCCGCGCTTCGAATTGGAATAGAGAATGACCGATGGCCGCTGAGCGCTTCGGAGCGGCTCGCGGCGATCTTGAAGCCTTGGATCGAAGCGGCTGTGAATTCCCGCGACGACCTCACGGTGGTCAGCCTCTTCCATCGACATGGGCCG
The DNA here is from genome assembly GCA_002083565.1 of Nitrospira sp. ST-bin4. Taxonomy (GTDB): domain Bacteria; phylum Nitrospirota; class Nitrospiria; order Nitrospirales; family Nitrospiraceae; genus Nitrospira_D. The sequence goes on along the minus strand of MSXM01000005.1, from coordinate 15,743 downwards.
AACGCCGAGCAACAGTACGCGCACTCGCCGCTCCTGGTCGAGATTGCCGACGCCCACCGACGGCTGGGTTTCTTGCCGGAGGCCGGACGCTTATATCAGCGACTGGTTAAGGCCAAAGATCCGGCCTTGCTCGAATCGACGTTAGTCGGTCTCGGCAACATTTATCTGGATCAACAGGATGCGCCGGCGGCCAGAAAAGTGCTCGAACGATACCGGTTTCAATTCCAAGCGGGCCGGTACGGGCCCGAAGTGTTACACCTCCTCGTGACTGCGATGCGACGCGAGGGCGATCTTGAAGGGCTTCTCCGTCTGTGCCGCCAGTGGCTGCTTCATCATCCGCAAGATAGGGAACGTCCTGCGATGTATCTTCAATTGGCTGAGACGTTGGGACAACTGGAGAAATTTTCAGATTCGGCGCTGGCCTATGAGGAAGCCTTCAAGGCCGGAGCTGTTCGTTCCCTTGATACGATGATGGCCTATGCCGACACACTCTCCAGGCTGAACCGGCATGAGCAGGCCATTACCGTCTATCGCGAGGCGTTGGATATGAAACCGGCGGCGCGCCACGCAGAGTGGATGCATCTCCAGACCGCCAGGCATTGGACAGCGTTGAAGCAATATGAGCGGGCGACCGTGGCGCTGGCCGAAGTGGGAGAAGCAGAGGATCCGCTCATTAACCGGTTTGCAGCATCGTTCAAGGGCAGCCTGCAGAGCATGCGCCGCCCGCTCACTGAGGAGGAACTATGACGATCACCGCCGTGCAACATTCGGAAGAACGGGATGTGCTTCAGACTGCGTTTCACAGTTTTGATCAAGCGGCCAGGACATTGCAGCAGTCGTACGGCGCGCTGACGGCTCGTGTGGAACAAATGGATCTGGAATTGGCGCAGAGCAATGATGCCCTTCGCCGGCAGCTCCGTGAAAACGAGGCTATGCGTACGCATCTCGACGGGATCTTGGAGTCCTTGTCGACCGGCATCCTTGTCTTGGACGATGCCGGGATCGTGACTCGCAGCAACGCACCGGCGGCTGATGCGCTCGGCATGACCGCCGCAGAGTTATGCGGCCGCCATGCCACCGACATTTTAGATGCGGTCGGCCTCAGCCTGTGTGATCGCCCGCAACGCATTGGGCAGGCTGTGGTGACGATTACCCAGACACCCTTGAAAACAAGTTCGGGATGCCGATCGGGCAGTCTCGTGCTCATTCAGGACGTGACCCGCCTCTGCCAGCTTGAAGAGCGGGTGCAGCGCAAAGATCGGTTGGCGGCCATGGGAGAAATGATCGGGCGGATCGCTCACGAAATCAGAAACCCGCTGGGCAGCGTGGAACTCTTTGCTTCCATGCTTCGCCGGGATCTCCATGAGCAGCCGGCCTCAAAAATATATGCGGAGCAGATTTCCCAGGCGGTCCATGCCATGGATCGCTTGCTGGAGAATCTCCTGGTGTACACCAAGCCGGCGCGATCCTCGCATGCCTGGTGTGCGGCGGAGCCGTTGATCCTTGACGCGTTGAGTTTGGCCGCGCATGCGATCGCAAAAACTCCGATGGATGTGCGGATCGATCTTGATCCCGGGATTCCGGCGATCTGGTGTCATGAGGGGCAGATGAAACAGGTAATGCTGAACTTGATCATCAATGCGGCGCAAGCCATGCCGGCCGGAGGCGTACTCAAGGTCACTCTGGATAGGGATCGGACACAATCCTTCAGCGATTCAGCCGTTCGCCTCACCGTCAGCGATTCAGGTCCCGGGATCGATGCGGCGTACCGATCCCGCTTATTCGACCCGTTTTTCACCACCAAAGACGAGGGGACCGGACTGGGCCTTGCCATTGTGCATGCGATCGTCGAAGCCCATCACGGACGCATCGATGTCGACAGTGTGGCCGGCCACGGTGCCTCATTTTCGATTGTGCTGCCGCATCCGGTGACCTCCCTTTGTGTAAGCGGCAATCGGGCCGTGACGTACATAGAGCATGAACAGATCGGCACTGAGACCGTCGAACAGGTGTTGGTGGAGGAGGCAGTCCATGAGTGAGCGGGACACGGACGCCAGGGCGTCAGACAGTCCGGATACAGAGGAGCGGATACTGGTTGTGGACGACGATCCGTCGATGAGGACCGCGTTGATGGAATCGGTGCGGCGCCTCGGGTATGCGGTGCAGGGGGCGGTGGACGGCGCCGATGCTCTGGAACGGGTCGGGCGGTTTCGTCCCTGGCTCGTACTGACAGATCTCAAGATGCCGCGCATGACCGGTCTGGAGTTAATTAAAGAGCTGAAAGCACGCGCACCGCAGGCAGCTATCGTGCTCATGACGGCCTATGGGACTGTGGAAACGGCTGTCGAAGCGATGAAACATGGCGCGAGCGAATATCTTTTGAAGCCGTTCTCGATGGATTTGTTAGAACGGGTGATCACGAACCTCAAGGAATGCCGTGAGACAGAGGGAGGAGTTGTTCCGTCGCTAGGCACAGCGGACAACCGTGCAATTCTGACGCAGGATCCCGGGATGGCCAGGTTGCTGAGCACGCTCGAAGGAGTGGCCGCAAGCCAGGCGACGGTGCTGATCAACGGAGAGAGCGGCACCGGTAAGGAGCTGCTGGCCCGGTTCATCCATAGCCGCAGTCCGCGCGCGCACCGACCCTTCATTGCAGTCAACTGCGCAGCGTTGCCGGATGGGCTGCTGGAGAGCGAGCTGTTCGGGCATGAACGGGGAGCGTTTACCGGCGCGCTGATCAGGAAAATCGGCAAATTTGAAATGGCCCATACCGGCACCTTGCTGCTGGATGAAATCGGGGAAATGACCATGGGGCTTCAAGCGAAGCTGCTGCGGGTGCTGCAAGAGCGCGAGGTCGATCGCGTGGGCGGGCGCGACCCGGTGCCGGTCAACATCCGGGTGATCGCCACAACGAATCGGACGCTCTATCGGGAAGTGGAGCAGAATCGGTTCCGAGAAGATTTGTATTACCGGTTGAATGTGTTTCCGGTCACGCTGCCTCCGCTGCGCGAGCGCCTTGCCGATATTCCCATGCTGGCGCGGCATTTCGCAGCGGCGGCGGCTTCGCGAAATGGACTGCCGCTACCGGTGTTGTCAGAGGCCGCACTGGCTCATTTGCAGCGATTGCCGTGGAAGGGCAACATCCGTGAGTTGGAGAATGTGATGGAGCGGGCAGTCCTGCTGGCCGGCCATGGCGTGATCCTGCCGGAACATTGCCCTGTGGAGATTCGCGATGCCGCCTCGCCGCCGGTCGTTCCGCAGCCGGGCAATGGCTCGCTGTGGGAAATGGAGCGTGATCTGATCTTTAAGACGCTGATGCGCGTGAAAGACAATCGGACTCATGCGGCGAAGGAGCTTGGCATCAGTATCCGCACGTTGCGGAACAAGCTCCGTGAGTATCGAACCGATGGGAAGCCACTGTCGATGACGACATTGTGACCAGGCAAATCTTGCCGATGGGAATTTTTCGACGAGAGAGGGTAATGCCTAGGGAAGGGCCGGAGGTTCTTTTGTACACGTAGCCGCAATCTTGCCACGGATTCTAAATCCGGCATTCAGGTTGCACCGGGAAGCCGGACATTGTGGTGCGGAAAGAAAGGATATGAGGCCATGAGGATTTTTGATCAGACCATACAATTGTTGGAACGAACTTTGGACCTCCGTAGCGCGCGCCAGCGCGTGATTGCCTCGAATTTGGCTAATGAAGAAACGCCCGGCTATCGAGCTTCCGAACTGAACTTTATGGATCAGCTGCGCTCCGCACATCAAGGCCGGTTGCCGGTTGTATTGGCGGCGACACAGCCTCGCCACTTCGGGCTCCATGGGCCTCAGGGAGTGCAGGCTATCGCAGGAAAGCTGAACGAGGTGCCGGCAGGCGATCTTCCGCTCGATGCGAACTCGGTCAATCTTGAATTGGAGATGGCAAAATTGTCCGACAATGCCATGCAGTACAACACTGCGGCAACGATTCTCGCCAAGAAGTTTCACGGATTGTTGAATGTGATACGAGAAGGGAGATAACGCGAAGCCCGATCGGATGGTCGAAATCGGCAAGCGGTTCACAGTTGATAGAGGAGGTTCATCATGGAAATGTCAGACAGTATGGCGGTTTCGGTGTCCGGCTTGGATGCCCAACGGCACCGGCTCAACGCCATTGCCAGCAATCTTGCCAACGCACAATCGACGAAAACGCCAGGGGGCGGTCCGTACAAACGACGAGATGTTGTCTTCCGGTCGACGCCGGTGCCCAGTACATTTCAGCGGGCGTTCCGTCAGGTGGCCGTGGGTCCGTCGGCCCATGCGCTCGAAGGCGTCTCGGTGGCCAGGGTGGTTGAAGACAGGAAGCCCGGGCAGCAGATTTATGACCCGCATCATCCCGACGCCGATGCGAAAGGGTTTGTGCGTCTGCCCAATGTGAATGTGATGGAGGAAATGGTCAACATGATGGGCGCCTCGCGCGCCTATGAGGCCAACGTACAGGCCATCAATGCCTCGCGCGCGATGTGGAATAAAGCGCTGGAGATCGGGAGGTAGCAATGAGTCCTATTCAAGGCATTGCCCAGGTAGCCTCCGCCATTCCTGCCGCGCCGTCCCCCGGCGCGGCAGCGTCGCAGGCTGGAGCCGGAGGGTTTCTGGACTCGCTGAAGAGTGCCGTCGGCAAGGTCAACGACGTGCAACTCCAAGCCGGCCAGGCCGTCGATGCCCTCATGACCGGCCAGACGCAGGACATTCATCGGACGATGGTCGCCTTGCAACAGGCTGATGTGTCCTTCCAGTTGATGATGCAGATCAGAAACAAACTGGTGACGGCCTACGAAGAAATTCAGCGGATGCAGATTTGACGAATCGAACCGAATAAAGGCAGGCAGCCGACATGTTTTCACAATTTTCAATCAATCAACGGATGATCATTTTGCTGGCCCTGGCCGGGTCGGTGGCGGGCCTGATCGCGTTGGCCTTATGGACGCAGCAGCCCGATATGCAGGTGCTGTTTACGAATCTCAACGGTGAAGACGCGGCGGCCATCATCGACAAGCTCAAAGAAACGAAGGTTCCGTATGAGACGACAGGAGGCGGTGCGACGGTGCTGGTGCCAAGCGCACAGGTCCACGACCTTCGGCTGCAACTGGCGACGCAGGGCCTGCCGCATGGAGGGGGAGTCGGCTACGAGATTTTTGATCGCACGTCGATCGGCATGTCCGAGTTCGTCCAGAAACTCAATTACCGCCGTGCGCTGCAAGGCGAGTTGGCCAGGACGATTGCGCAAATGCCGGAGGTCGAGCGGGCGCGTGTCCATCTGGCCATGCCGGAGCGGCGGTTGTTTGCCAATGAGCAGGATAAGGCACGGGCCTCCGTCATTCTGGCGCTGCGCAACGGACAGGCGCTGACGAAATCGCAAGTGCAGGGTGTCATTCACTTGGTGTCCAGCAGCGTCGAAGGGTTGCAGGCCCGTGACGTGACGATCGTCGACGGCCATGGCCGGTTGCTGTCCAGCACGGTCGCAGAGGACGAGACGGCCGGGTTGACGAATTCGCAGCTCGAGTATCAGCGCAATATTGAGAAGGATATCGAAACCCGTATCCAAACGATGCTGGAACGGATCGTTGGAATCAATAAAGCGGTTGTGCGTGTGTCCAGCCTGGTCGATTTCAGAAAAATAGAGACCACGGAAGAACGGTATGATCCGAACAGCCAGGTGGCCAGAAGTGAGCAACGCGGACAAGAAAAGTCCAGCGGGGTGAACGGGGTATCCGGTGGTATTCCGGGCGTGCAATCGAACGTGCCGCCGGGGACGGATCAGGAGCCGGCGCAGAGCAGTTCGAATAATAGTGTGACGAAGAATGAGACCGTCAACTATGAGATCAGCCGCACGGTATCAAAAATAGTAGAGCCGGTCGGCGCGATTAAGAAGTTATCGGTGGCTGTGTTGGTCGATGGAACATATGCAGCAGCTCAGGTCGGAGACGGAGCATCGGCTGACAGCGCCGCTGCTGAATCTGCCAGGAAATATACGCCACGGTCGGAGGAAGATTTGAAGCGTATCGAGGAGATTGTCAAGAAAGCGATGGGCTTTTCAGCGGAACGGCAGGATCAGGTCCAAGTGGTCAATGTTCAATTCGGCTTGGGGCCGGACGAACTGCCGACGTCGGCAGCCGAAGCCGCATCGGAAGGGCCGAACCCATGGTTGCCCTATCTGCGTTACGGTGTCGGGGCCCTGCTCTTTCTGATGATCCTCTTGTTCGTTGTCCGTCCCTTGATCGTCATGCTGGGTACCGCCGACAGGCAGGAGCCCGAGGCCGGCGGATCTGCGTCGCTGCCTCTTTCGGCGGCTGCGGCGGCCGGTTCGATTCCTGGAGCGCCCGATCGCGCCCAAATCATCGACATGGCCAGAAAGAATCCTGACACGACGGCTGTCGTCGTGAAACAGTGGTTGAAGAGCTCTTCTGCGAACGGCTGAGCATGGCTAAAAATCTGACTGGTGAGCAGAAGACGGCGATTCTCCTCCGCGCGATCGGCGAAGAAGCGGCCGCACAAGTCTTGAAGCAGCTTGATCCCAAAGAGATCAAAAAGCTGGGCGCCTCTATGAGCGGTACGGCGCAGATTTCACGGGATGAGGAAGATGCGGTAATCTTGGATTTTAAGGAGGCGAGCGCGACGGGGGATGTGCAATTTCAGGGAAAAGAATACATCAAGACCGTCCTGATCAAGGCACTGGGCCCCGAGAAAGCGGCGCGCATTATCGAATCGATGACCCGGAAAACCTATCCCGGATTGGAGACGCTCCGCTGGGTGGATGCGAAGAGCATCGCGCAAATGATGAAGATCGAACATCCGCAAACGGTGGCGGTCATTCTAGCGCATCTTGAAAGCGACCAGGCCGGGCAGGTGCTCGCCGGGCTGCCGGATGCCATGCGCGGCGATGTGGCATTACGGCTTGCGACTATGGAAGACGTACAGCCGGATGTCCTGGAGGAATTGAGCCAGAGTTTGCAAGAAACATTGTTGGCAAGCAAGGGATTGGGCGGTCAGAGCATCGGCGGAGCCGAGGTGATGGCCGAGATTCTGACGCGAATGGACAAAACCAATGAGGGCGGCATCATGGCCAAGATCGCAGAGAAGAGCCAGACGCTGGCCGATTCCATCCGTGCACTCATGTTTGTGTTCGACGATTTGATCAAAGTGGACGACCGCGGCATACAGGAGCTGATGAAGGAGATCAGCAAGGATGATCTCCCGCTTGCGCTACGCGGCGCGAATCCCGACGTCAAGGAGAAATTCTTTAAAAACATGTCGAGCCGCGCCGCTGAAATGCTCAAGGAAGACATGGAGGCAAAAGGGCCCGTCAAGGTGTCCGATGTCGAGAGGGCGCAGCAGAATCTGCTGAAGGTCTGTCGCAAGCTGGAAGAGGAAGGGCGGATTGTGATTGCCGGCGCAGGAGAACAATTGGTCTAAATGTCGACCGGAGCAACCATGACGGCGCAGGCTCTTCGCGGACAGACGGGGGGGCCACGGCTTCAAGGGACAGTTTTGGCCGTCGATGACGATGAACCGATCCGGAATTTATTTCTTGAGCTCTTCCGGGCTGAAGGGGTGTCCATTCGGGCTGCTGGATCCGGGCGGGATGCCATTGCCATGGTGAAACAGTCGGCTCCCGCGCTGATGCTCATCGATGTGTCGTTGCCGGATCAGGATGGCATCGCCGTTCTGGAAGAGGCACTGACCATCGACCACCGGATCATCGGGGTCGTCATCACAGGATCGGCAACCATCGAACTCGCCGTACGTGCGATGAAGGCAGGTGCCAGCGATTTTTTGATGAAGCCCATCGACAATAGTGTGGTCTTGGCGACGGCGCGCCGGTTGCTGGAACTCCACCGGCTGCGCGCCGAACAGACCGTTCTGAAACATGCAGCTGTTCGGTCCGGGGCGGTTCATTTGTCGAGCCTACCGTTCCAAACGTTTGGTGATGACGGGTCATTGCGGGGAGAGGACGGCTTGACAGAATTCGAGCGGGGGCTGAAGGCGGGGCAACAGTGTGCGGAAGAGGAGCGCAGGCATGAACGGACCCTGTTTGCCGGTGTGATGCGGAAGCTGGCCGAGGCGCAGTCTTCACTTCAGCGGACGATGGAAGACGAGATTGCCGCGTTGGCCATTCACATTGCGTCGAAAATCCTTCATGAGTCGGCGGCCGCCTGTAAAGACCAGATTGTGGCGCAAGCCAAGTCTGCGGTGACGGCGGTGCGGGAGTCCGGTGTCGTCGTTATTCAAGTGCATCCGTCCGATGCGCCGGCGCTGGAATCTGCTCAAGCCGAGCTTGCGACACTGCGTGATCTCGCACTCACGGTAAAAATCGAACCGATGGCCTCGATCACGCGAGGGAGTTGTCTTATTCATACCGCCAATCGTGTGATCGATGCGTCCCTGGACACTCAGTTGCTTCGGTTGGGCAGCGCACTGAAGAACAGGGCCAATCATGAATCTTAGCCGCCTGCTCGATCGGGTCGATCCTGTCGCAGTCTCAGGGCGGGTTGCCCAGGCTGTCGGCCTCGTGATCGAGGGGTATGCACCTATGACCACGGTGGGGGAACTCTGCCAGATCAGTAGGGAAGATGGCGGCGAGCCAATTGCCGCAGAAGTAGTGGGTTTTCGAGGCGACCGTGTGTTGCTGATGCCGCTGGGAGAGATGCAGGGGATCGGACCGGGCAGCCTCATCACGATGACCGGCCAGGTAGCGCATTTGCCCGTCGGGCCGGGCCTATTGGGACGCATTCTGGATGGGCTTGGACGCCCGCTCGATGAGAAGGGGGCCGTTCCGTATCTCGAACGATATCCGCTCCATGCTGCTCCACCCAACCCGCTGCATCGCGCGCGTATCCGTACACCGCTGGATCTTGGGATCCGTGCCATCAACGGATTTCTGACATGCGGGCAGGGGCAGAAAATGGGAATTTTCTCGGGTTCCGGCGTCGGAAAGAGCGTCTTGCTGGGAATGATCAGCCGGTACACGACCGCCGATGTCAACGTCATCGCGCTCATCGGTGAACGCGGACGTGAGGTTAAAGAATTCCTGGAGCGCGATCTGGGGCCTGCCGCGCTTCAACGGTCGATCGTCATCGTGGCGACGTCGGATCAAGCGCCGCTGGTACGGCTGCGCGCGGCGCTGGTGGCGACCACCGTGGCCGAATACTTTCGCGATGCGGGCAAACAAGTGCTTTTATTGATGGATTCTCTCACCCGGTTGGCGTACAGCCAGCGGGAAGTCGGTCTTGCGATCGGGGAGCCGCCGGCGACCAAAGGCTACACGCCGTCCGTATTCACCATGCTGCCCAAACTTCTGGAGCGTGTCGGCACCGGACCCGGCGCAGGCGCCATTACCGGTTTGTATACCGTGCTGGTTGATGGAGATGATCTGACTGATCCAGTGGCCGATGCCGCGCGGTCGATTCTCGACGGGCATATCGTGTTGTCACGCGCGCTGGCGGCGCAGAATCATTTTCCCGCGATCGATCTCTTGCAGAGCACCAGCCGTGTGATGCGCGATATCGTCGCTCGGGAACACGGTGATGCGGCAGGAACGGTTCGGGAATTAATCGCCCGCTATCGGCAGTCCGAAGATCTCATTCTGCTCGGCGCGTATAAGCAGGGCATGAATAAGACGCTCGACCGGGCTGTCCAGGCCCAAGAGGCCGTCAATGCCTATCTTCGGCAGGGGATCGATGAGTCAGCAGGATTGGGCGCGTCGGTTCAAGGGCTGCGCGCCTTGGCGCAGCAGGCAGCATGAAACTCGATTCGTTGCGGAAGCTGCGCGTACAGGTACAGGAAGCGCTCACGATGGAGCTGGCACAGGCGACTCAGGAATTACTCAGCATGGAGCAGCGCAGCAATGCGCTTGAAGCGCAGATTCAGTCGGACACATCGGCCTATCGGATCCACACCGAGCAGGGATTGGTTATTGAAGCTCTGTGGGAATGGCAGGGACGTCTGGATGTGCAACGGGCAGCGTTGATACAGGCGCGCAGCGCAGTCGGCCATCTGACCGAGGTGTGGACCAGTGCCCATGCCCGTCTTGTTGAAGCGACCCAGGAACGCAAAATACTCGAGCGCCTTCTCGAACGACAACGGGAGGCGCATGATGCCGAGTTGCACCGACGGGAGCAGCAGGCCATGGATGAAGCTGCCGGCCGTATGTGTCAGCATCCTGCCAGAAGGGGTGTGTCATGAATGCACAATCAGCGCGATCCACAGGAGATGGTATTTTTCTCAGCCGTGCCGGCCGGTCCAAGGCGGCCCTGTCGCCTTCGCAACGGCGGTCCTCGCTTTTGACGATCGCAGGCGGCGTCATCGGCTCTACGATTCTCTTATGGATTATGGTGCAACTGGGGCAAGCGTCCAATAATCCGAAAGACAAAGTGCGGCCGGCTGCTGTTCCGGCACAAACGGCCGCTATGCAAGCTGTTCCACCGGTTCTGCCTGCCGATGCGCAAGAAGCAGAATTCGATGAGAGTAGCCGGCTGCTTGCTCCGCCGACGCAGGGGCCGGCACTGGATGTGCCGAGAGAAGTTCTCGGGATGTTGGATCTGCGAAAGCGCGATCTGGACCGTCGGGAAGAGGCTGTCCGCCAGAACGAAGAGCGTCTCATGATAGTGCGGGCCGAGCTCGAAAAGGTTTTGGCGAAGAATGAAGCGTTGGAAAAACGGATTGAAACTGTGCGTGCGAAGGCGGATCAACCATCGCCTAAGGAACGCCTAGCGCAGGCGCAGAAGAACCAGCTTGCCAAGATGTATGAGGCGATGCCGTCAGAAGACGCGGCAGTCCGGCTGGAGCGGATGCCTGATCAGAAAGCGATCGAAATCCTTCGCCTTGTCAAAACAAAATCTGCTGCGGCGATCCTTGCCCAGGTCAAGCCGGAGCACGCGGCCAAACTTAGCGTGCAGTTGCTTGCGCAAAAACCGTAATCCGGGGATCGGTATTCGTCTGTTGCGAAGCCTGTTTCGGAGAAGAGGACCAGGCCCGGGCGCCACGGAAATGGTGCTGGCGAAACGATGAGTGCATGCCAACCGGTCTCCTCTCATTCGTACCTCCTGTTGGAATGTGGTGTTAACCTCTTACCTCCTCATCTTCAGCTCTAGGTGCATGCCTCTGCCTCATCATGCTTCACGTGCAACCCAATTCTCTTTGACGCCACTGTTGCCGCAGTGCGCACCGGCAAGAAAGTTCCTGCTACCCAGTAAAAAAGTCCTTGTCGCCAGCCGGTCAGTCTCTATCTCCAGAAAAAAGCCGTAATTCGTGGGGTTTTGCTGAGCAATGTCTGTGGCACAAGCTTTGTATTGTCCTTGGCGTGCCGGTTGGTCAAGCCAGAGAGGGCGTCGTTCGTTTATGGGTATGAATGCCGTTATCCCGCAGATTGCCGCTTCGAACGCGGGGTCTTCCTCGGAGCCCGCCGGGACTCTGCCTAATCGGGCACACCGTTCAACTGAGATCGGATCCCGGAAGAAATTTTCAACGGTTCTCAAGGCGATCAGTCGAGAGCGGGACACGGAGCCATCGCGCAAATCCGGAGATCGGCGGCCGGTGGATGCGTCGGACCGAGGGGGCCGGTCCGAGAAGGCGCGGGTCCCGATGGAGCGTACTTCTCAATACCAACAGTCTGACTCCCAGACGGACAAGATGGCGGAACGCAGACATCCAGGCGTGGATGCCTTGAAAGGATCCGACGCTCCAAGGGCTGACCACGAATCTCAGAAAAGCCCTACCAGGATTTCGGAGAGCCAGTCTTCCCAAGATCATCAGGAGTCTGAAACCTGGAAGAATATGGCAGAAGAAGGTAGCCACCCAGAGTTTGATGTGCCGGAAGCAGCCGATGTCCTCCATGGAAACTCTGAATCATGGTTGCTCGGGGACTATGCCCATCCTGCTTCTCATATCGAGTCGTCCTCACTCATCGAGCCTCTCGCCACGGTGTCATTGATCATGCAATCGGATGCCGTAGGGGCAGGCAGTGGAGAGGAGAGTGGTCTGTTAGGTACGGAACATCATGAAGGGTCGGCACCGAATCCGACACCGTTCGGTCTGACCTTGGTTGCAGCAACTGGTTCGTTACCGGGTCA
>MSXM01000005.1:1743-3567 GCA_002083565.1 Nitrospira sp. ST-bin4 | reverse complement strand
GCGGAGTATTGTCGCTGCAACGGTTCTTCAAGCACATGAGAATCCCGGTTCAGGAGTCCAATCGGCCCTCGGCGATGTGGAACAGAAGGCACCTGATTCTCACGGAGAATCTCGATCGGCTGCTTCGCCGAATGGGCCGCCGCTATTGTCACAGCAAGCTGATCTCGATCGTACGCGCCTGGGTTCCTCCGCATGGCCGGGGCTGGAAAGTGTGCCATCGTCTCGCACCTCCGATTCCGTCCACCCGGCTCAGGCAATACAGCCGGATCGGCCAGCCCCGGTGGTCGTTCCGGCCAATGCGCCGGCTTTGTTGCAGACAGATGCGTACGAGACGAAGCCGCTATCTGGCATGCCGTCCGATCATCAGACGATTGCCGAAGGCGCATTCCAATCGGGTTTGGATTGGTCTGAGCAGGGCGGCCGAGAGCACACTGGTAAGGAATCGCCATCAGCGTATCACATGCCTGCAGCACCCGTTTCTGCAGGGTTTGCAAGTGTGATGGCTGGCGAAGGTGGGACTGCCGGAACAGCCGCACTCTCCATGTCTCGACCCGTCGAGTCCTCCACTGTGTCGAGTCCCGCACCGGCACCGCCGGTTCCGGCCTCTCGCGATGCCGGGGACTCACCTCTGTCTGCGACCGCACGGTCGGTCGTGTTTGAAGTGGCGGAGACGGAACTTGGCCGCATCAATATTCGTGTGGCGCTGGCGAACGAGGTGGTCCATACCTACTTGTCATCAGACAGGGCGGAGGTGGGGCAATTCCTCATCAATGGACAGGACCGGTTGCATTCTGCGTTGCAAGCGAATGGATTGGAAATGGGACAGTTCCGTGTCGATATCGATCGTCAAAATGCAGGGCGGTCGTTCCAGCAGGGACCGTCTCAGGATCAGGGCCGCGGCTGGCATCACGGCTCGTCACAGGGTGATGAGGTCCAAGTCTTCGAGGCGCGAGATAGCCGGCGATCATGGTCCCAGGGTAGGCTGAATCTTGTGGCCTGAACAGATGAGGAGAACATGACATGATTGATCTATCCGCACTCTCATCCACTCCGACTGCACGGGCGCCGAAGGCGACGGGCCCCCGTGAATTGGGACAGGGAGACTTTCTCACCTTGCTCGTCACGCAGCTGAAGAACCAGGACCCGCTGAATCCAACGAACAATACCGAGTTTGTCGCCCAACTGGCCCAATTCAGTCAGTTGGAGCAGAGCGCAAAGCAGGCACAGCTTCTCCAGCGGAGCCTCGATGCCCAGGCTGCGTCGCTCCAGTTTACGCTGCTTCCGATGGTCGGACGGACCGTGACGGTCGATCATGCACTTATTCAGCTGGGCAATGGGCCGGCCCCCATCAGCTACGCCCTGGACAAGAATGCCGCGGCCGTGCGCGTCAACATTTTAGACCCACAGGGGCAAGTCATCCGTACCCTCGACTATCGGGATCGCCCGGCAGGACAAAACCTCACCGAGTGGGACGGACGGAATCAGAATGGGGCGGTCATGCCGGCAGGAATCTATCAGTATGTCCTTACGGCAACGGATACGCTGGGCGCATCGGTGAGCGCGCGGACTGCGGGACAATTGACCGTGTCCGGCATTCGCATGGAAGAGGGGAAGGCCAAGCTGGTTGCAGGCGATCTCAGTATCGATCCATCAGCGGTAGTGGAACTACGGTAAGGACGGGAAACGATACATAAGAAGGAGGACTGGGCCCATGGGAATTCTATCGTCGTTATTCGCCGGCGTGAGCGGACTCAATGCCAACGGGACAGCGCTCTCGGTGATCGGAAACAACATCGCCAATATGAGTACGGTCGGTTTCAAGGG
>MSXM01000005.1:0-1706 GCA_002083565.1 Nitrospira sp. ST-bin4 | reverse complement strand
TCGATCTCGGGCGGATCGGGCGCTGTTCAAACGGGCATCGGCGTTGCCCTGACTTCCGTGCAGGGTAATTTTTCCCAGGGGTCTCTGGCGACGTCATCCAACGTGTTGGATTTGGCCATCGACGGGAACGGTTTCTTCGTGGTGGAAGACGCGCAAGGCGGGACGTTCTATTCGCGCGCGGGGCTGTTCCGATTGGATCGGAACAACAATGTCGTGGATCCGTCCGGCTTTAAGCTGCAAGGGTTTCTGGCGGATACCACCGGGACCATTACCGGAACGATCGGAGATATCGCCCTGCCGTCGACGACCGCCTCTCCACGGGCAACGACCATTGCGCTGGTGGCGGCCAACTTGAATTCCGCAACGACTCAGACCGGAGTGCGCGGGAATGTGGTGGCCTCTGCGGCTTCGGTGACGACCACCGCGGCCGGCGCCAATTCATTCACCATCAATCTGAACGGGGACGGGGTGCAGACGGTCACCGTGGCCAACGGTTTGACCGGAGCGGCGTTGGCCACGGCCATTCAGAACGCCGTCCGTGCCCTGGTGCCGAATGATCCGTTCAAAGCGGCGGCCTATTCCGGTTTTACGGCATCAGTCAATCCCTCGAATATATTTACCTTCACGTCGGGCATCACCGGCACGACGTACAACTCGACGACCGGGACGGGGACTGTCGTTGTGGCCGCAAACGGCGGCGATACGCTGGCCGCCGATTTGAATATGACCACAGGCACATCGACGACGGGGACGGATTTTCTGTTGTCCGACCCGTCGGCCAGTTCAAACTTTTCAACCTCGATGACGGTCTTCGACTCTCTCGGCAACAGCCATCTGCTGACCACGTACTTTACCAGAACCGGTCAAAACACCTGGAACTACAATGTGGTGGCGAATGCAGCCGATGTCGTAACGGCGAACTATGATTCGAGCAACATCGATGCGAGCTTGGGCATCGTCAAAGTGGGCTCCGGTACCTTGACCTTCGGCACCAACGGAACACTGGATCGGGAAAGTCCGGTTACCCGTTACGATACCGGTACCGCGGCGGGCACTACCGGTACCACGCCGGGGGAGCTCCAAATCGACTTTAACGGCGCCACGCAAGACCAGTTGATCGTTATGAACTATGGAACCAGCGTGACGACCGACGGCGGATCAGGGTTGGACGGGACGACGCAGTTCGGCTCAACCTCGGCCTTGGTGCAGCAAACTCAGGATGGATTCGCTGCGGGATCGTTACAAGCCTTTTCTGTCGATTCCAACGGGACTATCAGCGGGCGATTTTCCAATGGACAACTTCGTGCCTTGGCCCAGGTGGTGCTCGCGCGCTTTCCCGACCCTATCGGTCTGACAAGAACGGGCAAGAACACGTTTGCGCAATCGGGAAATTCCGGCCAGCCCGTGACCGGGACACCCGACAGCGCCGGGCTTGGCCGTGTGCTGTCCAATTCACTCGAACTCTCGAATGTGGATCTTGGCGAAAGTTTCATCGACATGATCGCCGCCCAGCGCGGATTCCAGGCGAATTCGCGAGTGATTACAACATCAGATGAAATCCTCCAGGAGCTGGTGAATCTGAAACGGTAAGCGTCGGTAGCACCGGACTGAGAGCGGAGAACCCTCTCAGTCCGGTCTCGCCTTCTTGATTGGTTCGTTCTTCCCCTTTCTCCGTCACACATGACCTCAGGTCGAGAGCGCCGTTC
>MSXM01000061.1:19142-62999 GCA_002083565.1 Nitrospira sp. ST-bin4 | reverse complement strand
GATGGAAGGAGGTACACTGATATCGTACAGCAGATTCGTAAGGGATGCATTTCTCTCAGTATTTTATGGAGAGCGAATATCATTCAAGGCGGTCCTTATTACATTGGTGGATACACGGTATCGCCATAGCCCTGATCGTCATCCTGATTTCTTTCTTGGAATTGCTCGATGGAATCGACGTCCTGGCCTACAAGTTGATTGTGGCTCAGATTGCAAACGAGACCATTCAGAATCAATTGGCCATCGCAACGGCGACTAACGCCCTCGGTACCCTCAGCTTTGTTGAGCCGACTCAGTATCCAAGCACATTCCAACAGATTCCTCCGGTGGTGACGGCCGTACTTCTCACTGTAACGTCGTTTACCGCTGTGTGGATGACCAGACGGTTTCAGCTTGCCTTGTCTCTAGGGCTTGTTGTGTTGCTCTCAGCCGGGTATCTCCTCGTCGCCGTCGTGATGAGCCTGGCAACCCACTGGGTGTTGCCGTTGAGTGTGGGGGTTCTTGCCCTCTCCATGGGCTATGTCGTGATGGCGGCAGATTCTGTCGTGTTGGCCCGTAAGCAGCGCCGATTTACCGGGCAAGTGTTTTCGCGCCATGTTCCGTCGGATCTTGCCGACCTGATCTGGCAGCAGCGGAAGGAATTTGTGCCCGGTGGTAGGTTGTGTTCACAAAAGCTCTCTGCGACTGTTCTCTTTGCAGAGATGAACGGATTTGCTCCTCAATGGGGAGTTTGCGATACCGAGGTTATCACGACATGGACGACAGACTATCTGGACACAATGGCCCGACTTGTTGTGGATCATCGGGGCGTGGTCGAGCAATGCTTTGGGGATGCGCTGAAAGCCAACTTCGGTGTGCCATTTCCGCGAGCACACTCCGATGAGATCCAGGCAGACGCGTCCCGGGCAGTGGCCTGTGCCGTCGCCATGGGGGAAGCGCTGCAAGTCTTAAATCGTCGATGGCAGGATCGAGGTTTTCCGCCGATTGATATGCGCATTGGACTGTCAACCGGTGAGGTCGCGGCTCTGTGTGTTGGACGCGGATCACTTCTCAAATTTACAACGAGGGGAGAGGCGGTCCGTTGCGCCGGTCAATTGGCGCGTCATCCGCATGAACCAGACGATCCGGCTCTCGGTCTTGGTTCCTGCCGCATCCTGGCTGTGGCTACCACTGCAGCCTATCTCAGCGATCGATTTTGGCTTCATCAGATTGAAGCAGGAACTGTTGCTGACAGATCTCAATCAATGGTGGTCTATCGAGTGTATGGGAAACATGATCGTCCGTCCTGTAATAGAGCAGGAGATCTACGCGTGTCGTTGCGAGTGGAGATCATGACACCCGTTACTCTGGCATATGGTATGTGCGCAAATGGGCTGACCAGCAACATCGGTGTCGGAGGCATGGCGGTCTGTCAGCTTGTCCAGCCACTGCAGATTGGGTCGACGACGCTGTTACGATTCGAGGTGCCTGGCCATGGTCAAACTATCAAAGCTGCCGGGACTGTGGTTTGGACTAGGCAGGACAGGGCCGGTATCGCGTTTGGCGCTCTGACTCCTTCCGACCGTGCGATGCTGGACTCTTTTGTCATTCAAGAAGTTTCAAAGCGATCTCCTGCCGTGCTGTGACTACTCGAAGCTCCTGATGGTTCGGGATGTTTCATTTCCTTCTTTGCTTCTTCCAGTAGGATGAAGGCGTGCATTAGTCAAAATGCCTCTCCTTGTGAAGGCTGCTCTGGCAGCATAAGCCAATGATTATACAGCACAAATGCATCAATATTTTAATGGGGCCTTTATGGTAGGCTAAATTGTCTGTAAGACAGGATGAGGTGGCGAATGGGTGCCATCGTGAATGAAAGAAGGAGACAGTTACGGATTCCACGCGGTGTGGTGCTTCCATTCGGGTATCGGATTACTGTGAAGCAGCTTTCCGATGTAGAGATGGACAAACGGGATAAGGATGCCGATGGAATTTGGGATGCCGAGACAAAGACCATCTATCTGCGCAGAGGTCTTCCTGTGACGCGCCGGCGCTATATCCTTGCCCATGAGCTTGGACATGCCTGGCTGGACTGGCAACATCGGTATATGGATGACGGGAAAGCCAGTACCTGATGATTCAGTCTAGGGCTTACCGTGCCAAGGATAGGATGTACTTCCACTCCAATGGCCTGACCGGCTGAACCGAGAGACGAGATCCCTTCCGCAAGAGAACCATCCCTTTTAGGGTAGGCTCTTTCCGTAGTTGATCCAGCGACAACGGGCGTGAAAACTTGCGTACATATTTGATGTCTACCATCTCCCATCTGGGCTGGGCGGGCTTGCTCTCCGGGTCGTAGTGCGAGTCCTTCTTGTCGAACTGTGTGGGATCGACGTAGACTGTGGTGACGATTTCGGCGATTCCCATGACCGCCGGCGGGTCGGCGTTGCTGTGGTAGAACAGTATCTGATCACCGACCGCCATGTCCCTCATGAAATTGCGGGCCTGATAGTTTCGGACCCCATCCCAGCAGGTGGTTTGCGATGGAGCCTGCATCAAATCGTCGATCGAAAACGATGTAGGCTCCGACTTCATCAGCCAGTATCGCCTTGTCTGTGGCACGTCACAGGTTCCTTTCTTGTTCATCACTCCATACCCTCAGGGGCATATTGGTCACGTTTCTTCGCGAGAACGCGACTCAATGAAGTCGATCAAAGCCCGGTAGGTGACTTCTCTGGTCTGTGCCTTGCTGGTGATGTGATTTCCGATGTTTCCTTCCAGCCAGACTCGCTCTGCGATCTCGGCGGATGCCTCGTTGCAAAGGCTCCACATCTGATGGAGAAAATTATGGGGGAGACCGACTTGCATGCCCTCCGATTCAATACGGTCGTCCAGCAACGCAAGGAGATCGGAAATGGCCTGATCGGGACGATAGGGCGTCTGGCTGAATCCAAATTGTTCATCCGCTTTGGTCTCTTGCGTGGCTTGATCGACCAGATCGTGCATATACTCTTTCAGCAGTCCGATAACATGGCCGGACATGATGATCGGCGGTTGATCCATGACGCATTATCGGATTTCTCCTGTTCAGGAGCAAGGCTCTGTCACGCCACGGTTGACCGTCTTGCGGCCCCTTCTCTATGATGACCGCCGGGACAGGTGGCGTAGGGCTTGCCCATCTTGGAGGCGAACTTACAGACTCCTGCTATGACATGAGCATACAAGCGACCGAACGGTTTGAAATTGCTCTGAACACGAGAGCCGGCCGGTTGACGACGGCCGTGGATGTACCGACTGCCTTTGTTCCTGTCACCGCGATTGTCCCTCTGATGCGGCGATTGGGAGAGGAGGCGCAGGCGCTGGAGGAAACCCAGGCTTCCGCAGAAGGGAAGACGCGTTCCTGCCAAAAAGGTTGCGCCGCCTGTTGTCGAATGATGGTGCCGATCGCTCCGCCGGAAGCCTTTGCCTTGACGGAATTCATTCGATTGCTACCCACCGAACAACAGCAGCGTATTGCCCAGCGATTTGCGGCATCGAAATCCACCCTGCTGGCACAGGGACTCTGGCATCGTCTTGTGGAAATAGGCGAGTCTTCTCGACCACCGGATGATGAGGCGTTAGAGCCGATCAATCAGAAGTACTATGCTCTACGGATGCCTTGTCCATTCCTGGAGGATGACGCCTGCTCGATTTACGAACAACGTCCTGCAGCGTGCCGTGAATTACTTGTCACCTCGCCTGCGGAGCAGTGCCAGGATCTGCTCGCGAATTCCGTGGAGCCGATCCCTGTGCCCATTCGTATCGGTCCCGTATTGGGACTGCTCTGGGGTGAATTAACCGAGAGTCCGGCCAGAATGATTCCGCTGCCGACTGTTTTGGATTGGCTGGAACGGCATCAGCATGAGAGCCATAGAACATGGCAGGGTTCCCGGCTCCTGGATACGGCGCTTGACAAGGTGTGGCGGTTCTTAAGCCAGGGGATCAGGGAATCAGAAAATCAGGGAAAGCGACAGGCAGCTGGTGGCTCTACCCTCCCAACGAAATCTTGAGGAACAAGGAGTGATGGCATGCAGAAACCCGTGATCGTGTGCTTGGATTTGGAAGGCGTGTTGGTTCCTGAAATTTGGATCAATGTCGCGCTGAAAACCGGGATCGAGGAATTGAAAAGCACGACCCGCGAAATGCCCGACTACGACAAATTGATGAGGCAACGGTTGGCTATTTTGGATCGGAACAATCTGAAGATCAGTGACATTCAAGAGGTCATCGGTACGATGGGTCCGCTGGAAGGGGCGCCGGAGTTTATCCGCTGGCTTCATGACCGGTGCCAAGTCATCATTCTGTCCGACACGTTTTATCAGTTCGCCTTTCCGCTCATGAAGCAATTAGGCTTCCCCACGCTGTTCTGTAATCAATTGGAGATCGACGCAGCAGGTCGCATTGCCAATTACCATATGCGGATGCAGAATCAGAAGAAGCATTCGGTCGCCGCATTCAAGTCGCTGAACTTTTTTACGATGGCCGCCGGGGATGCGTACAACGATACCGCCATGCTTGGCGAAGCGGATGCCGGATTCTTCTTCAGGCCGCCCGACCATTTGCCCAAAGAGTTTCCACAGTTTCCCGTCACGCATACGTATGGCGAGCTTCAGGAGCGGTTGGGGAAGGCGGGCAATCTCTAATTGCATCGCACTGTGCGAAGCGCATGATTTCCAGTCGATAGGGTGAGTCTCACTCCCCGGTCAGGAGTTTGAGTACACGCCGACCGTACCGCTCGGCTTTCGTCTCGCCGATTCCTGGAATTGCCAACAGTGCAGCGGACGTGAGGGGTTTATGGCTGGCGATCGTACGGAGCGTTTTGTCGTGAAAAATCACAAAGGGCGCGACCCCTTCTTCGTCCGCGAGTTCCATACGGAGGCGGCGGAGCCGCTCGAAGAGCTGAGGGTCGACTATCTCGGATTTTGGAACAACCGCCGGTATAGCCCCTTCACGATGAGGTTTGTCGGGGGGTGCTTGGATGGTTCGTCCCAGTCTCTTTTCCAGATTGAGGGAGCGGTTCCCCTGCAGCACCTCTTGCCCGATCCGCGTGACAGCCAGGATTGGGTAGTCCAGTCCTTCGATATGCAGATAGCCTGCATCGACCAGGCTTTTAACCAGCTGAGTCACCGATATCTTCGACCGGGTTTTGCATCTGCCATAGGTTGGACAGTCTTCAGCGCCAGAGGCGAGCATCACCTTTGAGCGACTTCCGCGGACGATGTCAACAATACGGTTGACTCCGAAGCGTCCTCCGCACCACGAGATGGTTTCCAAAACGGCCTTCGCATCGGCGTCATCTTTGTCACCCAGGGCTGGGCGGTCTGCCGCCTGAGTAGAGACGCAGCGGTCACAGAGGTTGCAGGGTCCCAATGCTTGCTCATCAGCATCGTTGAAATAATGAAGAATCGCCAATTGGCGGCAGATCGTCGTGGATACGTAGGCGATCATCTCGGTGAGAAGCGTCCTCATACGGTCGGCGCGGCCGGTGCTGCCGGGGTCGCGTGAGGCTTGCTCGATGAAATATTCCTGTGTCGCCAGGTCCCGCTCATGAAACAGTAAGACGCAGGACGCGGACTTTCCGTCTCGTCCTGCGCGTCCGGCTTCTTGATAGTAGGCCTCGACGCTGCCGGGAACATCGAAATGGACGACCAGCCGTACATCCGCCTTATCGATCCCCATGCCAAAGGCATTGGTTGCAACCAGCACCCGAATGGCGCCGCGGCGGAAGCCGTCGTGGAGGAGAGACCGTTCCTCATCGGACAGTCCAGCATGGTAATAGCCGATTGATTGGTGCGACTGCCTGAGCATACCTGCCACTTCTTCGACGGTCCGGCGGGTAGCGCAATAGACCACAATGGAACCTGCCTGGCAGCCGCTGACCATGCGATCCAACGCCGCCAGTTTGTCCTGACGAGAGACGCAGGAACGTACGGATAGGGCGAGATTCTCACGGCGAAATCCGGTGACCAAATGGAGAGGCTCCCGCAGCAGTAATCGCTCGCTGATGTCGGTTTGGACCCGTGATGTGGCCGTTGCGGTCAAGGCGAGACATGGAGGGTTGTTGAGTTCCTGGCGCAGGTTGCCGAGCTTCATATAGTCGGGTCTGAAATCGTGGCCCCATTGAGAAATGCAGTGCGCTTCGTCGATGACGAGCAAAGAAATGAGGCAGGAGCGCAGCAGGCGTACAAACCCTTCATGCTGCATACGTTCCGGCGCCAGATAGAGGAGTTTGAGGCGTTGCAAGCGCAGTGATGACACAACGAGATCCCGCTCCCGTTCAGAAAGGCCCGAATGAAACGCGGCTGCCGCAATGTCGCGCTGAGTGAGGCCTGCTACCTGGTCCTGCATCAAGGCAATGAGGGGGGATACGACGAGGGTCAGTCCCGGCAGGAGCGTGGCCGGTAGCTGGTAGCACAATGACTTGCCCAGGCCGGTCGGCATGACGGCCAGCGCATCGCGCCGGGCCAACACGGTGCGAATGACCTCTTCCTGTCCGGGCCGAAACCCTGCGAAACCGAATTGGCGCCTGAGTTGTCGTGTAAGGTCATCCACAATCAGAGAGAGACAGATTCGAAGGTGTCGGTTAGAAATTCAACCAGAGCTGTGCATAGGCCCAGGTCTGGTTTTTGCTGGTCCCGAGGTTCTCCCGGATATAGGGTCCCGTAAAGAGATAGGAGAAGGATGTCTGAAAAGCCAGCTTCCCGTCCATGAACAGGTGGGTCCAGGTGAAGTCCAGCTCATCTCCAAGGTGCTTTGTCGTATTCCCTACCTTGGAAAAGACATAGACGCCTTGGCTTGCGCGGTACCAGTTGTCTTGGGCATTGGCAAGGTTGAGATTGGTGTACCAGACTTCTATATGATCGTCTCTTGTCGGTCTCGCTTGGAAATTGGCTGACCAGGTCAAAGTATTTTTCCATCCCTGGACGTCCATGTAGCCCATGTGAATGTGGTTGGTGGGGTAGAGGTTTTCGAACGTGTTGGCGGTGGAGCAGGTTCCATAGGCCGGGTTCAACGTACAATTTGCACGGCCGTCACCAGAGGCATAGTCGAAATTAAGAGCAAACCGGGGTTTCCAGGCCCAATCATAGAACGTGTAGCCGATCCAGTTTCTGGTCGCCCACGCATTGATGTGGAGACACTTCGTCTGATTTCCTGTCGCGCCGCAAGGTTCGGTCGTCCCGCCGGTGTCACCCATTTGGCCGAACTGGTAGACCAACTCATTAGAGAAGTCGAACCCGGCCTTCTTGACGGCGATACGATTCCCAATAACATGCCGTGTTTGGTTCCCATGCTTCGGGGTGCCCAAACCCTGAGCACGGACATCGGTCGAACCGAGATTATTCTTGTAGTAGATATAGAAGGGTTCGATCAAGGACCAGGGGACGGCCTTGATCTGGTTATAGAGGACCAGCATATCGACATCCCCATGCGCATTTCTCGCTTGGCCGGTCACCGGTAGTCCCGTGACCGGGTTGATATTCGGGCCCCCGCTGCCGAGCGGCGCGCCCTGTGGGAGATCAGTCTCTGCAAGCCTGAACCAGCCGAAGGATGAATCCATGAAACTCGTGCCGTATTGCGCCATGATCCCATCGAAGGAAAACCCGGTGTTCGCCCAATCGAAGTGCCCCAACAGGCTTTGATCACCGAAGACAAGGTATTGCCGTCCGGCCTTGATCCCCAGGCCAGGGACTCCGGCAAAATTGCGAACCAGCATGTAGCCGGCTCGGATCCCGAGAGAACAGGCTGATTTGCCGGTGTTGAGAGCGGGGGCGCATGTATGATTGATCGGATCCCCGTTCCCGCCCCAGGTGCGGGAATCGATGAATTCGAAATAGAGATTCACATCGGGAGAGATGTCATAACCGATGCCCAATCGGGTCATCTGTTGAACGAACGAATCGTTGGCGTTGCCTGTGAAGTGGTTGGCTATTCCCAGAGGGTTGTTACAGTTTCCTCCGTTTCCAATCCCTCCGCCGAAACAGAGATTGTTCCTGTATTCAGGACGGACGCGAAGGTCTGCGCGGATCCAGAGATTTTTGAGGTCAAAATTCCTGCCGATGTTCGGATCGAAGAGCTCGTACTTCTCCTTCAGGGGAATGCCTCTGCCGATGACGATGATATTGGTGATTCTTTCGTTTTCCGGTATTTCGAAGGCCGCATTGACGATCGTGGTGGTGGCCAAGAGGAGGGCTGGGCCGATCGCAACGGCGAGTACGAAGGCGCGTATGCCGAGGGGCTCGTTCCAGGTATGGGGCCCGAGCCCGGCGTGCCTCCGGTGTCTGGGTTGGAAAAGAAACGAGAAAAACAATCTCACGTAACGGTGGTTCCTTGAGACTAGTGGTGTATCGGCGGGTGGTGATGATGCACGATCAAACCTGGCCCGGCTGGCCGGCTGCTTTGTCTTCGACCTGTTTGGCTGCTGAGTTGATTTCCTCTTCTGTCTCTTTCAGGGAGGCCTGGAAGTCCTGTTCCGCCATTTTGACTTCTTGTTGAATGAGATTTAACTCGGGCTCGACGGATTTCCGCAGATCTTCCGTGACATCCTTGAATCCTTTAAAGGCTTTTCCGACTTGCCGCCCCACCTCCGGCAATTGTTTAGGGCCGAAGAGGAGAAACGCAATCACCAGAATAATAAGGACTTCGCCTGCTCCTAGTCCAAACATGGTATATCGCTGGAAATGCGTGATTGATTCGGGCGGCGTGCAATTGCCGCTCGCGTCGCATGACTCAGGTTCTCTTATCCTTGTTTGACCGGCCCTGGTTGTGCGGCTTTCGGCGCAGATGAAGGCGCGGCTTCCGGTTGTGCGGCGGCCGCATTGGCTGAAACACCCTGGGCTTGTTGAGACTGTTCAGCCGGCGTGACGTCTATGGCGTCCGCTTCGTGCACGGTTTTCTTGAATCCTTTGATGGCTTTTCCAAGTCCTTCGCCCAATTGCGGCAGTTTGCCGGCGCCGAAAATGATGAGGACAATGACCAGGATTAGCAGTAATTCCATCCAGCCGAACGAACCGAACATGTCGAACCTCAAATGCGTGATGAAGCAGGGAAACTGTCGGGACCATTACCGTAGGGAGAGGCTATACGAAGGGTCTGGATCAAGTCAAGGGAAGGTATTGCCGGAATTACGGGTAGACGTTAGAAGGGTTGAATGATGCCCCCTCCCAAGACTTGATTGTCTTGATAAAAGACGGCAGATTGCCCAGGGCTTAGTGCGCGCTGGGGTTTATGGAACTGGATGCGAAGGGTAGAGGAGTTCAATGGGTAGATGGTTGCCGGGGTCGTCGGTGTGGCATACCGGACCTTGACCTCGGCATCAGTCGGCCCATTCTGAAACGATGATGTAAAAAGGTTGAGATCGCTTACGTCGCAGGTGCTTCGATAGAGAGACTCTTCGGGGCCGAGCATGACAGTATTCGTCGTGGGGATGACAGATTGGACATAGAGGCGTTGGCCTGTGGCGACACCGAGCCCACGGCGTTGCCCGGGAGTATAAAAGGCGATGCCCTCATGCCGGCCGAGGGAACGACCAGTTTCATCGATAAAGGATCCCGGCTGCTTGGCCTGGGGGGTCTCCCTTTCGATAAAAGTTCGATAGTCTCCGTGACTGACAAAGCAAATCTCCTGACTTTCCTTCAATTCATCAGCAGGGAGGCCGAGTGCCTCCGCTTCCTGCCATACTTCCGTCTTCTGCATGCCGCCAACTGGAAACAGAAGTTGTGAGAGCCAGATAGGATTGAGCCGATAGAGAAAGTAACTCTGGTCTTTCTTTAAATCGACGGAACGATGGAGCGTACAAGATCCGTCGTGTTTGTGTACCCGCACATAATGGCCGGTGGCGACATACGGAATGTCCCTCGATTGAGCCAGAGCGATCAGGCCCTGGATCTTGACCCGTTCGTTGCAGCGGACGCAGGGATTGGGAGTGATGCCATGGGTATATCCATGGAGAAAGTCCTCGATGACTTTTGTTCGAAATGTATCCCGGCTGTCGATGACTTCATAGGGGATGCCGAGCGTCTTGGCGACATGTTTGGCAATCCCGATCTTGCAACATCCACGCTCCTGCCACTTTTTTGAAGCGGCCGCGGTTTTGTCTTCATGTTCCCAGACCTGGAGCGTGACGCCGTGCACGTCGTAGCCCTGACGAACGAGCAACGCTGCCGCGACGGAGCTATCGACTCCGCCACTCATGCCGAGGAGAACAGTCTGACGGTTCATAGAGTGCTATTGTACAGAGAGGGCCGTGAGAAGAGCTAGCCCGGATTCTTCATGACCGCGTAGCAGAGGGGTATGAGGAATGTGACTAGAGGTCAGAAGCACGAATTTTCCCGCGATGGGAAGTCAGATCGTAGACGTTTTTATTAGGTGCAGACTGTTCCTCCTCCACCCATTTATGGGCGCCCATGTCGCACATTCCATGGAAATGGGCTCCGTCTTCGATGGCAATGGCGGGGGTGCGAATATCGCCGATGAGTATGCCGGGTTTCAGAATCTGAATCTTTTCAGCGGCGGTGACAGTTCCGTTGATTTTTCCACTGGTGATCACCGTTCTCGCGGATACCATCCCTTTGATCACCGCATGTTCCCCCACGATCAAGGTTCCGGTGGTTCTGATTTCGCCTTCAGCTTTTCCGTCAATGCGTATCGTTGCGTCAAAATGAATGACGCCCTTAAAATCAACACCTTTCCCGAGAAAGGTAAAATTCTCACTGTCGACGCTGTCCCGAGCACTCTTGTCGCTCATGGCCCACATAACTGTCGTCTGCTCCTTTCACGCCGCCAAATAGCGGCGTGTTCTCAAGGTGTCTCGGCAGGAGGTTGCATCAACCGTGACTAATATCTCGATGCACAACTACCGTGAAACAGGCGTTAGTTGGCGACTCGCTTGACGGACGGTTGGTCCGACTGGGTCACGGCCCGAAGTGCCGGCTCTCGTTGCGTGTCTCGAGCCCCTTGGGTCATTTCGAGTGTGCCGTTGAAGAGCACGCCTTCTTCGATCGACAACATGGGGGTCTTCACACCCCCGTTGATGACAGCGGGAGCTCTCAGTTTGAGCTTCTCTTTTATATGAATATCTCCGGTGATCTTTCCCTTACAGATTAGGGTTCCTGCCGTTACCTTTGCCTTGAGAACAGCCTCTTCCCCGACCAGCAGCACACCATCGGTCGTGATCTCGCCATCAAGAGATCCATCGATTCGTACCGTTCCCGTGTAGGAAATGGAACCTTTGAAATCAACACCCTTCCCGATGAAGGCGCTGACATCTTCCCTAGTTTCTACTCGTGCGGGCGTGAGGCTCGGCCCATTTTCCTCAATACCATCTTGCTTCTCAGGCTTCCACATATGGATCTCCTCCTCATCTGTATCCGGCCAAATTAAGTGCAGTGAGTGTTTGCGTATGCGATTGTAGTTGTATCGGTCTCTTCAGGTAGCAAATGTAGCGGAAATTTATGGAAAAGCAAGAAGTATGTCCTTTCCCAGTGTGCTCGATGCAACTGAAATGGAACGAGGTTTACTCTGAGAGCAGAGTCTCGACGATACCATCCAATTGCTGTGCTGAGTAATACTGAATCGTTATTGTCCCACCCTGCCCTCTAGGCGCGATATGCACCTTGGTCCCGAGTTTCTTCTGCAATCGCATTTCGAGCGCAGTCCAGTCAGAATTTACCTGGGTCTTGCGGGTGCGCCTTTTCTTAACTAGTGAAGATTCAACGAGTTTTTCAGTTTCTCGCACAGAAAGTCCATGAGAGACCACCATTGTGGATATTTGCATCTGTTGTTCAGGGGACTCCAGGCCAAGGATAACTTTTGCATGGCCGGCTGATAGAGTCCCGTTCTCAACGAGTTTCTGGGCTTCCGGATGGAGCTGTGTGAGGCGCACTGCGTTGGCGACCGAGGATCTGTCGCGCCCAACTTTCTGAGCAATGGCATCTTGCGTTAGTCCGAATTCGTTTATCATCCGTGAATAGGCGCGGGCCGTTTCCATCGGATTCAAATCCGCTCGTTGTATATTTTCCACCAAGGCGATCAGCAAAGATTCCTGATCGCTACAATTCCTGACGACAGCCTGGATCGTTTCAAGACCAGCTTCTTTTGAGGCGCGCCATCGTCGCTCACCGGCGATGAGCTCAAAGATCCCATCGCCTTTGCGGCGCACCATAATGGGCTGCAGGATACCGCTCTCCCTGATAGAGGCTGCCAATTCAGCGAGTTCTCCCGGGGCAAAATGATGCCGTGGCTGATACCGGTTGGGAACAATGTCACTAATTCGTATGTGCTGTACGTCGCTGGCCTCAATCGGCTGGTTCACAGCCACAGACGGCAAGAGAGCATCGAGTCCTCTACCGAGCGCTTTCTTTTCCATTAGTTAGAAACTCCTTGGCTAGAGCAACGTAGGCCTGCGAACCGGCTGATGCTGCGTTATACAATATGCCGGGCCGGCCATAACTCGGAGCCTCTGCCAGCGCGACATTGCGGGGGATAACCGCGCGATAGACCTTTTCCGTGAAGTGCGAACGCACTTGATCGGCAACTTGGCGAGCCAATGTATTGCGGGCATCAAACATTGTCAAGACGATTCCTTCGATATGGAGACCAGGATTAAATGATTGGCGCACTCGCTCGATACTGCCTAACAGTCTAGTGAGGCCCTCCATTGCATAATACTCGCACTGAACCGGGATGAGTACAGAACTGGCTGCGGTGAGGGCATTGACTGTGAGAATCCCAAGCGCTGGCGGGCAATCGATAAAGATCACATCATATTGTTCAACGATCTCTCCGATCACATCTTTCAAATGGGTTTCTCGACCGGTGGCGTTTACGAGTTCTATTTCTGCTCCAGCAAGATCTGCATTAGCTGGAAGGACCGTGAGACCATGGATGGCACTTTTTACTCGGACAAATTCACATTTTGTATCTTTAATCAAGCAGTTATAGACCGTTTTTTTTAATGATCGCGGGTCAATTCCAAGGCCGCTCGTTGCATTTCCCTGGGGGTCTAGATCGATTAAGAGGACAGATCTTCCTTCCAGAGCAATCGCCGACGCCAGATTGATCGTCGTGGTTGTCTTTCCTACCCCACCCTTCTGATTGGCTACCGCGATAATCTTTTTCATATGCAGCGTGGCTCCAGGCCCCTCTCTCATCAGATTCTGAAGATCTGCTCGAACGAGATGATAGAAAATGTTCCACGTGGAACATCAATACGTCATCACCACTATTCATGTTGGTGACAAAATAGAGATCACTCTATGACCGAATCCAACCGGAAGGTCAAATTCATGTTCTTTGCTAATCGACCATCCATTCCCAAGCTCTAATGGATTAATACGACAGGATGAATAGATGATAGCCTTCCCGCCCGTTGTTAGAAGTTTTGACCCTCTTCGCAACACTGACTCGTATTTCAACGCCCTCGTGGTCATGTAGTCGAATGGAGAGTTCTGTCCATTCTTGATGATGAACTGATCAAGGGTCCCATAGAAAATGGCGACTCCTTCAAGGCGGAGAAGGCCAACGATAGAATAGAGGAATGATATTTTCTTTTGGACTGGCTCTATCAGCGTGATATCCAAGTCATTTCTTGTAATTTTCAGTGGAATACCTGGAAATCCAGCCCCTGTTCCGATATCGACCAGGCGGGCCCCATGAGTAATAGGTTCTGCTGTCAACCCGGCAAGAGAATCGACAAAATGCTTGACGATTATTTCTTCAGTCGCTGTGATACTGGTCAAATTGACTGATCGATTCCAGATTTGAAGCTGTTCCAGGTAGATCATGAATTGTTTCACTTGATCAGCCTGGAGACGAATGCCGATTCGATCAGAGAATTTTTCAAAAATAGAGGAGAAATTGGAGATCTGTTCCACGTGGAACAATTACGTGAATACGTATGCCAGGTCAAGAGAAACGTTCTGTGGTCTGGAACAGATTTCCAGGCGTTACTAATGGACCACTTGCTGAGGAGGCTGGCGGTGGTATTTTTCCACTGCAACAAGGAGCAGTGATATAGCAGCAGGCGTGACACCGGATATCCTTGAAGCCTGTCCAATTGTTTCAGGGCGCACCCGTTTCAGTTTCTCCCGTACCTCGCTGGAGAACCCAGACACCAGATCGTAGTTGAAAGTCTGCGGGATGCATCGCTGTTCGAATTTCTTGAATTTTCCAATCTGATGAAGTTGGCGCTTGATGTAGCCATCGTATTTAATTTGAAGCTCTACTTCATCAGCGATTTCAATATCTTCAATGGCATCAATTTCCAACGTACGTAGCAGGCACTGATAGGTCGATTCCTGTCTGCGTAAAATCTGGGCAAGGGTTTGTGAAGGGGAAATGTCTTGAAGGTATGTATCATGTGTTCGGGCACGGATCGAGTCGGTCAATCGGGGCCTGGCTTGATTAAGCCGGACGACCTCGTTTTCAATTGCTGTCTTTTTCTCCACGAGTCTCTCATAAGCCCGGTCATCGACTAATCCAAGATGATGGCCGATCTGCATCAGTCGTAGATCGGCATTGCTATGACGAAGCAGCAACCGATATTCCGCCCGCGAGGTAAACATCCGATAGGGCTCATAGGCATCTTTTGTAATCAGATCATCAATCAGGACCCCGATGTAGGCTTGAGATCGATCCAGGACCAGCGGTGGTTCATTTCTCACTTTGAGAACGGCATTGACCCCCGCCATCAGACCCTGCGCAGCTGCCTCTTCGTAGCCGGACGTTCCGTTAATCTGTCCCGCATGGTACAGACCTGTGACTAATTTTGTTTCCAGTGTTTGATGGAGTTGACGGGGGGGGAAATAATCATATTCGATCGCATAGCCTGGTTTGAGCATCTTAGCCTGTTGCAATCCAGGAATCGTCTTGAGGACAGCTGTTTGAACATCGACCGGGAGGCTGGTCGAGATACCGTTTGGATAGAATTCGATGGAATCGAGCCCCTCCGGCTCTACGAAAATCTGGTGCCGTTCCTTGTCCGCAAAACGCACCACTTTGTCCTCAATGGATGGGCAGTATCGAGGCCCTGTAGATTCAATCACGCCGCTGTAGAGCGGTGAGCGGTCAAGGTTTGCTCGGATTATGTCATGCGTTTCCTGATTCGTGTAGGTCAGATGGCAGAGGATCTGCCTGGTCTCGATTTTCCTGGTCCGATAGGAAAAGGGCGGAGGCGGATCGTCGCCCGGCTGCGGAATCATGACTGAAAAATCGATCGTATTTTTGTCCAGGCGTGGCGGCGTGCCGGTCTTCAAGCGTCCGACTTCAAATCCAAGATCCCGCATGCAATCAGATAAGTGTTCCGCCGAGGCTTCTCCCGCGCGTCCTGCCGGAAAATGGTTGAGCCCGATATGGATAAGTCCCTTAAGGAATGTTCCTGATGTCAACACGACGGCCTTCGCGCTGATCGTCCGGCCGCAGCCCGTGACGATCCCCGTAACTGCACCGCCGGCTGTGAGCAGGCGATCGACGGTTCCCTCGGCAATGGTCAGCTGCGCTTCGCCCGCAAGCGTGTCCTGCATGGCTGAGCGATAGAGCGCCTTGTCGCATTGGGCCCGTAGAGCCCGCACGGCCGGCCCCTTGCTTGTGTTGATGAATCGAAACTGAATGCCGGCCCGGTCCGTATTCCGCCCCATCTCACCGCCGAGGGCGTCGATTTCTTTGACCAGATGTCCCTTGGCAATCCCACCGACGGCGGGGTTGCAAGACATCTGTGCAATACGGGATCGTTCCATCGTCAAGAGCAAGGTCGCCGCGCCCATCCGCGCAGATGCGAGCGCCGCTTCACATCCGGCATGACCCCCACCCACCACGATCACATCGAATTCCATAGACTCCGATCCTGCTTATTTACCGATACAGAATTCAGAAAAGATCTGATTCAAGACCTCGTCGGAGGTGATTGCGCCGGTCACTTCTCCGAGCGCATCTGACGCTCCCCGAAGGTCGATTGCGACAAACTCCGGTTCAACTCCATTTCGAACGGAAGCCAATGCTTCTTGAATTGATGCGTCCACCCGTTCCAGGGCCCGGCGATGGCGTACATTAGTGATCATCATACTGCCGGTAGATTCCAAGGATGCCGGTAACAAGTATGCGCGAATTGATTCTCTCAGTCTATCGATCCCCATCCCTGTTCGTACGGATGTCACAAGCACCTTGCAGCCTGTGCCTTCTCCGGCCAGACGGGACAGTCGAGTGATTTCATCGGCGTCTACCAGGTCACTCTTGTTAATGACGACGAGGCTCATATGGTGGGCAGGCAACGAAAACGTCCGGCTCAGCTCCTGCTCATTCAGCTCGGTCGCATCCAGGACATGCAAGACGAGGTCGCCCTGTTCCATGGCCGAATGGGCCCGCTTGATTCCTTCTTGCTCTACAATATCGGCGGTCTCACGTAGACCAGCGGTGTCCACCAAGGTGATCATAAGACCATCCCAAACCACAGATTCTTCGATCACATCGCGGGTCGTACCCGGAATGTCCGTCACGATCGCCCTGGCTGCGCCAAGCAGAGTATTCAATAGACTCGACTTCCCGACGTTTGGACGGCCTGAGATGACCACGCGCGCTCCCTCCCGCAGCCTGACCCCTCGCTGTGACGTCTCCAGCATCGTCCGGATCTCATGGCCGGTTTCTTCCAGCGCGGAGCGCAGCTCTTCCCGTCCGACGAAGGCGATATCTTCTTCAGCGAAATCGATGCCGGCCTCGACCTGTGCCAACAGCCTGACGAAACGTGTTCGCAACCGCTCAACCCGCCGCCCCAAGTCACCCCGGAGCTGACGCTGCGCAATTTTCAGCCCGGCCTCAGACTTTGCCCGAATAGTATCGAGTACGGCCTCTGCCTGAGATAGATCCAGACGCCCATTCAGAAACGCACGCTTCGTGAATTCTCCAGGCTCAGCCAAACGCGCCCCCGCTGTCAGACAGGCTTCGCATACTAAGCGAAGGACCACATGACCGGCGTGACAATGAATTTCAACCACGTCCTCGGCCGTGAATGAACGGGGTCCTTTCATAAGGACGACGAGGGCCTCATCGATAACGTCTTGGTCCGGCCGCAGCAATTGGGTGGCAGGAGGGTCGGATTGAGAGGGCAGCTCAGGTGGAAGAATATCGGCGAGATGCAGCGTATGGGAAGACACAGCGCTTAGCAGCAATCCGGAACGAAGCCGTACGATCTTCTCTGCAACAGACACCGTCCCGGGACCACTGATGCGAATAATGCCGATCCCACCCTCGCCCGCGGGAGTCGCAATGGCACAAATTGTATCCTCAAGGACTCCGTCCATATGTGCTAAGACGCGACGGTCCGGGCCCTGCCGACATCGGATGTGGAACCGCGATGCAACGAAAGAGCAGTCGGGCTACTTTTTCCCGGTTGCTTCCGTCACCACCGGCACCGGGGGGCGGCGCTTAAAGATAAACCGATCCGTGACCAGTTGCTGTCCGATCGTCAGCGTATTATTGGTCAACCAATACAGCACGAGACCGGCAGGGAAATTGATAAAAAGAAAGGTCATGAAAACCGGCAACAGGAGCATCATCTTTGCTTGGGCCGGATCCATCGCTGTGGGGGTGATCTTCTGCTGAATCACCATGCTGCCGCCCATTATGATCGGTAAGACGTAAAAGGGGTCCTGGATCGACAAGTCGGTAATCCATAACCAGAGTGGTGCTTGCCGCAAATCGATTGCCACGTTCAGAATGTTGAACAGCGCCACAAAGACCGGCATTTGGAGCACCATCGGCAGGCACCCGCCGACCGGATTGACCTTGTGGTCTCGATACACCTTGATGAGCTCCTTATTCAGGCGCTCACGATCTTCTTTGAATTTCTCCTGAACCTCCAGGACCTTCGGTTGGATCCCGGCCATTTGTTTCATCGACTTATAGCTTTTGTACTGGAGGGGTACGAACAGCAGCTTGATCACGATGGTCAGAAGAATGATCGCGGCTCCGTAGTTGCCGGTGTAATCGTTGATCGTGCGCAGCACATAAAACAGCGGCTTCGCCACCATTTTAACCATGTCCCAACTTCCAAAAATGAACCAGCCGAAGTCGACGGTATCTTCCAGGCCAAGCTCGAGTGCTCGTAGCGCGTCATATTCTTTGGGGCCGGCAAAGAGCTTAAACTCTATTGGGGTTTCGGGTGAAGCGATGGGGATAAGGACGGACGTCGAGGCCAGCTTCTCACCTTCCTTTTTTACCAAAACGGTTGGACTTTCCTGTGGGATCAGCACAGATAAAAAATACTTATCCTGGAGGCCGGCCCATTTCACGGACCCCTTGTGTTCCATTTCCGAATCGGGCAAGTCCAACTTGATCTTGCCATCCACCAGTGCCACAGGACCGATCGAGCCGATAAAGCCCTCGCCCCATTCCACAATGCCGAAATTCGTGCCCAGTCCAACCTGCATCGAGCCGGAGAGTCCGCTCTGATTCAGCGACACGTCCACCAGATAGCTGTTTGCATGAAACGTCAGCTGTTTAACAATACGAACACCGGTCGACAGATTTTCATACGTGAATGTCAGATGGCCGGTGGGGTTCTTGTCGTCCAGGATCGTAAAGTCTCGTGTGACACGATAGTTCCCGTCACTGATTTCTTTCGACAGGCTTGAATCGTCCCCTCTGATCGACAAGGGGCCGGCGAATTTTCCACCTTGCCGGACCATCTGTACAGGTGGCGCATTGTTATCCGCGCTGCTCCGATAGCGCTTGAGCTCCCAGCTCGTCAGCACCGCCCCGCGGGACGTAAATTTGGCATGATAGAGGGCGGTGTCCACCTCGACCGTCTCCCCGACCGTATTGATGAGGTCATGAGCAGGGGCTTTCTCCGGCGAACCTTTTTCGGAGGCGGCTTTTGTGGGAGAGGCGCTCGCAGGCGTTGTTTCGCGGGGAGCAGATGAAGTTGATGGCGTGGTGTCGGCCACCGGAGCCGGTTCCTCAAGCTTAGGCGGATCAGGGAGCAGACCCAGTTCCTTGAGCGCGTACTCGTACCCGAAGATAATCACCAGTGAGAGCACAAGGAACACAATGACGCGCTTTTCCATGAACAAGATGTGTTTCCCCTAGAGTGTATGAACCGCTACTTGACCGGGTCTTCTCCC
This sequence comes from Nitrospira sp. ST-bin4, assembly GCA_002083565.1. Lineage (GTDB taxonomy): Bacteria > Nitrospirota > Nitrospiria > Nitrospirales > Nitrospiraceae > Nitrospira_D. The sequence goes on along the minus strand of MSXM01000061.1, from coordinate 43,875 downwards.
CCGGGATGGAAGGGATGGCACTTCATCAGGCGGACCAGTGCCAGGCCAAGACCTCGTAACGCACCGTACCGATTCACGGCATCCAGGGCGTATCGAGAGCACGTGGGCTCGAATCGGCAGGCCGGGCCAAGCAAGGGAGAAATCATAAAACGGTACCCGTGAATGATCCAGAGACACAGCTGCCGCATATCAATCCGCCCTTGGTCGAATCAGATGAACTCGCCGCAATGACGTCTCCCACATTCGGGTCAGGTCTTCGTGCGTCTGCGCCAGCGCTTCGCGTTTCGGAAATACCAGAAGGGCTTGGCCGGGAATCAAGTCCTGGTGCCGCTGTCTCACCAACGCACGAAAAACCCGCTTTGCCCGATTTCTCCGGACCGCATTGCCGAAGCGTTTCCCGACGATAATTCCGACGCGGCTCGGCGCGTCATCCATCCTGTACATCAACAGATTAAACAGAGCCGTGGAGATTCGCCGTCCTTGACGTTTGACGGTTTCGATATCCCGGCTGGCCCGTAAGAAAATGCTGCTCTCTCCTTGCGGTTTCGACATCGCGAAAGGATCGTCCCACGGCTGCACGCCGTCCTTCGATGGTCTGAGTCGGGATGGCTTCTGACAGGGAGATGCGATCCCAGGGCAGCGAGATATCACCGGCAGATGCACAGAAGAACATCGAGAGTGCCGTCGGTAGCGAGCTAGACCGTCAACCGGGCCCGTCCCTTCGCACGGCGACGAGCCAGGACCCGACGCCCGTTTTTCGTGCTCATGCGCTTGCGGAAACCGTGCTCGCGTTTCTTCTTGAGATTCGATGGCTGCTGAAATGTAAAGGACACGGGGCTCCTCCCTCACGATCATTAAAAAGCGGACCACTCTAAATGAACGGTGCATTATAGGAGCGGCTTTGTGACCTGTCAATTTAGAGTCTTCTACGGCTCCGGTCATTAGCACCATTGCATCCCTCTGTTGATCCCCTTCTTCCTTGAGGCGCTTTTGTCTCCGCAGCACCAGATCGCCACAATTTAGCCGTATGCCCCCATGTCGTGTAGAATATAAAGTGTTGACACCATAGACATTTTTGTCATATTTGAAAATATTATCTTGGCACCGAGCTTGCTGCTTACATAGGGATTTGCCTGCGCGCGCTCTGCGGTAGGGTAATAGCATCGAAAACACAACGAGTCTTTATGGAGGACATGACACCATGGTGCAGATCAGACAGCTACTGGTACCTATAGCCCTGACCGCTCTCATTGCAGCCGGATGTACGAAGCCGCCCTCAGAAAAAATTGAGGCGGCAGAACAGGCCGTCAAGGATGCGCAACAGAGCGGAGCGGGCACTTACACTGCTGAGGAGTATGCGAAGCTTCAAGGCACCCTCGATGCGTTGAAAAAAGAGGTGAGTGAGCAGGACGGGAAGTTTGCCCTCTTTCGGGACTACGGCAAAGTTGAACAGCTGGCTGCATCGACAGCAGCCGAAGGCCAGCGCGTAAAAACAGAGGTGGCCAAGAAGAAAGAAGAAGCCAAAGCGGGAGCGCTCCAGGCTCAGCAGGTTGCTCAAGAAGCCGTCGCCTCCACGCTGAAACTCGTCGCCAGGGCGCCGGTTGGAAAAGATCGTGCGGCGGTTGAGGGGATCAAGAACGACGCCGAAGCCCTCAAGGCTTCGCTCAATCAGGTTCAGCTGGCGATTGACAAAGAAGATTACCCGGCTGCGCAGACTCAAGCGAAGGCTATCAATGACAAGAGCCGGGCCGTGTCAGACGAAATAGAGAGTGCGTTAGCCAAGATAGGAAAGGGAAAATCTTCTCCTTCCAGGAAGCACTAAGGTAGAATTTTGACGTGGCGGCGATGGGGATCAATCGTGCTAAGCTTGCTAAGATTGCCGGGAGCATCTGCGTCCTTCTTGTGACCGGATGTGTTCCGGCTGTTCCCCCCGACCTGATCGCCGCAATCGATGCCATCGATCATGATTTGATTTCCATAGGCGCTCCCCAGGCGGCGCCTGAAGAGTATGCCTACTTTACGAGGCAATGGGTTTCGCTCAAGGCCCGTGTGCAAGCCGATGATGATCTTATCCGCTGGCCGTGGGAATCCAACGAGATTGAGAAAGAACTCAGACGGCTTCATAGCGAGGGTGGAACCACCGTCGCCCGGCTGAATGACCGGCAGGCCGCCCAACGGCGGATGGCAGAATCCACACTCACCCGTCTTGAAGCGCGCTTCCTCTCCATGGCTTCGCATATCCAATCGATTAACGGGCGTGTTGCGTTGGGGGAAAAACCTGTCCAAACAGACTTGCTTCTGAAACAGGCCCGTTCCTTCTTAGAGCAAAAAGACTACGCGCGATCGATCCAGATTGCCGAGCAAGCCAGCCAGGCTCTCCAGCTCCAGACGACCGCATTAAGACGGGAGTTAGGCCGGTATGCCGATGACCGGCAGGTCGGGCATTGGCAGACCATGGTCAAACAAACGGTGGATTGGTCGAGGACACACCAGTCCACGGCCATCGTTGTCAGTAAGGCCGACCGGGAATTAATCGTCTACAAGGGCGGACGCAAAGTGCTATCATATCCAGTCCGGCTGGGATTCAACGGCATTCGGGAAAAACGATTTCAGGGAGATGGAGCCACGCCGGAGGGACGGTACCGGGTGACTGAGGCTCGCGGTGCAGGGCAAACGCAGTTTTATCGCGCCCTCGTGTTGGACTATCCCAATGCAGAAGATCGCCGGCGGTTTCGGCTGGCCAAGCAATCGGGGAAAATTTCTTCGGCAAAGGAGATCGGAGGCCAAATCGAAATCCATGGTGTGGAGAATGAGCTCATGGCGCAGACGCTTGGGTGCGTCATGCTGGCGAATCCCCACATGGCCGAACTCTTTGCGCGAGTATCCTCCGGCACGCCGGTGACGATTGTCGGCGCATTGACCGGACGTAATTCGATTGCGTTGGCCTTGGCGGAGTTAGCGGACCGAACGGACGAAACCTGAGTGTCATTATGATGTCGGTACGAGTCGCTTTTTCATCGCTCCTTCTTATCGCACTATTGGTGGCTGATGTACCGCCCAACAGCCAGGCCTTGCTCCCGGACTCCGAGCCACACAGGCTTTCCACATTGGACACAGCGGGTGACGGTCATCTCCACAGTCTTCAAGCACGGTACAAGGCGTTGTCCGCGCAGCTTTCCCGGCTCAAACCGCAGCAACCGTACATTCTCGTCGATACGGCCCGGAACCATTTGTATGTGAAGCGTCGGCAGGAAGTCGTGCTCGACGCCATTGCTTCGACAGGAAGCGGAATCATTCTGGATAAACCCGGTGAAGGCAACGACCAATGGGTGTTCGATACCCCGCGAGGAGAATTCCTCGTGCAGTCCAAACTGACCGATCCCGCCTGGGTCAAGCCGGACTGGGCATTTATCGAAGAAGGCGAAGAGATTCCTAAAAACCCGGCTGACCGTGTCGAACAGGGTGTGCTTGGCGAGTACGCTCTAGGGTTCGGAAAGGGATATTTCATCCATGGTACGCTCTATACGCGCTTGCTGGGGAAAAATGTCACGCATGGCTGCATCCGGCTGAATGACGGCGATCTCAAGCGGGTCTATACATTCGCTCGAGTTGGGACACCGATCATCATCTTCTAACAGGATGCTGAAAAAGTCAGCCAGCGGCGTTCTCGCATCGCTCAGAGGCTCAACGTCATGAGCCTAGCGGAGGCAAGAACCTATCCGCTCGCATGTGATCGAAGCGAGCGGTTCAAGCGAAGCTTGGTATGTACCTCCTCGCCTCTTCGCTCGCTGCGGCCGCCCCGTGGCTTGGCGCGTCTCGGCGCGCCGGGGTGGGCGGGTGAGAATCGCGGCCATTTTGAGCATCCTGCCTGGCGAGTTGGTATTGTCTCGATCGTTGATGCTTATGTCAGCCACAGAAGTCAAAACGAGTTTTTCCGCAGCCTGCTGATCGCTCTTCGTCTGCGGTCCTGCATCCCCTCATGAGAGTCTGCGCGGTCCTGTTCATACTGCTTGTTCTGGGCACCCCGAGTCAGGCCGGGGAGCTTGAGGCGTTTCCCGATCTCCACCTCAACGACCCCGGCGCAGTCCAGGAAGCCACGCGTGTGCTGGAAGAGGAAGTGAAGCTGGCGGCCCGTGCTCAGACCTATCTGCTCATCGACCTTGTCACACAGACGATTCAAATCAAAGGCCGTGGCATCGAACTGCATCGAATTCCCATCGTCTCATGGTCGGCCAAGGCCGTGCAGAATTTGAAAGGCGTCTATCGCCTGATCACGCGGCCGCCGGTCTTGCGTAGGAAGATCGATCCAACTGCTTCTGTTGAGCAAGAACCCATTTCGTTGGCTGATATGCCCGTTGACTATACGCTGTCATACACTCCACCACTCACCATTGATGTGGCGCCTGTGGCGGGAGAAAATCCGGTTCAATGGCTCAGAGCCCAAGGGAAGCGGTGGTGGAGAAATGCCAAAGATTGGAGCGATTCGTTCTCAACAGGTCAGTCTGTGCCACAAAGCCCGCATCTCCAATTGGAAGTCTCCGCCGAGCAGGCCCAATCCCTGGCCTGGTCGGCGGTTGACGGCATGGCTTTAGTCATCCGCCGACCGACCGATAAATAGATGAGTACTAGTCGGCCCAAGATTGTCTTTTTCATTTCGGGCTCATAAGATACGGGGCCTGCTCCTCCCGGCCCGATCGAACCTATTTGTGGAAGGGAAATTTCATGTCCACTCCATCACGAGACAAGCTGGCGTCTTCATTCCAATCCACGATCGGTCCGGCGCTTGAGGCGTTAAGCCAACATCGGGTTATTGAGCGGTTATGGAACAAAGACCACCGGCTGTGGAAACCGGACCCGAAGGAGATCACCGACCGTCTCGGTTGGTTGGACCTGCCCGATCACATGCGGCAACAATTAGACAATCTCCAACGATGTGTCCGTGCGGCGCAGGAGATGCGTATCACCGATGTGGTGCTGCTGGGCATGGGCGGAAGCAGTCTCGGGCCGGAAGTGCTCCGTACGTCGTTCAAACCGCAAAAAGGATCTCCACGGCTATGGGTGCTCGACTCGACTGTACCCGGCTGGGTACGAGAGGTGACCAGGGCTATTACGCCATCCCGGACGCTGTTTCTTGTCGCCAGCAAGTCAGGAGGAACCGTCGAAGTCCTGTCACTCTTTGCCCACTTCTGGAAGCTGGTCGGCAGGGAGAAAATGAACCGGGGCGGCGATCAATTTGTTGCGATTACGGATCCTGGAACCGGATTGGAAAAGATGGCACAGGAGTACGGGTTCAGGCAGACATTTTCCAATCCACCTGATATCGGGGGGCGGTATTCTGTCCTCTCACTGTTCGGCCTCGTGCCCGCGGCACTTCTTGGGCTTAATATTCCCCGCCTCTTGGACCGGGCGGCCGGCATGGCGGAGCGGTGCGGGGCACAGGCGGACATCGGTATGAATCCCGGCGCCTATCTCGGCGCTGCGATGGGCAGTCTTGCCAAGGCAGGACGAGACAAGGTGACGATCATCGCATCCCCCGGCCTTGCCACATTCGGGTTGTGGGTTGAACAGCTGCTTGCCGAGAGCACCGGCAAGGAGGGAACCGGCCTCATACCGGTCGCACAAGAACCGGTTCTGGCGCCGTCCGCGTATGGAAATGACCGGTTCTTTGTCCAGCTGCGTCTCAAGGGAGCGAACAATGCCGTCCTCGATCGGCAGGTTCAAGCCCTCCGTGCAGCGCAACATCCGGTTCTCCGATTCGACCTGCAAGATTGTTACGACCTCGGAGCGGAGTTCTTTCGCTGGGAATTTGCAACAGCCGTTGCAGGACATCTCTTGGGCATCAATCCATTCGATCAGCCGAACGTCCAGGAGAGCAAAGACAACACGAACCGCGTCCTCGGGATTGTCCAATCAACCGGACGGCTACCGGAATTACCCGGCAGCACTCCCAAAGAAGCGGCGCAGGACCTCTCCAGCCGTCTTCGAGCCGGTGCCTATGTCTCTGTCTTGGCCTATACGACGCCGTCGCGGCCGTTTGAGGCCGCCGTGCGACGTCTCCGCCGGACCCTTGTCACAAAACATCATGTGACCACGACATTTGGATACGGGCCTCGCTACCTGCATTCGACCGGACAACTACATAAAGGCGGACCCGCTACCGGTCTCTTTCTTGAACTGGTCGATCGCATGACTCCGGATCTGGCGATACCGGGCAAGCCGTTTTCGTTCGGAACATTGGCGCATGCGCAGGCCGCAGGAGATGTGGACTCGCTTCGCGCCCATCATCGCCAGGCCATCCGTATCCAACTGGGGCACAATCAAGCGGCGACGGTCGATGCCGTGACGACGGCACTCACACCATCCGGACCATCACGACAGCGAACGGCTGCAAAGAATCGCCGACGGACTTCCCGACGCTGACATGGTGGGTACTCCCGACATCCGCATCGCACCCGATGGCCCTGAATGGGCCCAGGCAGCGGTGTCGCTCGTCCATGCCGTCAGCGAAGAGGCCATTCGATCCCATGGACGGTTTCTCTTGGCGCTGTCAGGCGGCTCGACTCCGAAAACTCTGTACCAGACGATGGTGTCACCGGAGTGGAAGCAGCGATTCAATTGGCCGCAGATGTTTTTTCTTTTCGGAGATGAACGCTGTGTCCCACAGGAGCATGCGGAAAGCAATTTCCGCATGGCCCAGGCGGCGTTGTTTCAACCAGCGGGCATCGCCCCTGATCACATCTACCGGATACAGGGGGAACACCCCGATCCTGAAACTGCCGCACAACGATACGAGGAGGCGCTGCGCCGACTCACGAATACTGTTGCTGCCGAAACGCCACGGATCGACCTGATCCTTCTCGGCCTTGGAGAAGACGGGCATACGGCCTCGTTGTTTCCAGGGACGGCCGCGCTACAAGAACAGAGACGGGCCGTGACAGTCGGTCACGCACCCACAGGCATCGGATCGCGCCTGACCATGACACTAGGTGTGATCAATAGGGCGACTGTGGTACTGTTTCTGGTCGCAGGTTCGAGCAAGGCCGGCATCGTGCGCGCGATTCTGGAGCCGGACAGTGCGGCAGATCGCGCGCTTCCGGCTGCGCTGGTTGCCCCGGAAACAGGGCGACTGATGTGGATGTTGGACCGCTCTGCGGCCGCACGATTGACAATCCTTCACCATGACGAGATCCGGGGTGACGGCCAGACATGATTCTTGCGGGCGATATCGGCGGAACCAAGACCAACCTTGCTCTCTATGAGTGGACCAGGGAGCGGACCGAACCGATTCGTCTCGAATCATTCCATAGCCGCGACTACAGCTCTCTTGAAGAGATTCTCCAGGAATTTCTGGAGCCGCCGACACCGCCCGTTGCGCTGGACGCGGCTGCGACTGCGGAAACCGGCCTGGTACATGAGACAAAACCATCGACGGAGCGGGTCACAATTGCCGCCGCCTGCTTCGGCATCGCCGGACCGGTCATCGACAATCATAGCCAGACCACCAACCTGCCGTGGGTGGTCGATGGTGCGAAGATTGCCAAGCAGTTCAATATTCCCCGCGTCCAGCTGCTCAATGATCTTGAATCGACCGCCTATGGAATCGCATGGCTGCGGTTAGACGAGCTGGAGGTGTTAAATGCAGGGAACCCGCCTAAAAAACGGCAAGCCCTCGCACTCATCGCTGCGGGTACGGGATTAGGGGAAGCCATTCTCTTTTGGGACGGGAAATCCTACAGACCGATGCCCTCAGAGGGAGGCCATGCGGATTTCGCCCCGAACAATGACCAGGAAATCGAGCTGCTTCGTTATTTGCGAGGCCAATACCTCCATGTGAGCTATGAGCGGATCTTGTCCGGTCCCGGGTTGCATGCCGTGTATGAGTTCCTACGCGACACGAAAAAGAACGAGCCCACATGGCTGGCAGAAAAGGTCAAGGCAGGGAATCCAGCCGCAGAAATCGCTGAAGCCGGTTTGAAGGGCCAGGCGGACATTGCCAAGCAAGCGCTGGATCTGTTTGCCACAATCTACGGTGCTGAAGCCGGAAACCTGGCCTTGAAGGCGCTTGCGCTGGACGGAGTATATGTGGGCGGCGGGATTGCCCCGAAGCTCATCACGAAACTTCACGATGGCACATTTATGAAAGCGTTCACGAACAAGGGTCGGTACAAGCGCCTCATGACTCAGATGCCGGTGAAAGTGATCATGAACCAACAGACCGCATTACTTGGTGCGGCGTCCGTCGCAGCGGCTCTCTCGCTCGCTCCTACACCATGACGTCTGTCGATCTCGATCAGCTCAAGAAAGCAGCAGCCTTAAAGGCCGTCGAATTCGTCCGCGCGGGCATGGTCGTCGGACTGGGGACCGGATCGACCGCGAAACATATGATCATGGCGCTGGGTGACAAGGTGCGCGCAGGCATGAACCTGCGAGGGGTGCCGACATCGCAAGAAACCGCTGTCCTTGCCAGACAGGCCGGTATTCCTCTTGTTGATGCAGAGAATCGATGGGAGATCGATGTCGCGATCGACGGTGCCGATCAAGTCGATCCTCATTTCAATTTGATCAAAGGTGGCGGGGGAGCGCTCCTCAAAGAAAAGATTGTGGCGGCGTCTTCGAAACAATTTATCGTCATGGTCGATCACACCAAACAAGTCCCGGTGCTTGGAGGATCATTTCCCCTGCCGATCGAAATCATTCCCTTTGGATGGGGCAGTACTGCGCGGGATATTGAAACCCTCACCCGCAGCCGTGTTGTCCTCCGCGAGCGAAACGGCGCGCCCTTCAAGACAGAAGCGGGGAATTTGATTGTGGATGTGCATCTGGATCGAATCGACAATCCCAAAGATGTTGAAATCGCACTGAACCAGATTCCCGGCGTCGTCGAAACAGGCCTGTTCGTGGGCCGAACCGATGTGCTGATCGTCGGCACAGCCGCCGGCCCCGAAACCCATCTTGCGAAAAGGATATGAGCGATGCCGTCGGCCGCCGCGGAGCGCTCCGATTGCTGGCGCAGACGGTTCGCGGTCTTTGGGCCCTCCCGCTGATTCCATTCACCAATGTTCCACTGATCAACCCAAGCGCCCAAGCCGCTGCGGTTCGACCGAAAGATGAGGACATGAACCACGATACAACCGGCACCGTTGATCCCTATCGGCTCCCACGGCATGTCATCCCGACCAGATACGAATTGCGGTTGGAGCCGGACCTTGCCCGTGCGACCTTCACCGGCAGGGCCGTCGTCATTCTGACGATCACGCAGCCGACGACCACGATCGTCATGAACGCGGTTGACCTGGCCATCAGCCGGGCCGACATCGCCGGACCGACGGGTGCTCATCAGGCCGCATCGATTGAATTGGATGAACCGCTCCAGCGTTGTCACCTCACCTTTGCACAGGCGCTCGTTCCGGGAGAATGGACATTACGCCTTACCTTTCAAGGGATCCTGAACGACAAGTTGCGCGGCTTCTATCGTAGTACCTATAAGGACCAATCAGGAACGCCACAGACGATGGCGGCCACGCAATTCGAGGCGACGGATGCGCGTCGCGCCTTTCCTTGCTGGGATGAACCGGATTTCAAAGCCGTGTTTGCGACGACGCTGGTCATCGATCCCGGCCTGACCGCCGTGTCGAATACATCCGTTGTCTCGGAGTCTCTCGAGGCCGGGAAAAAAGTTCTGCGCTTTGCAGACAGCATGAAGATGTCCACCTACCTGGTGGCATTCATCGTCGGGCAGTTGGTCGCGACTGAACCACGGTATGTCGGCAAGACGCCGCTCCGGCTCTGGACCGTTCCAGGCAAGCAGCCGTTGACACCATTCGGCCGGGACATCGCCGAAGCCTCGCTGGCATTTTTTGAGAACTACTACGGGATCCCGTATCCGGGCGATAAACTTGATCTGCTCGCCATTCCTGATTTCGCCTCAGGCGCGATGGAAAATCTGGGGGCGATCACGTTCCGGGAGACGGCCTTGCTGGTCGATCAACGTACCGGGACCCACGGAGAACTCGAACGGGTGGCCGACGTGGTCGCTCACGAGAACGCCCACATGTGGTTCGGCGATCTCGTCACGATGTCCTGGTGGAATGGACTGTGGCTCAATGAAGCCTTTGCCACCTTCATGGAAATGCTGGCCGTCGACGCCTGGAAACCGGAATGGAAGCGCTGGGACACATTCGGCGTGTCACGGGCAGCGGCCTTTTCCGTCGATGGGCTGTGGAGCACGAGGCCGATCGAATATCCTGTTCATGCGCCTAAGGATGCCGATGCGATGTTCGATGTGCTGACATACGAAAAGGGCGCGTCGGTTCTGCGCATGCTGGAACAGCACATTGGACCAACGGCGTTCCGGGACGGTGTGCGGGAGTATCTCCGCGCCCATGCCTACGGGAATGCCGATACGAAGGATCTGTGGGTGTCACTCGGGAAGGCCGCCAAGCAGCCGGTACCTGAACTTATGGATGGGTGGATCTTCCAGCCCGGCTACCCGGTTGTGAGCGCTCAATTGGATGGAGTCTCGGAGCTGCTTCTCACACAGCAGCGATTCGCCTATCTCCGAACGGGCGGGTCTTCCACGCAGGACTGGCACATTCCCGTTCAGATTCGCATTGAGACGAAGGACAAGGCGGAGCACCGCAGGGTGCTCCTCACAGGACATCAGACACGTCTCCCTCTTCCCCCAGATATGCGGCAGGTACTTATCAACGAGGGGGGACATGGATTCTACCGGGTACAGTACGACGCGCCGCTGCTCCAACGATTGTTGGACACAGGGCTGGATCGTCTCGCGCCGACCGAACGGTTCAATCTCCTCAGCGACGCCTGGGCGACGACGCTCTCCGGCGCGATGCCGCTTCCGGACTATCTACGGCTTACTCGACATTTCACGCAGGAACGGGACAAGAATGTCTGGGCCCTGCTGCTCGAGTCCCTGTCATTTTTAAATCGGATCATTGCGGCGGATGAGCGGCCCTTCCTTGAAGCCTTCGTCAGGACCCTCGTGGCTCCGGCTGTCCGTGAATTGGGATGGGAACCGCGATCGGGGGAGAATGTGCTGCTCGGTCAGTTGCGCGGGGAGCTGCTCGGTGCATCGGGTAAATTGGGCAACGATCCGGCGGTTCAAGAACAGGCCCTGGTTCGCTATGCACAATATCGGACAGACTCGGCTGCCGTCGACTCCAATATCGTGCCGGCGCTTGTCGCGATCCTGGCCCATACCGGCGACGTGGCGCGCTACGAAGAGTTCTCCGAACGCTACAAAAAGGCGGCGACTCCGCAAGAGGAGCGGCGCTATCTCTTTTCGCTCGCCGTCTTTCAGTCTCCCGCATTGCTGGCGCGCACATTGGCGCGAACGATCGACGGAGAGATTCGCACACAGGATGCCCCTTTCATCGTCGCTGCCTGCCTGGGCAATGTGTATAATCGCGAGATCGCATGGGATTTTGTGAAGACGAATTGGGAGAAGATGGATCAGTTGTTTCCGAAACAGGGCGTCCGTCGCATGTGCGGCGGCATCGTCAGCCTCGCGACTCCGGAGCTTGAATATGACGTTCGGGAGTTCTTTGCCTCCTGTAACGTTGATTTGGGCGGGAAGACGCTGGAACAGTATCTGGAACAATTGCGTATCGCCGTGTCATTCAGAGAGCGGGTCAGAGCCTCGCTCGCGCAGGATCTCACATCAAGCGCGTAACGCATCGAAGGATGCTACGTAGTCAGCACAAGCTTGAGCACCGTTCCCCCCTCGTAGTAGGCTGAGGCGGTAGTGTTATCCACGGAAGAGTCTGCGAGCGAGGGAGTTCATCTTGCCTACTCGCGTCATCGCGCTTCTTCTCCTTCTTCTGCCCTGGGTCGGACTGACCGGATGCGGAGAAGGTGACGACCCGGAACCACTGCCGCCTCTTCCTGCTGCGACCGATCTGACCGTCCAGCTTGTCACGTCCAATCTTGTCTTCCCGGTCTTCATGACGGCCACGACCATTCCTGGCGACGGCAATCGCCTCTTTATCGTTGAGAAAAACGGGCGCATTCGAATCTTCAACGTGACGACGAGTTCTCTGTCGACATTCCTCGACATCAGCGGAATTATTTCAACCAACGGGGAGCGGGGATTGCTGGGCATGGCGTTCGATGCTCAATACGCAACCAATCGTCAGTTCTATGTTTTCTATACTGACCAGACTGGAGACATCGTCATCGCCCGCTATCTCAGGAATGCGGCAAATCCCAATGTTGCCGACCCGGCCGGCATAACGCTTCTCACCATCGAGCATTCAGCTGAGGCCAATCACAACGGCGGCATGCTGGCTTTTGGGGCCGATGGCTGTCTCTATGCGAGTGTCGGTGATGGAGGCGGAAGTGGCGATCCAAGCAACAGCGCGCAAACGATTACGACGCGCCTTGGAAAACTTCTTCGGCTGGATCCAGCTACAGGGGCAGCCTGCACCAATGGAGGAATCAATCCATTTGTTCTCACCAATGGCGCACATGAAATCTGGAGCCGTGGCCTTCGGAACCCCTGGAGGTTCTCCTTCGATCGGGCGACCAGTGATTTGTATATTGCGGATGTTGGACAGGGAGCGCGGGAGGAGATCAACGTCTCACCAGCTCCAAACGCGGGCCGGGGTCTGAATTACGGGTGGCGATTGATGGAAGGAGTTCTCTGTTTCAATCCCTCCACGAATTGCAACCAAGGCGGCCTGACCTTGCCGGTCCTGGATTATCCCCACCTCAGCAATGCCTGCTCAGTCACGGGCGGGTATGTCTACAGAGGATCGGCTGCGCCGGCTCTGCGCGGGACCTATTTCTACGCAGATTTCTGCAACGGCTTTGTGCGGAGCTTTCGATATCAGAACAGCCAGGCGACAAGCCAATTCGAGTGGCCGCTCCTCAGCCGGGGCGGGATCACGAGCTTTGGAGAAGATGCCCAGGGCGAACTGTATCTCATGACTCAGGGCGGGAGTCTCTTCAAGATTGTTCCGAATTAACGGTCGAGGGGTAGCTATTCATGCCGCAGCACCGAGAGCGGCGGCTGCCCGAGAATCCGATAGGTGCTGAGAAAGCCCACCAGCAGGGTGAGCATAATCGTCGCGACGAACCCAGTGGCGAGCACGGCCGGTTGAAGGCTCCAGGCCAGGTCGAACACGGTTGACAGCACCGCCCAGGACAAGGCGCTCGCCAGGACGCTTCCGAGCAGCCCGCCTAGGGCCCCCAGCAAGGCGTACTCCACGGCAAAGGTTTGCGCGATCACTCCACGCGTGGCGCCGAGGGCTTTGAGAATCACCGATTCGTACAGACGGCGGTAACGGGTCGCGGCCAGTGCCGCTGCCATGACGAGACCGCCGGACAGCACACAAAACAGCGCGACTGTTCGGATGGCCAGGGACAGTCGATCGAGCACTCGCGCAAAACTGTCCAGAACGTCGCCGATATTGATGGCCGTCACATTCGGGAATGAGGTCACGACGGCCTGTTGGAGCGCCAACTCTTCCGATGGAAGCACGCGAACCGTGGCGACAGAGGTCTGCGGGGCTCCGTCCAGCGCACCGGGCGAAAAGATCATGTAGAAGTTGGTCGAGAAGTTTCCCCACTCGACTTGTCGAATGCTGCTGATTTCTCCCGTGATGGGAGCGCCTTGAATATCAAGCTCGACGGTATCGCCGACCGTGAGGCCGAGTTGCTTGGCGGCATCTTCCTCGATCGAGATCAGCGGTTTGGGGAAGACCTGCCCCGGTTTCCACCAGGAGCCCTGAACAACTTTGTTGTCTTTGGGAAGGTCTCGAAGAAACGTCAAGACGTATTCGCGGGTCAGATACCATTTCTTTCGCCGTTCTTCTTTCTCCGTGGTTTTTTCCCTCTGCTCTTCTTCCTCGGACATCGGTTCCATTTTGATGGCATGGTCTTTGAGAGCGGAGAGACGTGATCGAATCAGCGGGGTCAACTTGGGGGCCGGATCCTTCGAGTGCCGGCGGAGGAGCGCGACAAATTCTTCAGACTGATCAGGCTGGATATCGATGAAGAAAAAGCTCGGAGCGTCGGTCGGCCGGTTCTCGCCGACCTGCGTAAGCAGCGACCGTTCAACAAGCGAGACCGTCGTCACGACCATGACGCCGATTCCGATGGCGATCGTGATGCCCACGACCTGACTTCCCGGCCGCACGACGTTCCCCAGCGCCTGACGAAGGACGAGATGCTCCGGCCGCGGCCATTTTTTGAGGGCCGAGAGTGCCACACGGGCCGAGAGGCCCAACAGCAACACGGCAGCTGCAAACGAAAGGATGAAGAGCGTCCCGACTTTCCACGATCCGGCTTGCCACATGGAGAGGAGGGTCAGTCCAAAACCGATGCCGAGTGACGTGAGGACTTTCACTCGATCCAGCCCTTGCCACAACCTCCGCCATCGAGTTCCCTCAGGGTCGACGGAGGCAGTCAGCGGAGCGATATCACGGCGAAAAATCCGGGCCGGTTTGACGTCGCGGATCGTCAGCAACGGCCACAGGGTAAAGAGCAGCGTGGACAACAGACCCAACGCCAATCCCTTTGCCAGGGGAGCGAATGACACCTCCATCCCTCCCTTTGCGAATCCCAATTGATCGAGCAGATCCGATGCCATCAGCGCCGCAATCATCCAGGGCAGTGCCAGGTGGAGGAGCACACCGATGATCAGTCCGACGAGGCTGCCCACCAGTCCGAGGATCATCGCCTGCAGCACATAGGTCCACATGATCGTCGGGGAATCCGCCCCGACCGTCTTCAGAATCGCAATGGTATTCAGCTTTTCCCGGATAAAGGCATGGACCGAGGTGGCGACTCCCAGTCCTCCCACGAACAGCGCCGTCAATCCGATCAGACCCAAATAACGGGTCAGTTGTTCCAATGACTGCTTCAGTTGCGGTTGCGCGTCACGGTATCCCGACACGCGGGCTGAATCAGAGGACAGTCGTCCCCGTAACTCGTAGAGGAGCGGCTCCGGGGCCATGGCGCCAGGGATTTTCAGCAGATAGCGTTCGCGAACCCGGCTGCCCAACTTGATCAGATCAGCCGCGTGAAGCCCTTCTTGTGACACGAAGACCCGAGGGCCAAGGCTGAAGGCGTTGGCCATGCGATCCGGCTCTGTCCTGACGACGCCGGTGATGACGAACTGCCCTTGACCGATCTTGAGTCGATGTCCGACAGAGAGTCCCATTCTGATCAACAGAGACTCCTGGACGACCACGCCAAAACACAGACGTTCAAGGCAATTGCTCGTCTGCCGGCCGAGAAGTTCCGCTAAGTTGCCGTCGGGTTCCAGTCGAAGTGAACCGTACAGCGGGTACTGTGGCTCGACGGCTTTGAGCTCGATGATTTGCGTCTGCTGCCCGGTCGAAGATGATTCAGCCTTCGCCGCCATGGCGACCAGCTCGCTGATATGGGTCAGCGCCACGTCGCGATCTCTGAGTGAGTCCAAGACGGCTTGACCGGAAGGACTCACCTGCCAGGACAACCGGATTTCGAGATCACCGCCCAGGAGGCTTCGCGCTTCTTTGGTAACCGTCTGCTCGACCTGTGTTCCGAAGAGCGAGACGCCCGTTAAGGCGCCGACGCCGATGGCAATGCAGACCAGGAAATAGAGAAAGTGCCGCCATGCCGCGCGTGTTTCCCGCCAGGCCATATGGAGCGTAAAGGAGGTCATGGGCGGGATTCTGAAGCGGAATCCGGGGATGCCCGGTCGGGGGAGAAGACCCGGTCCCGGGATGCCTCGGCAATCGGACCCTCATCGATGACACCGGAGTAGGATGGCAGCGTGTCGGATTCCAGGGCCCCGTCGCGCATAGACACCACTCGCTGCATCAATGCCGCGAGCGTTGGATCATGCGTGACCAGCACCAGGGTTGTCCCGTAGTCGCGATGCAGCGAGAGCAAGAGGTCGATGACGGACGCGCCGGTTGTGCTGTCGAGATTACCTGTGGGCTCATCGGCCAACAGGATCGGCGGGCGGCAGGCAAAGGCGCGCGCGACTGCGACGCGTTGCTGTTCTCCGCCGGACAGTTGCACGGGATAATGTCCCATACGATCGGACAATCCGACCGCTGTCAGTAACTCAGCGGCACGTGTGCCGGCCTGGCGCTCCCCGCTCAACTCCAACGGAACCGCGACGTTTTCGATCGCCGTGAGGGTAGGAATGAGGTGGAAGGACTGAAAGATATAGCCGATTTTCTCTCGACGAACGTGCGCCATCCGGCTTTCGGACAGAGACGTAATATCCTGTCCGTCCAGCTCGATCGATCCGGTCGTCGGACGATCGAGGCCGGCCATCAGTCCGAGCAGGGTGGATTTCCCGCTTCCCGACGGCCCCACGATGGCGACCGTTTGTTTGGCAGGAATCACCAGAGAAATCCCCTCAAGGATTCTCACGGAACGGCCTGCCGCTGTCAGCACCATCGACACATTTTTCAGTGCAATCATATCCGGCGCAACCCTATCCCAGATGACGACCTGGCCATAGTATTATACTGTACGAAAGAAAGGACCAAGCGAATTTGTACGGCCCCATGTCTCGACGTCAACGCCTGCTTCATTTTCTTCTTCCGGTCCTTGCCCTTCTTATTGTCTGTTTCAACCAGACGGTGGTGGAGGCCGGTTCTTCAGAGGCGGGAGATACCAGGCCGAAGATCGTTGCCTTCGGCGACAGTCTCACCGCCGGATTCGGGGTCAGCGGCGAGGATGCATACCCTGCCCAGCTGCAGCGGCGGTTGGACGAGCTGGACTATCGTTATCGGGTCATCAATGCCGGTGTGAGCGGCGATACGACCGCCGGCGGTCTTCGTCGTGTTACCTGGGTGCTTGCCGGCAAGCCCGACATCGTGATTCTTGAGTTGGGCGCCAATGACGGACTCAGGGGGCTCAGTCTGGAACAAACAAGAAGCAACCTCGGTTCGACTATCCAGCAGCTGCAGCAAGCCGGTGTGACTGTGATCCTGGCCGGAATGAAGCTGCCTCCGAACTATGGGCAAGACTACACGAAGGGTTTCGAGGCTATCTATCCGGCTCTCGCCAGGCAATACCGCCTTCCCCTCATCCCGTTCTTTCTTGAGGGGGTCGCGGCCTCGTCGGCGCTGAATCAGGCCGACGGCATTCACCCGACCAAGGCGGGGTATAGGATTATCGTCGAGCAGGTGCTCAAAACTCTTGGTCCGGTGATCCGTGCCCGAGCGAACCCGACCTCCCCTAAAATGCTCAAGAGCCTAGAGTAAGACGCAGCACCGCAGGGCAGACCGTGGGCTGCAGGGGGGCCTCTTACGATAGCGAGAGGGGGCGTGGTTCGTTAGGACTTCTTGAAGAAGGTGTCGTAGACGCCGTAGGCGAGGACTCCCCCGATCAGCACATAGTAGAGACCGGTGATTCCGCTGTAATCCGGAGGCCCGCCGCCTTCCGGGGCATTTGCCAACACCGGAAGTGTTTCGACCAACAAGGCTGTTGCTGCCAGCACGCTTGTTCGTACCCAGAGCTTTTTCATCGCAACTCCTCCTCAGAACCGAGCCGATTCAATAAAATGAGGGCCCATTGTACAGAAATCTGTGGAGCCCGCGCAAGAGGGGTCGGTAGCCTCGTAACCCATGTTATTCGCGACAGTGTGTTACTTGGCAGGACGCTTTGACGAGGTTGACTTGAGCGATTCAGCCAGGTCTTTGAATGACCCGGTGAGGGTGTTCAGCTGGGAGCTCTTGCTCAGGAGTTCGCTTGCGGCCGCCCGAACCTGCCCGTCGTGTCGAACGACTTCACCGGCCAGTTCGGCGACATGGGCCAGGATCTCCTTATACTCGTCAACCTCGAGCTGGGTCAGTTGCAACGTCTCTTGGGCTGTCTTTGTTTCAGCGATGGAGACCTGGAGTTGTTGGGTCAAACGTCCGATGTAGGCCTCGCGGTCTCTCATTTTTGATTCAAAGCCTATCAGGGCGTCTTCGCTCTCGCGGCGCCGATGTTCCTGATTCTTGATGACTTGAATCCAGGCCGAGAGATCCCCGGGGCCGAATTGCGGAGCATCGGGAACTGCAGTGCCGGTTTCGAGGGCATTCATCGCCGGTCTCAGCCATTCCAAAAACGGCAGTACCTCGCTAAGTTTCACATCGGGAGCGGACGACTGTGTCATCGATGTTTTTCCTCCGGCCGAAGGCTCAGGTTTCGGGGGCGCCTGAGCCGATTTGGCGACACTGGATTTTTGCGGCTGCCGAGGCTGGACCCATCGATGGTACTCGAGCAGGACGGCGATGCAGTGGCGGCACATCGGTTCTTCAGGAAGCGCGCACGAACATTTGGAAAGAAGGTGGCCGTCTTTCAGCCTGATGGTTTGCTCATACAGGCCGGAGTTGCCGATCACCGCCGATGAAATTTGCGAGTCGTCCGCCTCAACGATACGGACACGGTTCTCCGCCGCATACTGACGGCCGATGTTGAACGCATTTGCGTCGGCGACAGATTGAATCATCTGCGGATCCAATAAGCCCAGCCGTTCGGCGCTGCAGGGAATTTTGTTTCGCACTTTCAACGATGACAATCTCCGTCTGCTTGACGAGTCCGCGCCACCGTAGTCTGCCCTGACAGTGCAGGACTGTCAAGAATTGACGAGTTTACCCGTGTTTTATGGAGGGGGGGGGCGAAACGGGTTGCAAGCTGCACAAGGCCCCTATCGACAGCGTGGGGGCGGGCCCTTCGCACTCATCGGGGTCAGCCAGATATAGTCGGCAATCTTCTCACGCGCAAGTTCTCTGATGTCTTCAACACGGCTCGAATCAAACGACGTCATATAAATCGTCGTGTGTTTCACCTGACCGGCAAACCGCCGGGCGACCCGCATCGGGACCGGGAGTCCGTATTGAATATGGCCTGCTCCCGTATAGCTCACAATGATCTCGCGCGCTCGACTGCTGTCCCGGCGCAGCGCCCCAAGACTGGCAGCCAGGGTTTTTGCCATGCCTTCATCGCGGACCATCGACGCCTCGTACATCGGTTGCATATGCGCGCCGGCTCCGCTTCCGTGACAGCGCTCCAGTTGATCGAGAATACGCGCGCGATAGGCAGGATCGTCGACGATCTCTTCCTGATGCATGCCCCATTGCGTCCATTCCGGCTCCTGCCGGACCTGCGCCAGGCCGAACTTGACGACGCGCCGGATCAACGGCCTCGGCGGGTTCATGGCGCGGATCGACAAGTGCCGGTCACGCGCAAATGCGACCAGCGGTTCATAGGCTGCAAAGTCTTGTCCCCAGTTTTGCTCCCACCGGACCCGTTCAAGAAATTCTGTTCGACCGACCCGATCATTCGACAGATAGTCATCCAAGGCGGGCTGGCCATCCCATCCGAACATCTCCATACCGATGGTAGGCTTGATACCGGCTGAGACCATCCGATCGAGAATGAGAAGCGCTGCCTCGATGTGGTGCTTGTTGAAATGTTCCTCGCCTAGGTAAATGATCTCGTAATCTTCCAAATCCCTGAGCCATTCGGCCGAAGCTACGACGCGGCCGGTCTGTGTCTCGATGACCTGCCATGGTTGCCATTCCGTCTCATGATCGGAGCCGAGTGCCGTCTGATGTCCGGGGGCACAGCCAGCCAGGGCGATAAGGCCGCACAGGACCACCCCCAGCCGACAGACCAGCTTATTCCAGCGGGCATTCATATTGAAGAAGCAGTCGATGTACATGATCAATTCCTATCATACTGTTCGGAGGCGGACAAGTTACGCGGCTTGACGGTGGAGTTTACAGGCCACTATTCTGCTCTGATGAGTGCTGAGCCCCATCAGCTCGACGAGTTCCGCCGGGGCATCAACCTGCGTGCGAGGCAGTCTCCCGGTCAGTGGGAAGCCTCCAAGCGATTGATCGAGCGACACAAGTTCCCTGAGACGATCAGCCGTCTTCTTGAACAGGTGAGAGGAAAGAGCCTGCCGCCTGCGATCAAAGAACCGTTGCTGCGTGTTCTACAACCGCAACAAGCCACCAGAGTTCAAGACCTCGACGGTGAAGGGCTCAAGACCCTCACCGGGTTCCCGCCTGCCAAGGCGATCCGGGCTCTCTGTATTTTCTTTGAGCTCATCGCCCATCCAGGCTCGCAGTGGCCCATGCTGACGATGTCGAGCGAGGAGATTGAAGCCTATGTGGAGCGTTCCACTAATCCTTTTGATCTCCTGCGCGACGCCGATGTCGCGTCGGTATTGGATCTCGGAGCGGGCGACCTGTCATTCGCCGACGAATTGGCGGAGCAATATGCGCCCGAACTCCAACAGCGGCATCGCAGTCTGATTCTCCATTGCCTGGACCGGCTCGATCCCCGCTCGCAACTGGGCGGACCCCTGCATCCTCATCAGGACCGGTTGCGGGGCTTGAGAGACAGGCTGGGGCCCACATTTTCATTTTTCGGGGATCAGGACATGTTTGCCCTGGAGAAACTGGACGAGACCGGCAAACTGGCCCCGCGATACACAATCGTCACCTGTTGGGCGCCGGCCACGCCCACCTTTGCCTATGAGCCATCGAGGCTGTCTCCATCCATCATCACCGGGGATCTTTCCCATACAAAAGGGGCCTTCCGGTCCGGTCGATTCCGGGGCGAGCCGGCGCTGGAGGTTCGGCATGGTGAACGGCTGTTGCTGTTCCCCCCCTGGAAGTTTGACATTATCGGCCCCCTCGCCCTGCTCAATCTCATGGCGGCACGCGGCGCGCTCTGTGTCCTGGGCGCGGTCGATAACCAGGTTTTCTGGGAGCTCCTGGCGCAATTGTTTGACGACTCCCGCTATCGGCCTCAAGACCGGCTGTTCACCACCGAAAATCTTCCGGAGATCTTCGGCGAGGTGTATCACGCGTTGAATCGTCTCTCGATCGGTGACTCGGTCGATCTAGCCGATCTGGGGACTCTTCGGCGCGCCTCTCTCTCTTCAGAGCCTGTCGATGCCAGGGACTATGCTGCCCCCGCATTTCGATCCGTTCGAATCAGGCGTGGGGCAACCTTTCCGGGAATTCCAGCCGGCAGCACCGCGAGAAAATTCTCCGGGATGGTAGAAGAAGTGCCTCCCTGGTTCCTCACTCTCGTCTCTGCCTAGCCTTGAGTATCAAGGGGTCATCGGGATGACCGGCGCACAAAAGAGACGAAAAATTGACCACCCTCCGACCCTTTGTTAGACTTCGGCGGTATCCAATCACGTCCGTTTTCACCACGTAACAGGCGCTGACTTTATGATGAATTCTACGCAGGCGATCCGGTCGATTCAGGACAATATTTCGCGGGTCATCAAGGGGAAACCCCTCGTGATCGAGATGACGGTGGTAGCCCTTCTGGCTCGCGGGCATCTGCTGCTCGAAGATGTGCCGGGCGTCGGAAAAACCACGCTGGCTCATAGCCTTGCGCGGTCATTGGACTGTTCGTTCAAGCGCATTCAGTTTACCAGCGACCTGCTTCCCTCAGACATCGTGGGGGTGTCCATTTTCAACCGACAGAAGCAGGCCTTCGAATTCATGCCCGGTCCTATTTTCGCCAACATTGTCCTGGCCGACGAGATCAATCGAACCACGCCGAAAACCCAAAGCAGCCTCCTGGAGGCCATGAGTGAAGCCCAGATCTCAGTCGATAACCAGACCTATCCGTTGAGTCAGCCGTTCATGGTGATCGCGACGCAAAACCCCTCGGAGTATCACGGAACGTTTCCGCTGCCCGAGTCACAATTGGACCGGTTTCTCATGCGGCTTCGCATCGGGTATCCATCACCTGAAGAGGAGCGAAAGGTATTGGACCGGGCGCCATCTCTCCATCCGGCTGAGGAACTCGACCCCGTGTTGACTGCCCAGGATGTGCTCGACCTTCAGGCAGAGGTCGATAAGGTGTTTGTGGACGAGAGTCTGACGGAGTATCTCCTGTCGATTGTCCAGGCGACGAGGCAGTCCGAACTGCTGTCATTGGGTGTGAGCACGCGCGGGGCCCTGGCCCTGAGCCGCACGGCGAAAGCGCTGGCGCTTGTCCGTGGCCGCACCTATTGTCTACCGGACGATATCAAAGAACTTGCCCCCACGGTCCTTTCTCACCGCATCATGGTGGCTCGATCGCAGGGAGTCCGCCAGCGAAGCTTCGAGCAGGCCGAGCGCATTATTCAGGACCTTGTAGAATCGATCCCTGTCCCTGTCTAGCAGATTCGCCAAGGATCTCGAGCTTCTTCTGATCGTGGTGGGGGGACATGCTGTCACACATGCGTGCGATCATTCGGCGTCTCACCCGGCATCGCTCGACCAGATTCACTTCCGAAGGCATTCACTTCCTCCTCTTTACCCTGGCGATCTGCGTCGCGGCGCTCAATACGGGCAACAATCTCTTCTACCTCCTGCTCGCCATGTTGCTGAGCATGATTTTGATCTCGGGGATCGCCGCCGAATACTGTTTGCGCCGGCTGGAATTCCACCGCCACCTGCCGGACCTCCTGTTTGTCGATGAGCCGGCGACCGCCACTCTCGTGCTGAAGAACGGGAAATCCTGGTTGCCCAGTTTCTCGCTCAGGCTGTTCGATGTGCATGAGGAGGCCGAACTCGACCGGGGGCTGATCGTCCCGCAGCTGCTCCCCGGCTCAAGCCGGATCCTGTCCTATCCGTTGCTCGCCAGGCGCCGCGGCCTGCTGCGGCTGGACGGGGTTCGTGTCGCCACGTCCTTCCCCTTCGGCCTGTTTATCAAGAAGGCCTACTATCCTGTCGAGGGCCTGGCTCATGTCTGTCCGGCGATCACCGCGCTTGCCGACGACCTGGTCAGCGATCTGCTGGTGGCCGGGCAGGAGCAAACCAGTCATCGGAGAGGGTACGGAAGCGATCTCTACAACATCCGTCTCTACCACGCCGGCGACGACTCCCGGAACATTCATTGGGCTACGACGGCTCGAACGGCAAAACTGATGGTGCGGGAAACCGAAGCGGACAACCAGCGCCGGGCCGTGATCCGGCTGTCTCTCCTCGCGCCGGACAGCCATGACAAGCTGTTTGAAGAGGCCGTGGCCTTTACCGCGTCGCTGGTCTCCCATCTGGCTCTGCGGGGTTATCAGCTCAAACTGGTGGCAGGATCGGCTCGTTCTTCCTTCGGGCAGGGTGAATCCCACCTGTTTGCGCTCATGCGAATCCTGGCGCTCTGTGAACGGCGTGCTCCCGGCGCTGAGCTCCGGACAGAGGAACCGCTGCCGATCGAACAGGAAGAGACGGAGAGTGGGACCGTGATTGTCGTGCGGCCCTGGAGGGAAGGGGCCATGTCAGGCACAGAGGCCCCGACCATTTTCATTGATGCAGACACATTCGCCGGATCTCCTCATGTCTCTTGATCAAGCGCATCGGATCGTCTCCATCCTGCTCGCAGCCACCTCGTTTGTCGGGCTGGTGCTCAGCGCGCATTTGCCCGAATGGCTCAGCCTTCTGACCGGTGTAGCGCTGCTCTTCGTGTTTCTCCGGGCTGTGGAATGTAAGGGGATCGATCTCGTCGCAGCCAAGCTGGCACTGTCCACCACGAGCTGGAATATTCTCGTGGTGACGGGGTTTCTCGGATTCTGGATCGATAGCCTTTGGATTTCCAGAGAACTCCTTCCGGCAGGTCTCCACTTTCTCCTGGTGCTCCTGGTCATCAAGCTGTTCAATCTGCAACTCCGGCGGGACTATCTGCATCTCTATGCCATCAGCCTGGTCGCGATTCTGGCCGCTGCGTCCCTGACGAATGATCTCTGGTACCTTCCCGTTTTCCTCGCCTACCTTGTGTGCGCGGTCTGGACGCTCCTCCTCTTTCAGCTCACGAAGAAGCCGGAAGAGCTGGCTGCCACTGCGGGAACCGTCGTGCCGGTGGAAGCGCCGTCGGAGCCGTCCCGCCTGGTCTCGCCTCATCTCTTCTGGCTCACCAACGGAATGGCGGCCGCCACCTTTGGCGTCACACTCATCATTTTCTTTGCCATTCCGCGGGTGGGCGGCGGGTTTTACCAGAAGGGCTTTGGAGAGAATATCCGCACCTCAGGCTTTTCAGACACCGTGGACCTGGGAGCAATGGGACCCATCAAGCGGGATCCCAGTGTCGTGATGCGGGTGGAGATTCCGGATCGCACCGGACACGAAATCGGACGGCTCTATTTGCGGGGTGTCGCATTCGACCGGTACGACGGCCGATCCTGGGCGAATGAACTCAGCCGCCGCCGGGTCATGAGTGAAACCGCGCCGGGGACGTTTACCCTGCGGCGGAATCCGTCGCAAGGGCCGGCTGCTCACGGGCGCGCCCTCCGGCAAAACATTCTGTTGGAGTCGCTCGACACGCCGGTCCTCTTTGCGGCGCCCTTCGCGGAGACCGTGAGCGGAACATTCACCAGCGTGCAATCAGATTTGACCGGCGCGTTGTATCTGCCGGTTCCCACCTCGACACGCATTGAATACTCGGTGGTGTCCCGTTCCAATGCCGTCCTGCCGGCCGATCTTCAGCCCCAGCCGATCTCGTATCCCGACTCCTTTGTCCGGTATTTTTTGCAGGCGCCCATGCATTCCGGGCGGATCGACGACTTGGCGCGTGAAATTGTTCAATCCAAACGCAGCACCTATGAAAAAGCGCTCGCCATTCAGGAGCATCTCACCGGTAATTATCGGTATAGCCTGGACGCTCCGCTGGCAGACCAGGCCAGTCCGCTTGAGGAATTCCTGTTTAACCGCAAAACAGGCTACTGCGAACATTACGCTACGGCCATGGTGATCATGCTCCGCACGGTCGG
>MSXM01000061.1:0-19089 GCA_002083565.1 Nitrospira sp. ST-bin4 | reverse complement strand
GTGAGACAGCAGGATGCCCATGCCTGGGTCGAAGTGCATCTGCCGCAGTCCGGCTGGGTCATGATGGATCCAACCCCGGCCATCGAGGAAGCCCCCGGGCCGACCTCTCCGGCCTGGCAGGCGATGGGAAGAATCCTGGATAACGTGCGGCTTCGCTGGAACCGGTTAGTTGTGCAGTACAGTCCCGCAGACCAGCTCGCCGTCGTGCGCGAAATCAAGAGCGGCAGTGAGTCAGCCAGAAATCGCGCCTGGGACTCCCTCTCTTCCTTGGTGACCTCAATCACGGCCCTGTTCGGGAAAAGCGGAGAGTATCTCAGCAGAAGCGCCCTGCTCTTTGTCGTATTGCTCGGGCTCGCCGTGATCGGATTCGGCGCGATTCTCTGGGTGAGGTTCGGGCGACCCTGGGAACGAACGCTCTTCTCGAAAGTGGACCGACAAGCAGAACCGGCCATCAGCCAGCTCTACCGGCAGATGATCCGCCATCTGGAAAAACGGGGCATTGCGAGGCCGGCCGCCATGGCGCCGCTGGAACTCATTCGGATCACGCAAGAGCAGTGGAAAGACGCAAGTTCCGCCGTCGGCACCATCACGGCACTCTACTGCCGGGGTCGATTCGGCCAGATGCCGTTGACGGGAGAAGAGTTTCGCTCCGCGCAAGACAGCCTGCGCCACCTGATGGCCTTGGAGCGGACGTAATCCATACGCGGTGAAGAAAGCAAAAATGCGGATGTCTTACAGCGGTTTGTTGCAGAGGTTTCCCGGATTATCTAAGAGCTTCATGGGCGTAGGGGAGTTCTATTCATTCGACTGATTCCACGTGATTCGATGGCGTCTTACCGTTTGTGATCCCATTTTCGCGCAGTAACACCCGCTGATCGATACTCAGGGGACTCTTGTCAAGTATGCCATATGTGGCATATTATTGATTGACTCGAGGGGCTGCATGAAGCCGGTTCATTTTGTTGGATCATCGCGGGAGGATCTTCGCGAGCTACCGGAGAGCGTCCAGGAGACATCCGGGTTCCAGTTGTTCAAAGTCCAACAGGGGAAAGAGCCGGATGATTGGAAGCCGATGCCGACCGTGGGTGCCGGGGTGCAAGAAATCCGGGTTCGCGAAGCAAGCGGAGCCTATCGAGTCTTCTATGTGGCTAAGTTTCAAGAAGCGGTCTATGTACTACATGTGTTTGAGAAGCGCTCGCAGAAAACAGCGTAGTCCGATCTCGAGCTCGGCAAGCGCCGACATGCTGATCTTCTCAAGTGGAGAAGGGAGGAAGGTCTATGAAGCGATCGA
Source organism: Nitrospira sp. ST-bin4 (assembly GCA_002083565.1). GTDB lineage: Bacteria > Nitrospirota > Nitrospiria > Nitrospirales > Nitrospiraceae > Nitrospira_D. Next base: position 17,798 of record MSXM01000061.1, on the reverse strand, counting down.
CCGTGACTAAAGGTAGCGGGAATATTTTTCGGGACCTGGGATTTTCGGCAGAACGGTCTGCCGAGCTGATTCTCAAGAGTAGCTTGCTGCAGGCCCTTCAGGAAACAATCAGGGGCCGGGGCTGGAGGCAGGTCGAGGCCGCAATGCGCCTCGGAATCGACCAGGCCAAAGTGTCCAAGCTGTTAAATGGCCAGATGGCGGGGTTTTCGGTCGAACGACTGGTTCATTTTCTCTCGTTGCTGGGACAGGATGTGGAAGTGACAGTGAAAAAAGCGCCTCACGGACAGCGTTACGGTACGGTGCGCACGAAGGTCTCGACACGATCTAGAAGGTTGATCGCAACGTGATCGGAGCCCCATCATGATCGAATACGGGATACGGCTGGTTCGTCCCGGGGTGTAGTGACTCTCGCCCTCTCCATGTTGTGGCAGCCGATGATGTTGGGGCAGAGGAAACGATTATCATCACGCGGTATCAACCGGATGCTGAAGAGTGGGAACAGGGCTTTACCAGGAGGAAACGCCGATGACCTGTGTCATTTGCAAGGCGGGCGAAACGCAACCGGGTACCGCAACGGTGACACTCGAACGTGAGGGCGCACCGTTGTCATCAAGCGAGTCCCCGCGCGGGTCTGTAAGAACTGCGGTGAGGAGTATGTCGAAGAAAGTGTCACCGCCAGCCTGTTAAAGACGGCTGAAGAGGCAGTGCGCGCTGGAGTCCAGGTGGATGTGAGAACCTACGCTGCCGCCTGAGCCGAGTCCAGCTGCTGAGGCGCCGGTCAAGCCGGATAGACCAGCCTTTCCCGCCTTTCCTGCTCGTCCCGTAGTCTCGTGCGTCCCGCCTTTCCCACTCCCCCGTACCAGATCAACCAGACAGACCTTCCTCACCCGTCCCGCTCCTCCCGCTCGCCCGCCCTCCTGGCCTCGTTGATTTCGAGGCGCGCAGCATTATCTAAGAGCTGAGAGAGGTGGAATGCTATGAGAGGTTAGCAGCCTCGTTCGAGTTTGACCCGCTCTTGTGCAGCCAGCGTGCAAAGGGCGCCGCTCCTGCTTCAGTGGCGGGGTGATGGTTCAGGGGACGCGCTATCGATGCTCGGTGCCAGTAGGCACGGCCGCTAGATGCGAGCCAGTACGAAGAGTGAGGCGCGGGGCAATCAGCGAGGGCGACTGAAGGATTGCCGGACATCACCCGGTTCGGAGGGCAGTTCCGGTTTCCCACACAAGAGCGGGCCGTTTTTTTGTTGGTCTCGTTGCTTTGGTTCCTCTGGTGCGTTGCCGGTCCGAACAACAAGACAAACAAGACAGACCAGTCCCGCTCCCCCGCTCCGACAAACTAGACAAACCAGACCAACGAAATAAACCAGACAAACCAAACAGACGAGACAGACCTACATTTCCAGCCAATCCCGCTTTTCCCGCTTCCTATCCGTAGGCCATAGTACGGTGCTTGCGCAAAGGGGTATCCCGTAGTACAGTGGTGTCATACAAGCTCATGAGGTCACCGATGCCATTGACTGTGCGCGTGGATGTGAAGACGGAACGATTGCTGCAGCGGTTGGTGCGGAAACGCGGCCGGACGAAATCGGAAGTGATCCGCGACGCTATCGGGGTGCTCGCCAAAGAGGTTGAAGCCCAGGAAGTGGCCGAGCGTCCCTATGATCAGGTGCGGGATCTGATCGGCAGTGTCCAGGGCGGCCCTGCCGACTTGTCGGTCCGGACGGGAGAGGCGTTTCGTCGTCTGCTGGCAGGTCGCCGTCGAAAGACCGCACGATGATCTTAGTGGACGCTGGGCCGCTCATCGCCCTGATTCACAAGGACGATGCGCACCATGCAGAATGTGTCGCCGCCCTGCAATTGATCACGGAACCGCTCGGGACGGTGTGGCCCGCGTTGACCGAGGCGATGTATCTCTTGAGTTTTTCCTGGAAGGCCCAGGAAGCGCTCTGGGAAATGATCGAGCGGGGCGTGGTCGTGCTGCTTCCACTTGAACAGCGAGAACTATCCAGAATCAGGGAATTGATGAAGAAGTACAAGGATCTACCGATGGACCTGGCGGATGCCGCGCTGGTAGCCGTGGCAGAACGTGAGAAGATCCGGCGCATCTTCACGCTCGACCGCCGGGACTTCGAAGTCTATCGACCGGCCAAGCTCGGTCGGTTTCTTCTCCTGCCCGATTAGGTACTGCTCAGTCCCGCGCCGGAATCCACGGCATACCCACCTCACGGAACACTCAGAGGCGGGTCTTATATTTCTGGTCTCAGCCATCTGGTGCTCGTTCAGGTTCGCGCAGTCATGCCCGTCTCGTCTTTCCCGCTCCACCGCACTAGACAAACCAGACTGACCAAATAGACCAGACCGACGAGATAGACCAGACAGACCAGCATTTCCGCTGACAAGGGCGTGATTTCTTGAGAGGAACGGGGTAAGCTTTCGATGGCATGCAAATCGGTTCGAGTGCGACTCGACGCAAGAGTACTCACAAAGGGCAAGGAGACCGACAATGCGAAAGGCCTACAAACGAAAACGACGATCATGTGCCCTCTGTAAACCACATAAAGTGGGCTGGGATAAACGCTGGAAAGCAAAAGAAGCGGCCCGTCGCCTTTTGATGCTCCGCGACTCTCGAATGGCGATTCCCCTCATATGAGTGCTTCGTGACGGCCGATGATCGCTATGACGTGCTCAGATTAAAGAGGAGAGTGACCGGTCTTCTTGACTGCCGGTGTCTTCCGTGGCTCGGTGAGGAGACGCGCAATGGATTCGATCGATGTACCGGTCTCTATGGCTGTTGAACTGGCGACGTGAGCCTTCCGGTATCCGGCCTGACCGCACGACAGCCGAGGTCACAGCTGTTTGCTCCTGGGGGTTGGCGACACCGACCGGGCGATTCATGTGGTGTGTTCGCCGAAAGCGGAGTATCTGGCTGTGATCACCGCCTATCTTCCTGATACCGATCAGTGGTCGTCTGACTATCGAAGGAGGCGCTAGACATGGAATGTACCCATTGCAAGGGTCGGATGGTCAGAGGGACGGCCCCGTTCAGCTTGGATCGCAAGGGCTATCATGTGTCCTGGGATGCAGTGCCCGCGTGGGTGTGCACTCAATGTGGCGAACCCTACTTTGAGTCTCGGGAAGTTGAGCTGATTCAGAAAGCCTTGGCAGGCCTCGATCGTGAAAGTTCAGCACTGGTTGCAGCTGGTCCATCGACATCCAAGTCATAACGGGCGATACGGCAAGAGGAGCAGGACACCCCGTCACAGTTTCGGCCATCCGCTCTTTTCCCCTGCTCAGCCCTCAGTCCTCATCACTCAGCCTTGTCCGGTTGCTCTCAGACCGGTTCAGTGATCCCGCCCTCCCGCTCCTCCCGCCCGTTTTACTCGTCCCGCAGTCTCGCGCATCACGCTTTTCCCTCTCCGCCGCACCAGACAAACCAGACCAACGAAATAAACCAGATAGACCAAACAGACCATTCCTTATTCCCTGTTCGTGCTATCAGCCATACGCCATCAACCATATGCTGTTCCTCCCAACCGGGGGCTGACTTCACATTGAAGAACAGGTATCCTGCCCAAGTTTGACTGAGGAGGGAGATGCCATACGTCTTGACCGCCCATGCTGCTGACGCCATGGAAAAGCGCAACATACGGCGTGAGTGGCTGGAGTCTGTGTTGGTGGCGCCGGGTCGGAAATCGCCGGATCTTGTCGATTCGAGCCTGGAACATTGGCTTCGAATCATTCCAGAACATGACAACAGGGTTCTTCGTGTGATAGTCAATATTCAGGCAAACCCGTTGCGCGTGGTCACGCTCTATTTCGACCGAACGGTCCGAGGTCAACTATGAAGCTCAAAGTCGACCATGAAGCTGATGCACTCTACCTGACCCTCAACGAGGCGAGCGCCGTGGAGTCCAAAGAGGTATCGCCTGGGATTATCGTGGACTACAACGAAGAGGGGAAAGTCGTCGGCATCGAGATGCTGTATTTGTCGAAGCGAGCACCGAAAGCCGATACCGGGAAGCTCGAATTCGAGACCGTTCCCGCTGCTGCCCCACGGTGAGTGGCATGGCCGAAAAGTAAAAGTCTGGTTTGATCAGGAAGCAGATTACCTCGAAGTCGAGTTTCGGGAGGCTCCCGGCTTCATGCGACCCACTGCGCACGATGCCGTCATGGAGCGTGTAGATGAACAGGGGCGTGTCCTGGGCTTCAGCGTGCTCGGGGTCAGTCGCTTCCCCAAAGACCACCCATTAGAAGCAGAACTCATTGCTGGAGAATAACTCGCGCTCCGCTCCTCATCCCGCCTTCCGCCGGTCCCGCTCCAACGCACCAGACAGACCAGACCGACTAGACAGACCTTCTTCGGCCGTCTCGCTCGTCCCGCCTTTCTAGCTCCCCCGCACCAGATAGACGAGACAGACCAGATAAACAAAGAGGCGGAGGCGGGTCTGAGGGCTTTTGTGTACTGTGTGGAGGTCTTGGAGGAGCTTTAGGCTTCCCACTCATCAATGGGCCTGCTCACCACCCCTACGCTCGACCTCAGTGTCTATCACTGTTCCCCTCACCGAGGCCTCCGCTCAATTATAGGATAACCGTCTTTTGCGCGAGGTCAATCAGTGGAGCGGGTTCGTGTGTCTTGTTCATGTGGTTCTATTGGCATCTCTGGTGCACGCAACCAAACCAACCAGATGAACCAAACAAACCAAATAGACCAGACAGACCAACCTTCCCCGCCATCTTCCGCCCCCCACTCATTGCCCCTCCATGGTTGGGGTGATTTATTGCGGTGAACGGGGTATTCTGCGCTCCTAGAATGATCACCTCCTACCATGCCAAGTACTTTGCCTATGAGCTAACCAAACGCTGTGCCTCAGACAGTATTGAGAAGCTCGCTGCTGCATTGTCTGACGCGCAAGTAGACCTCAATCCGCACCAGGTTGAGGCGGCGTTATTTGCCTTTCGCAATCCCTTTTCACGCGGCGCCATTCTGGCTGACGAGGTTGGGCTTGGGAAAACCATTGAAGCCGGGCTGCTGATTTCCCAAAAGTGGGCGGAACGCAAGCGCCGGCTTCTGGTCATCGTTCCCGCAAATCTACGCAAGCAATGGAGCCAAGAATTAGCCGACAAGTTTCATCTTCCATCAGCCATCCTGGAAAATAGAAGTTTCAACGAGGCCATCCGGGCCGGCAATCTGAATCCCTTTCAACGAGATGGGATCGTCCTTTGTTCGTACCAGTTCGCCCGGACGAAGGAGCCCTACCTGCGTCAAACCAATTGGGATCTTGTCGTGATCGACGAAGCCCATCGATTGCGCAATGTCTATAAATCCTCCAGCAAAATTGCCACCGCCATCAAGCTGGCCGTCGCACCATTTCCCAAAGTGCTGCTCACTGCCACGCCGCTTCAGAATTCGCTTCTGGAACTCTACGGCTTGGTGAGCATCATCGACGACTTTGCCTTCGGGGACTTCAAGAGCTTCCGGGCTCGGTTTGCCCGGCTCGGGAACGATGCCGACTTCGCCGAGCTCAAGGAGAGGCTCAGGCCGCTCTGTAAACGTACCTTGCGCAAGCAGGTGCTCCAGTACGTGAAGTACACCAACCGACATGCGCTGGTCCAAGAGTTCGTGCCGACAGCGGAAGAACAGCGACTCTACGATCTGGTGTCTGACTACCTGCAGCAGCCTACGCTCTATGCCTTGCCCGCCAGTCAGCGACAACTCATGACCCTTATCTTGCGAAAGCTTCTGGCATCCTCCACCTATGCCATCTCCAGCACACTCGACGGGCTTGCGGGCAAGTTGGAAATGGCTGCGGCAGAGAGCGAAGCGGTGGACACGTTGCCGGATGAATTGCCCGACAACTTGGAAGAGTTGGAAGAGCTAGCCGATGAATGGGAAGAGAACGGGAACGGGACCGTACCGGCTGAGCGGGTTCGGCTCACGCAAGAGCAGCTAGCTGAACTTCGACAGGAGAAGACTAAACTCAGGGAGTTTCACGCACTCGCGAAGTCGATTATCAAGAATTCAAAAGGCGAGGTGCTTCTCACGGCCCTCCGTCGTGGATTTGCAGCGGCAGCTGAGGCACAAAAGAACCAGGTGGATACCACCATTCAGCAGAAAGCGATCATTTTTACGGAATCGCGCCGGACTCAGGAATACCTTCTTCGGGTCCTTGAAGCGACCGAGTTTGGGGGGAAGGTGCTGTTGTTCAACGGTACCAACAACGACCCCAAATCCAAAGAAATCTATCACCAGTGGCTGAAGCAGCACGCGGGCACCGACCGTATCAGCGGCTCGCCCAGTGCGGATATGCGGGCGGCTCTGGTGGATTATTTCCGTGACGAAGCGGCAATCATGATTGCCACCGAGGCCGCCGCAGAAGGGATCAACCTCCAATTCTGCAATCTGGTCGTGAATTACGATCTCCCATGGAACCCCCAGCGAATCGAGCAGCGCATTGGGCGCTGCCATCGCTACGGACAAAAGTTCGACGTAGTGGTGGTCAATTTCCTCAATCGGAGCAATGCTGCAGATCTGAGGGTGTATCAGCTCTTGGACCAGAAATTCCGACTCTTCAATGGAGTGTTCGGGGCAAGTGACGAGGTGTTGGGCGCAGTGGAATCAGGCGTGGACTTTGAGAAACGCATCGCAGCCATTTACCAAAAGTGCCGGACACCAGAACAGATTCAATTCGAGTTCGATGCGCTCCAGCAAGATCTGGAAGCTGAAATTGCAGAGGGCCAACGGGACGCCCGTGAAAAGCTACTCAATAATTTCGACCAGGACGTAGTGGAGAAAGTGCGAATTCAAAGCCGTGATTATTTGGACCGCTTCGAAGAGCGGCTCTGGCGGCTCACGCGGTATCTGCTCGCACCCTATGCCCGATTTGAGGAGCGGGAATATAGCTTCACGTTGGAGCGAAACCCCTTCCCTGGAGAAACCATCCATCCCGGCCCCTATCGCATGGGCAAGAACGTCGAGGACGCCAACACCTATCGTGTCGGCCATCCGTTGGCACAACGGCTCCTCGCACAAGCCAAGGCGTTGACCGTCCAGTCCGGCGAGGTGATGTTTCGGTACCCGGAAAGTGGTAAACACATCTCGATACTTCAGCCGCTGAAAAGCCAAAGTGGCTGGCTCATGTGCATGCATCTGACGCTTACGGCCCTGGAGACAGAGGATCACCTGATTCTTGCCGGGGTGACTGATCGCGGTGAAGTGGTTGATGGGGTGCAGTGTCGTAGGCTCTTTGACCTCCCCGGTGAAATGAAGGGGGATATGTTGCTGCCTCCCGACACCAAGCAGACCCTGGAAGATTTGACTGCCCGACAGATGCGGGAGGCTCTTGACGCTATATCGACGAAAAATGGGACGTGGTTCGATACCGAAATGGATAAACTCGACCACTGGGCCGAGGATCGTCGCGCCTCACTCAAGGCAGAGCTCGACGAGATTGACGAAACGATCAAGGAAGCCAAAAAGGCCGCTCGCCTCGCGCCGAACCTTCCGGAGAAACTCGAACGCCAGCGAGCCTTGCGCCAATTGGAATCCAAGCGGACCGAGGCCTGGAAAACCTTCGATGAAGCCTCGCGTGAGATTGACCGGCAGAAAGACGCTTTGCTGGACGAGATCAGTCAGCGCCTGCATCAGAAAGTGGAACAAGTGACGCTGTTTAGCACGCGCTGGAGTCTGGTGTAAGAAGGATCACCCTGGGGAGAGTTCGCTGTGGAACCAGAAAAGCTCGATCTTCATTCCCACGATATCGCCGAAGAGAAGCGGCAAGAATTGCAGCGTCTGTTTCCGGAAATCCGGACCGAAGGCGGAAAGCTCGACTTCGATCGGCTAAAGCTCGTGCTGGGCGAATCCATCGAGGTCGGCAAGGAACGCTACGGCATGAGCTGGCCGGGGAAGGCCGACTGTTTCAAGACGATCCAGATGCCGAGCCTCGCGACGCTGCGGCCTTGTCCCGAAGAGAGTGTCAATTTCGACACAACCGAGAACCTCGTCATTGAGGGCGACAATCTGGAGGTGCTCAAGCTCTTGCAGAAGTCCTACCTCGGCAAGATCAAGATGATCTACATCGACCCGCCCTACAACACCGGCAACGATTTCATCTACCCAGACAACTACAGCGAATCCTTACAGACATATCTGGAATACACCGGCCAAGTGGATGCCGAGGGGAAGAAGTTCAGCACGAACGCCGAGACTGACGGCCGATTCCATTCGAAGTGGCTCAACATGATGTATCCGAGACTCTATCTGGCGAAGAATCTGTTGCGAGAGGACGGAGTATTCTTCATCAGCATTGACGACAATGAAGCAGATAACTTGAAAAAGCTCTGCAATGAAATTTTTGGTGAGGAGAACTTCCTGGCAAATATAATTTGGCAAAAGGTCTATGCGCCAAAGAGCAGTGCCAAACACTTCTCAGAAGATCACGACTATATTCTCGTGTTCGCACGAAACGCAGAGCATTGGCGACCTGAATTATTACCTAGAACGGAAGAACAGGACTCCGTCTATAAGAATCCTGACGGTGATCCTCGTGGGCTTTGGCGACCGAATAATCTCGCTGCGCGTAACTATTACAGCAAAGGGGTTTACTCGATTAAATGTCCAGGGGGGCGGATTATCGAGGGCCCTCCAAAGGGTAGCTACTGGAGGGTGTCTGAAGAGAAGTTTTCGAAGTTGGACCGTGACGGGCGTATCTGGTGGGGCGAAGATGGTAACAACATCCCGGCTCCGAAGATCTTTCTCTCCGAGGTAAAACAGGGGCGTGTTCCTCAAACGCTTTGGCTATATTCTGAGGTCGGTCATACCCAAGAAGCAAAGAAAGAGTTGCTGGATTATGTTTCCTTCGAGAACACCGACAATGTTCTCGACAGTGTCAAGCCCACCCGCCTACTTCGCCGTATGTTGCAAGTCGGGACGAGCATTGATGAAGGCGACATTGTTCTGGACTTCTTCGCAGGGAGCGGAACTACGGGGCATGCTGTGATTGATCAAAATGCGCAGGATGGAGGGAATCGGAAGTTGATATTGGTCCAGCTTCCTGAACCATTCCTTAAGCCGGAGTCTTCGCTTAGGACAATTGCCGATATTATCAAGGAGCGTATTCGCCGAGTCATAACAGAGCGAAACAAAGAAGATGAAAGTAAACTGCCGGATGGGGGGGCGCAGAAGCAGGATTTAGGTTTCAAGCTGTTCAAACTAGCCGATTCAAACCTCAAGCCCTGGAATGCCGAAGCTCCTCACGAAGTCGGATCTCTGGAGAAGCAGCTTGATCTGCATGTGGATCACATCCGTGAGAACCGCACGGCGGATGACCTGCTGTATGAACTCCTGCTCAAGAGCGGCTATCCGCTCACGGCTCCGGTTGAGGTTCTTCAGCTGGCTGGCAAACAGGTCCACAGTGTGTCGGGCGGTCTTTTCTTTGTCTGTTTGGAGCGGGAGCTGACGTTGGAGTTGATCCGCGCCATGGCCGACAAGAAACCTGAGCGGGTGGTGTGTCTGGATGAAGGTTTCGCCGGCAACGATCAACTGAAGGCCAACGCCGTCCAGATCTTCAAGACCAAAGGCGTGACCAGCTTCAAGACGGTATGAGGGCTAATTAGGCCATGCCGGATGATCGGAAAGACAGAGAACACCAGTTTGGCGGGGCATGGACCACCCGGAAGCTAGAGGTGCTGGCCGGATACCTGCAGGGCTACACGACTGCGTTAAAGAAGACGCCTTTTCAGAAGCTCTACATCGATGCGTTTGCCGGAACAGGCTACCGGGAAAATCGGCGTGAGAACGAGGAGGACTCGCCACAGAACCCGCTCTTCCCTGACATGGCTGAACCTGAGCCGCAGTCGTTTTTGGATGGCTCTGCCCGTCTGGCACTCAAGATTGAGCCGAAATTCGATCAATACATCTTCATCGAACGTAGCCCTGAACGCTGTGCCCATCTTGAAAGCCTGAAGACTCAGTTCCCAGGACTTGCCAACAAGATCGATATTCGCCAGGGGGATGCTAACGCTAAGATCCAGGAACTATGTGCAACAGATTGGCGTTCCAAGCGCGCAGTGCTGTTTCTTGATCCCTATGGCATGCAGGTTGAGTGGAAAACGATCGAAGCCATCGCGAAGACGAAGGCCATTGATCTCTGGCTGCTTTTCCCGCTTGGCATCGGGGTGAATCGTATACTCACCAAATCCGGAGACATTCCAAACTCCTGGAGGAATCGCCTTAACCTGCTGCTGGGGAATGAAGATTGGTACGATGAGTTTTACAAAGTTGAGATTACCCCCACGCTTTTTGGTGAAAACAAGGAAACACTAATTAAAGCGAAGATGGAAACAATCGGACGGTATTTCAATAACCGACTCAAATCGGTCTTTATCGGTGTGGCGGAAGAGCCGGGGGTGTTGCGTAACTCAGCAAATAATCCGCTCTACCTTTTGTGCTTTGCGGTTGGGAATGAACGTGGAAAAGACATCGCGTTGCGCATCGCACAGCATTTACTCAAGGAGGTGCGCTGATGGCACAGGGATCAGGCATAGAATGGACCGAGTCCACATGGAATCCAGTCACAGGGTGCGCGAAGATCAGTCCTGGCTGCAAATATTGTTATGCCGAACGTATGGCCGAGCGTCTTCAGGCCATGGGGCAAGCAAATTATGCCAACGCGTTCCAACTGACGCTCCAGCCTCACATGCTTGAGCTTCCATTGAAATGGAAAAAGCCTCAAACAATCTTCGTGAATTCCATGAGTGACCTGTTTCATGAGGATGTGCCGATTGACTACATCCAGGAAGTGTTTAGCGTAATGAACCGGGCGGACTGGCACCGGTTTCAGATTTTAACCAAGCGCGCTGAGCGTCTCAGTGCGCTGAGCCCCCTGCTCAACTGGACGCCGAATCTCTGGATGGGTGTCAGTGTCGAGAACGACGACTATCGGGAGCGAATCAACCAACTTCGTCGGACGAATGCACATATTAAGTTTCTCTCTCTTGAACCACTCCTTGGCCCGCTCTCTCGCCTCGATCTGACCGGTATCGATTGGGTGATTGTAGGTGGAGAGTCCGGTCCTAAATCGAGACCAATGCATCCCGAGTGGGTCATTGACCTGCGTGATCAATGCCACCAGGCTGGGGTTCCATTCTTTTTCAAGCAGTGGGGAGGCAAGAATAAGAAACAAGCCGGTCGAGTGCTCGAGAAAAGAGTTTGGAATGAAATGCCACAGGATTCAAAGAGAAGGAAAGATCTGCCAGTACTCGCTTAAGGAATTCGTTATGTTGATTCATGTGATCTAACCACAAAGACTGTCGCGTGAAACTCCAGTTCGATGCCAATCAGCCATTCCAGCTCGACGCGATTGCCGCCGTCACCGACCTCTTTGACGGTCAACCGCAAGGTGCGCCGGAATATGCCGTGATCAATATGGGTAGCGGCACGGGTCTATTCGCGGGGCAGCAGCAGACCGAATTGGGCGCAGGCAATCAGTTGTTAGTGGCGGAGGACAAGCTACAGGCGAACACTCGCGCTCTCCAAACCCGCAACGACATCGAGGCGGCCGATCCCTCAGCCCCATTGGAGGCATGGGAGCTGTTTGACGGTCCGGCTAACCAGTCTCGGTCATGTCCACATTTCTCGGTGGAGATGGAGACCGGTACAGGGAAAACCTACGTCTACCTGCGCACCATCTTCGAGTTATCGCGGCGCTACGGGTTCCAGAAGTTCATCATCGTGGTGCCGAGTGTGGCGATTCGAGAGGGCGTGCTCAAGAACATCGACATTACGGCTGAGCATTTCCGCGCGTTGTATAGCAACCTTCCCTTCGAACACTTTGTCTATGATGCCAAGAAGATCAATCGGCTCCGACAGTTTGCGACGAGCACTCAGCTGCAAATCCTGATCATCAACATCGACGCCTTTCGCAAGAATTTCACGGGCACTGAGACAGAACAGAAGAGCAACGTCATCTACAAGGAGAGCGATAAGCTTTCCGGACGGCAGCCGATTGAATTCGTGCAGGCGGCGCGACCCATCGTGATCATCGACGAGCCGCAGAGTGTGGACTCTACCGAGAAGGCGCAGGAGGCGATCAAAGCGCTCAATCCACTCTGCACCTTGCGGTATTCTGCCACTCACCGCAATCCCTACAACCTTGTCTACCGGCTCGATCCCGTACGAGCCTTTGAGCTGAAGCTGGTTAAGCAGATCGTGGTGGCGAGTGCCCACGCAGAAGGGACCGCCAATGACGCCTTCGTGCGGGTCGAAAAGATTGACTACAAGAACGGCATCAAGGCCAAGCTCCGTATCCATGTCCAAGGCACAGATGGACCAAAGCCAAAATCGGTCACCGTCAAGCAAGGTGCAGACTTGTTCGCGCTCTCAAATGAACGGGCCAATTATATAAGCGGTTTCGAGGTCGCTGAGATCAACGCCGAGCCCGGCAACGAATACATCCGCTTCAGCAATGGCCGGACTCTCCGCCAAGGTGAGGAAATCGGCGCCATGCGCGACGACGTGTGGCGAGCCCAGATCAAACACACGATCAAACGGCATCTGGAGAAAGAGTTACAGCTACGTACGCGCGGCATTAAGGTGCTGTCGCTGTTCTTCATCGACCGCGTGGCTAATTACCGTGACTATGATGGGTCCGGCCAGCCGGTAAAGGGCAAGTTCGCGGAGGCGTTTGAGGCGGAGCTGTCGGGACTCGCGAAGGATGAACGGTACCATGAACTGGTTTGGCTCAAAGAGCCGATGGACAAGCTGCACAATGGCTACTTTGCCCAAGACAAGAAGGGCGTCCTCAAAGACACACGTGGCGATACGCAGGCCGACGACGACGTCTACAATCTCATCATGAAGGAGAAGGAGCGGTTGCTGTCGCTAGAGGAACCACTGCGGTTTATCTTCAGCCACTCCGCCCTGCGCGAGGGATGGGACAACCCCAACGTCTTCCAGATCTGTACGCTCAACGAAACACACAGCGCGGTCAAGAAGCGCCAGGAGATCGGGCGTGGGCTGCGCCTGCCCGTCGATCAGAATGGCCTGCGGGTGTTTGACGATTCGGTCAATAAGCTCTACGTCATGGCCAATGAAAGCTATGAGGACTTCGCCAAGAAGCTGCAAGCCGAGTATGAAGAAGACTGCGGGGTCATGTTCGGGAAGATCCCGTTCACGGCACTGGTCAAGCTGACGCGCATCGTTGATGGGGTAGAGCAGCCAATCGGGCCGGATACTGCGGAAGTGATCCGTACTTCTCTCGTTGCTCAGAAGATGCTGGATGCTGAGGGGCGCATCCAACCAGCCTTTGATCCTAAACGAAAGGACTTCAGGCTGGAGCTGCCGGAGGCGCACCTCGACCTGGCGACGGCCGTGATTGATCTATTATCTGGGTATCAGATTGAGCGGCATATTCGACGAGAACGGGATGACGGACCGAACCGGCTCAAAAAGGAGGTCGTACTCAGCCCGGAGTTTGAGTCGCTCTGGAATCGTATCAAGCCCAAGACCACATATCGGGTAGAGTTTGAGACCGATAAGCTGGTTGAACGAGCGGTGGATGCGATCAAGCGCATGGAGAAGATTGACACGCCAACGATCCACGTTGCCGCAGGGCAAGTCCAGGTGGTCAAGGGCGGGGTGGTGACGACTGCTATGAGCGTCGCCGAGGAGCAGCCTGTCTACGGTGCGCGCGCATTACCCGATATACTTGCCTACCTGCAGAACGAGACCGAGCTGACCCGCTCGACGCTTGTCCGCATCCTCAAAGCCTCCGGCCGACTCGGAGAGATCTTCAACAATCCTCAGCGGTTCATGAACGCCGTGGCAGGAATTCTCAAGCATGAACTTCATCGACTACTCGTGGACGGCATCAAGTATGAGCGGCTGCCTGGCACCGGTGCCGACACCGAGTGGGAGATGATGCTGTTTAAGAACGAAGAGGTGATCAATTATCTCACGGCTATTCAGGTCAACAAATCCGTCTACGAATACGTTGTCTATGAATCGGAAGTGGAGCGCGAGTTCGCTTGGAAACTCGACCAGCGTGAGGACATCAAGCTCTTCGTGAAGCTGCCTGACTGGTTTAAGGTAGAGACCCCAGTTGGCACCTATAACCCGGACTGGGCGATTGTGAAGCACGAGGATGAGACCATCTATCTGGTCAAAGAAACCAAGAGCACCAAGGATTTCCTGAAACTTCGTACGACTGAAGCCGACAAAGTCCGCTGTGGCCAAAAGCACTTTGAGACGCTGGGCGTACCGTTTGCCCTGGCCGTGACGGCGGATGAGGTGTAGTTCTCGCGAGACGCCTGGAAGAACGAAATGTATCGGGAGTCTGTTCTTGCGTTTGAATCGGTATGAAACAACACAAGCCCGGCTCCATCGTCGTCGGTGTGGATGTCGGCGGGCCCAGGAAGGTTTTCATGCCGTCGCCCTCCAGGACGGGCACTACCGCGAGAGACTCTCCACGCCCATTGCGGAGGAGGTCGCTACGTGGTGCCGGAGATAAAGAACAAGTACCGGGAGTCTTTTCCCCATCGCGTTCCCCGCGACCCATTCGCATGAGGACGTAGCGGACTGTCACCGCTTCCTCAATCTTTCAAAAGCGTTGGAATTATGGCAATGTCCTCTCCGACGACGGGATGAGCTACATTCATCCGTCCACTGGTGCCTTCGGTTAAACTGCAATGCCTCCAAACCCCACCACAATCCTTCGATTCACCCACGTCGATAATCTCGATACGATCATTCGGCGAGGCGGGCTTCATGCGCCAAATCATGTACCGGAAGATGGATTGCCATATCGGTTCTGTCATGGCGCCGAAGTGCAGAACGCTCGTGCCGAAATGCCTGTTCATGTGGGACCAGGAAGAACTATCCACGGAGAAATTAAAGGGGTCGGGAGTCTTTCCTCGTCGCGCAATCTGTGCATTCACACTTGCAGTGCAACAGGGCGGCATGCTTGACGAGGGAGAACAAGCACCAGTCCCGGGCATCTTGTCCTGCGCTTGAATCGGTATGAATCAGCACGAGCCCGGTTCCATCGTTGTCGGTGTGGATGTCGGCGGGCCCAGGAAGGGCTTTCATGCCGTTGCACTCCAGGACGGGCCCTACCGCTGTCATTGCCGGGCGGGCGCAGGTCCGGCCCACAGCAAGCCGAGCCCCGGAAGGGCGGCGAGGCCTGCGGCGGTGAGCCGGCGATGGATCGAGTGCCCGGTCGTCGTCATCGGGGCTACTTTTTCTTTCCCAGTGCCTGTTGCAGCAAGCTCTTCCATTCCTCGCGGTTCACGGCCGGCATCGTGGAGATCTGAATGTGCCCCAGCGACGCGTTCATGACCGCCGCCTTCATGGCCGTCTTGTTGTCCGGAAATTCCCAGATGGCGACGACGTCGTACTCGCCGAGGCAGTAGTAGGCTTGGACGAGTTTCCCGCCGAGCGCCTTGGCATTCTGCTTGACCATTTCGGCCCGCTCGACGCCCCGGTCCTTCATGGTTTGGAGCCCGTGCTGCGTGAACTTCACGAGACTGACGTAGGTCTGCATGGCGAACCTCCCCGGTGAGTAGTGTGGGAGTAGTGGCGAGTAGTCAGGAAGAATTGTAGGCCTCTTTGGAGGCCGTCACAAGAGGTACGGTGCAGGACTCGATTGGGGAGAAGAGGAAACTAATTGTGAATCGTGCATCCCATTCTCTGACGGTACCAGAGGGTCATGACGACCTACGTGGTTCCGATGCAGCAGGACCGGGCGCCGTGTCTACGCACGGCGGTCCCAACATGGCGAGACCTAGGGGCACTGCGCCCACTGGTCGCTGTCGTCAGGTCAGGGCCAGTTCTGTTCTTCCCTTTGTATATCCGCTACAATGCCGGCAGGTGAGCGGGTGTGCCATGCGGGATATGGGATTGGCAGTGACGGCCACGGTGTTCGACCCAACTTGCAGAAGGAGTCTGTGTGTGGCGGTGGTGCCACGATGAAAATCGTGTCTCCTCGCTGCATTGTGATTGCCGGGCCCAATGGGGCAGGAAAAACGACGTTTGCGAGAGAATTCTTGCTCCGTGAAGTAGGGGTCGTGCATTTTGTGAATGCCGATTTAATTGCCGGCGGGTTGTCGCCACTGCGTCCGGAGCTAGCTGCGCGGCGGGCAGCGCGGTTCGTGTTGACTGAACTCACTCGCTTGGTAAAGGGACGGGAGGATTTTGCCTTCGAGAGCACCTTGAGTGGTCGGACCTACCTGCGGTTGCTTAATCGATGGAAGGCCGATGGCTATCGGATCGATATCGTGTTCTTATCGCTGCCATCCGTTCAGCTTGCGCTTCAGCGCATCGCGGCACGTGTTCGACAGGGGGGCCATGATGTTCCGCGGGCTGATGTTCTGCGGAGATTTGGGCGAAGTTGGAAGAATTTTTGCGGGGTCTATCGTCCCTTGGCCAGTACCTGGGCCGTGTATGACAATTCTGAGGCTATACCACGACTCCTGGAGGAAGGTCCATGAAAGCGAACGGCCTGACGGAGACAAAACTGTTTACACAAAGCGTCGGTCGCGCACTGCGGCGCGCGGCGAAGGAAGCTCGGAAAACGGCACGAGTGTTTCATACGCCTATTTATGTCTGGCGCAATGGCAAAGTCGTTGCTGAAAAGCCATAACATTGAGATGGGTCACAAAGCAGAACATGTACCTGGAGCCTAGTCCTCCTCTTGAATCGGCATGAAGCACCATGAGCCCGGTTCCATCGTCGTCGGTGTGGATGTCGGCGGGCCCAAGAAGGGTTTTCATGCCGTCGCAATCCAGGACGGGCAATACCGAGCGCTGCTTTCCGAGCTCAGTGCGAAGGAGGTCGCCGCGTGGTGCCGGAGACTCAAGGCTGCTGTGGTTGGCATTGATGCTCCCTGCCGATGGAGCCTCACCGGCCGGGCCAGGCCCTGTGAGCGAGCGCTTGCCGCCGAAGGCCTCCATACCTTTGCGACGCCATCTCAGGTGAAGGGGAAGGCACATCCCTTCTATCAATGGATGGTCCAGGGGGCGAATCTCTACCACTGCTTTGCCCCTGACTACCAACTCTATAATGGACAACGATCTGTATCTGGTCAGATTTGTTTTGAGACGTTTCCTCATGCCGTGGCTTGTGCGCTAGCTGGAAAGATTCTCTCTGCCAAGCAGAAGCGCGCAGACCGTTCCCGGTTGCTTCGCGAGGCAGGGGTGTCAACGGACGCGCTTATGAACATTGATTGGATTGATGCTGCGCTCTGCGCCCTTGCGGCCCATCACCTTGTCATGGGCACATTCAAGACGTACGGCGACGTTGCAGAGGGATTCATCGTGGTGCCACAGTCATAACGGGCACCTCTCTGCCATGCCACGCTCACCTGTCACGTTCCACCTCCACGAGTTTGCCGATGCTTTACTGCGTGAGGGAGCCAGAATTTCCGGCAGAGCCCGGGGATTGATCCGTCACGAGGTCTTTGGTACGTTCGTGGCCGGGCCAACCGGCCTGTTCCATTTCCTCTTCCTTCCTGAGTAGCTGATCCATTTGTCACGGGCGACGCCGGCACGGGGTACATCGCACCACAGACCGAAAGGAATCTGGCCCGCAGATGACCGCCATCGCCGAACCGCCCGAGGAGACACCAGTCTCGAACCCCCGCCACTACCGTTACTACGACCTCGTCATGGCGGCCTTCGTGACGGTCCTGCTCTGCTCGAACCTGATCGGGCCGGGCAAGACGTGCATCCTCTTCGGCCTGACCTTCGGCGCCGGGAACCTCTTCTTCCCGATCTCCTACATCTTCGGCGACGTGCTGACCGAGGTCTATG
>MSXM01000060.1:51501-53643 GCA_002083565.1 Nitrospira sp. ST-bin4 | reverse complement strand
CCGGCGGCGCCGGGTTTATCGGTTCGAACTTTGTGCTCGATTGGCTGGCACAAGAGGCTGAATCAGTCGTTAATCTCGACAAACTCACCTACGCAGGCAATCCGGAGAATCTCAGCAGTCTGGAAGGCGATGTGCGGCATATCTTTGTACGAGGGGATATCGGCGATGCCGGGCTTGTCGGCCGATTACTGGCGGAGCATCGTCCACGCGCGCTCATTAACTTTGCTGCGGAAAGCCACGTTGACCGGTCCATCCACGGCCCCGGCGAATTCATTCAGACCAACATCGTCGGCACCTTTCATCTGCTCGAATCCGTGCGTGCCTACTGGAACGGACTGGACGCCGAGGCTCAACGGGGTTTTCGATTTTTGCACGTCTCCACAGACGAAGTGTATGGCTCGCTGGCGCCAGAGGCGCCGGCCTTCAGCGAAAAGAATCGCTACGAACCCAATAGCCCCTATTCGGCCAGTAAGGCCGCCAGCGATCATCTCGTGCGCGCCTATCACCATACCTATGGATTGCCGGTCCTGACGACCAATTGTTCGAATAATTATGGCCCGTACCACTTCCCTGAAAAACTTATTCCCCTGTGTATCCTGAATGCACTCGCCGGCAAGCCGCTGCCACTCTATGGCGACGGCCGGCAGGTTCGTGACTGGCTGTATGTCAAAGACCATTGCAGTGCCATCCGCCGGGTGCTTCAGGCGGGGCTCGTGGGTGAAACCTATAATGTCGGCGGCGGGAGCGAAAGGACGAACCTCGAAGTTGTCCAAACGCTCTGCGATGTCCTGGATGAGCTAGCCCCACCGACCACTCGCCACTTGCCACTTGCCACGTACCGTTCCCTGATCACCTTCGTCACGGATCGTCCGGGCCATGATCGGCGTTATGCCATTGATGCCGGCAAGATCGAGCGTGAACTCGGGTGGAAACCCGTAGAGACTTTCGAGAGTGGTCTTCGTAAGACGGTCACATGGTATCTTGGCAACCAGGGCTGGGTGACCAATGTGATGAGCGGAGCCTATCGTGAGTGGTGCGAGAGGCACTATGGCAAGTAGCAAGTGGCAAACGGCGAGTGGCAAGCCTCATCAACGGCTGGAGCTTTGGCAACAGGCAATGCTGCTGGTCAAGGAGATTTACGCTGTGACCACCGGCTTCCCAAAGGAGGAAATGTTCGGATTGGTGAGCCAGATGAGGCGCGCAGCCGTATCCATCCCCTCCAACATTGCTGAGGGTGCGGCACGAGAAGGCGACAAGGAGTATTCTCATTTCTTGAGTATCGCCCGTGGTTCATTGAGCGAACTCGATACACAAGTTCAAATTGCCGTGATGCTGAGCTACATCGCTGAGGATCACCCTCTGCATGGCCTGCTTGATCGTGTCGGAAAACTGCTAAGTGGATTCAGTAAAAAGCTAAAAATGGATGTGGCAAAGAAATGACAGGAACCACCCCTTCGCTACCCGCTACTTGCCACTCGCCGACAGCCGTTCGCCAAATGCAAGACCTCGCATGAGCATGATGAAGATACTCTTAACGGGCAAGAATGGTCAGGTCGGGTTTGAGTTGCAGCGCGTGCTGGCCCCGCTCGGGGAGCTGCTTGCGGTGGATCAACCGGAGTGCGATATGGCCGATGCGCAGGCTATTCGGCGCCTTGTGCGGTCATTCAATCCCGACATTATCGTCAATCCCGCAGCCTATACTGCCGTGGACAAGGCTGAAGCAGAGACCGAATTGGCGCATGCCGTCAATGCAGTTGCTCCGGGAGTGTTCGGAGAAGAAGCGGTAAAACTAGGTGCTTGGGTTGTGCATTACTCCACCGACTATGTGTTCGATGGGATAAAAACCGGCCCGTATACAGAGGATGATGCGACCAATCCGCAATCCGTCTATGGACGGACCAAACGGGATGGCGAGATTTCGCTCCAGCAAAGCGGGGCGCGGCATCTCATCTTCCGGACAAGCTGGGTCGTGGGAGCCCATGGGAGAAACTTTGCCAAAACCATCTTGCGATTGGCGGAAGAACGTGACCACCTGACGGTCGTGGCCGATCAGTATGGCGCGCCGACATCTGCGGCTCTGCTGGCGGACGTCACAGCTCAGGTGGTTCGCCAGAAGCAGCGTGAAGGGGGAGACAGATTTCC
>MSXM01000060.1:51252-51431 GCA_002083565.1 Nitrospira sp. ST-bin4 | reverse complement strand
TTGCGGCCGGTATGAGCCTCAAGCTCCGACCGGAGGCCATTCAGCCCGTTCCGACCTCCGAATATCCCACCCCCGCCAAACGTCCCGCCAATTCACGGTTGGAGACCGGCAAGTTCCGCAGGGCTTTCAATCTGGAATTGCCGGATTGGACAATCGGAGTGAGGCATGTGTTGCAGCAG
>MSXM01000060.1:48059-51230 GCA_002083565.1 Nitrospira sp. ST-bin4 | reverse complement strand
GTGGTAAGTAGCAAGTGGCAAGTCGCAGGTCGCAAGTAGTAAGAGGTACACCACATGACGCAACGTACTACTGACCACTCGCCACTCGCTACTAGCCAAAGAAAAGGCATCATCCTCGCCGGGGGATCCGGCAGCCGTCTGCACCCGGCCACGCTGGCAATCAGCAAGCAGCTGCTGCCGGTGTTCGATAAGCCGATGATCTATTACCCTCTCAGCACGCTCATGCTGGCGGGCATACGTGAGATCTTAATCATTTCCACGCCGCAAGATACGCCCCGTTTCGAGCAATTGCTTGGCACGGGTGAACAATGGGGATTGGATCTGCGCTATGCCGTGCAAGCATCACCCGATGGTCTGGCGCAAGCGTTCATCATCGGCGAATCTTTTCTTGGCAACCACTCATCAGCCCTGGTGCTTGGCGACAATATTTTCTACGGGCACGAGTTTCAGGGCCTGCTGAACAGCGCGATGGGCCGCGTTGGGGGAGCCAGTATCTTCGCTTATCACGTTCAGGACCCAAATCGATATGGCGTCGTCGAGTTCGACGCGAACGGCAATGTACTGTCGCTGGAAGAAAAACCCAAGCAGCCGAAGTCCAACTACGCTGTGACCGGTCTGTACTTCTATGACAACCATGTTTCCGAACTGGCGAAAAGTCTGAAGCCTTCTGCTCGAGGCGAACTCGAAATCACTGACTTAAACCGCCTGTATCTGCAGCGAGGGGCGCTCAAGGTTGAAATCATGGGACGCGGGTATGCCTGGCTGGACACCGGAACGCACGAATCGCTGCTTGATGCCAGTCAGTTCATCGCCACACTCGAAAATCGGCAGGGGCTGAAAGTGGCCTGCCCGGAGGAGATTGCCTACCGGCAGCGGTGGATCGATGCGGCCCAGCTTACAAAACTTGCGCAGCCTCTGATGAAAAACGGATATGGGCAGTACCTGCTCCGCATACTTGACGAAAAAATCTTTTGATAAGGGGCAAGGGACAAGGAGCAAGGTTCAAGGGACAAGAAACGAGGAGGCAAGGTTCAAGGAGCAAGCAGCAAGCTTGGCCCTTGAGCCTTGAATCTTGAACCTTGAAACTGCAGCGGATGGCACGGTTTGAAGAATTGGATGTATGGAAGCGGTCTGCGCGGCTTAGTGCCGAGCTCTACAAAGCCCTTGCCGGCCTGCGCGATTTTGGTTTTCGTGACCAAATTACCCGAGCTGGCCTCTCCATTCCCTCCAATATTGCCGAAGGCTATGAACGTGATTCCAAGAAGGAAATAGCCAATTTCCTCAATTACGCTAAAGGCTCAGCTGGAGAGCTTCGGACGCAGATACATATCGGTATGGAAGTGAACTACATCGACCACGAAACAGGCCGCCGCTGGATTCAGGAAGCGGAGGAAATCTCGCGCATGTTACACAGTCTCATCCGTACCGTCCGCTCACGAGTGAAATGAAACGATTTGACCTTGTCCCTTGCATCTTGAACCTTGCGCCTCGCACCTTGCATTGTGAAATGACATGAAAACTACTCCCCTCGCCATCTCCGGCGTGATGGTGCTTGAACCCAAGGTATTCGGAGACGACCGGGGGTTCTTCTTTGAGAGCTTCAATCACGCAAGATTTGAAGAAGCCATCGGCAGATCCGTGACCTTTGTGCAAGACAATCACTCATGCTCGAACAAACATGTGCTTCGCGGCCTGCACTACCAAATCCGACATCCTCAGGGAAAACTGATCCGTGTCGTACGAGGCGAAGTGTTTGATGTCGCGGTTGACATCCGGCGATCATCGCCGACGTTCGGGCAGTGGGTTGGCCAGATACTCTCGGCAGAAAACAAGCGCCAACTCTGGGTTCCAGAGGGGTTTGCGCATGGCTTCGTCGTCCTGTCGGACACAGCGGAG
The DNA here is from genome assembly GCA_002083565.1 of Nitrospira sp. ST-bin4. Taxonomy (GTDB): domain Bacteria; phylum Nitrospirota; class Nitrospiria; order Nitrospirales; family Nitrospiraceae; genus Nitrospira_D. Next base: position 49,334 of record MSXM01000060.1, on the reverse strand, counting down.
TGTCTCTATAAGACCACCGACTACTATGTGCCCGAACACGAACGGTGTATAGCCTGGAACGATCCGGCCATCGGCATCAGGTGGCCTCTCAATGGCACGCCGGTTCTATCCGCCAAAGACCGGCAAGGCACATCTCTGGCTGAAGCGGAACACTTCACATGAATGGTGTAGCCGGGGCTACCGTCAATAGTTGTCGAGAGCTCTCTTGGCTAAATTGTCTTTCGCAAAGTCCTGTAGGGCGGGTATGATGGCCCCCGACCGACAGAGGCCATCGACTTTTCGAGGACCGCATCGATGAAGGCAAAAACTCAACGAACTGTGGCCAAACGGCCCCCTGTGCGGGAGCTGCTGCGAAACATCCGATTGTTCGCCACAGACGTGGATGGCGTACTGACCGATGCCGGTATGTATTATTCGGAATCGGGGGATGAGTGGAAGAAGTTCAATACCCGCGACGGAATGGGTATCAAACTGTTGCAAAGAGCCGGGCTCGTCACGGCGATCGTGACGCAGGAGCGTACCAGGTTGGTGGCGCGGCGCGGTGAAAAACTGGCGATTCCAGAAGTGCATCAAGGGATTATGGACAAATTGTCGTTGATCCGCGAGATGGCGGCACGGCATGGCCTGACGTTACAGCAAGTGGCTTATATCGGCGATGACGTGAACGATCTTGAATCGCTACGCGCGGTAGGTTTTTCCGCGGCTCCTGCCGATGGCATGCCGGTGGTGTGCGATGCGGTGGATTATGTGTGCCACAAAAAGGGCGGAGAGGGAGCGGTGCGAGAGTTGGCGGAGATGATTCTGGAGGCGCAGGGGTCGAAGTCGCAAGCCGCAAGTCGCAAGTCGCAAGCCCCAGGTTCTGGGAAACGTCCGTAGAGTATGGCAGGAGACTCCAGGTATGTCTTTTCGTAGACCTCGAACAGCAAACCGTGATCTGCAGTTTCCGCTCTATCCGGTGATTATGGCGGGAGGGAGCGGGACGAGGTTTTGGCCGTTGAGCCGGCATCTGTTTCCGAAGCAACTCCTGCGTATCGGCGGAGAACAGACGTTGATCCAGCAGACTATGCAGCGGGTTTCAGGCTGCGCGAAGCCGGCCCATGTCTTGATTTCGACCAATGCGGCGCAAGCAGAGTTGATCAAAGGACAACTGGCCGATTGGAAGGATGATCTCAAGGACAATTTTGTTTTGGAGCCGGAAGGCCGCAACACGGCACCCGCCATTGCGCTGGCGGCGATCGAAATCCTTGCGCGTGATCCGGACGCCCTCATGCTGGT
>MSXM01000060.1:5752-48010 GCA_002083565.1 Nitrospira sp. ST-bin4 | reverse complement strand
GCTTGCGTCGGAATTGGCAGCCGATGGATATCTGGTGACGTTCGGAATCGAGCCGGTCAGGCCGGAAACCGGGTATGGCTATATCAAGCCGAACAACAAAGTGATATTGGGCAAACAAGGCAGGTTGCGCGGCTACCGGGTTCAGAAATTTGTGGAAAAGCCCAATGCGGCCAAGGCGGCCCGGTACCTCAAGGCAGGGAACTACTTTTGGAATAGCGGCATGTTCGTCTGGCGCGCTGCGACGATTCTGGAAGAGATTCGTCGGTACCAGCCTGCGGTGGCCAAGACGATGGATCGGATTGCGACACTCAAGTCCGCCGGCGCATCCAGACAGGCCATCGATGACGCGTATCGTGCTGTGCCGTCAGTCTCGATTGACAATGGCGTGATGGAGCAATCCTCAAAGTCGGCTGTGGTGCCGGTCTCGTTCAAATGGTCTGATGTAGGGAGTTGGGGGAGCTTGGACGAAGTGGCGGCGAAGAGCAAGGCCGGCAATGTGATGACGGGGCGAGTGGTCGATATCGGGAGTGCCGACTCGATCGTCTATGCCGACCGGCGGGTGGTGGCCACGATCGGTTTGCGCGACATGGTGGTGGTGGACACTCCGGATGCTACTCTGGTCTGTCCCAAATCGCGCGCGCAGGATGTGAAGAAAATCGTCGACATCCTCAAGCAGCAGCAAGCGCCCGAGCATCTGGAACATCTCACCGTTCATCGGCCCTGGGGATCGTATACCGTGCTGGAAGAAGGTCCTGGTTTCAAGGTGAAACGAGTGACTGTCAATCCGAGCGGGCGACTCTCGCTCCAATTGCATCACAAACGCAGTGAGCATTGGGTGGTCATTGCCGGCACCGCGCGCGTGACCAGAGGCGAAGAGGTTTTTGATTTGCAGATCGGCCAGAGTACGGCTATCCCGGTCGAAACGATGCATCGTCTGGAGAATCCAGGCCTTGGTACGCTGCACATTATTGAGGTGCAGAATGGGCCGTATCTTGGCGAGGATGATATCGTCAGGTTCAAAGACGAGTACGGCCGGGTGACGAAGCACTGACGGCTGACAAGCGAACAAGCTGACAGGTCTGCTGGTCACAAGGTATCCACTTGTCAGCATTCTTTCCTGTCAGCATGTCACCAATTTTGAGGAGACCTCATGGGTTTATTCCGTGAATACGACTTGCGCGGAATCGTCGGCAGTGAGCTGACGGTGGAGCTGGCTGAACGTGTGGGGCGGGCCTATGCAACGTATGCCTCAGGGCGCGGCGTCAAGACGATCAGTCTTGGCCGTGACGGCAGGCTCAGTTCTCCGAGCCTGCATCAGTCCCTTCTGAAAGGGCTCCTCGACGGCGGACTTGATGTGATCGATATCGGGGTCTGTTCTTCGCCGCTGGTGTATTTTTCGCTGTTCACCCTGCCGGTCGGCGGCGGGATCATGATCACCGGCAGCCATAATGCTGCTGAGTACAACGGGTTTAAGATCTGTGTCGGCAAAGAAGCGATTCACGGCGAGGCAATTCAGGAACTTCGTCGGGTGATGGAGAAGGGCGTATTTTTGTCGGGGGCCGGGCGTCTGTCTGAGTATGCGATCATTCCGGACTACCTGGCCTACATCAAGAAGAGTTTTGCGGGAGTGAATGCCCATCGACTGCATGTCGTGATCGATTGCGGAAACGGAGCGGCATCGCTGGTGGCGAAGCAAGCGCTGGAGCTGCTGGGCTGCAAGGTCACAGGGCTGTATTGCGATCTGGACGGACGGTTTCCGAACCACCATCCGGACCCAACGGTTCTCGACAATCTTTCCGACCTCATGCAAACAGTGAAGGATCAGAAGGCGGATGTGGGCATCGGGTACGACGGGGACGCGGATCGAATCGGCGCGGTGGACGAACGGGGCGATGTGCTCTGGGGTGACCGGCTGCTGGTCGTGTATGCGCGGGATATTCTGGCGGTGAAGCCCGGCGGTGCGATCATTTCAGAAGTAAAAGCCTCGCAGAGCCTCTATGACGATATTGCCGCGAAGGGCGGGCGTCCGATTATGTGGAAGACTGGCCATTCGTTGATCAAGGCGAAGATGAAGGAGGAGTCCGCCGTCCTCGCCGGTGAAATGTCCGGCCATATGTTCTTTGCCGATCGGTACTTTGGATATGACGATGCCGTCTATGCGTCCTGCAGATTGATCGAGATTTTGGCGAAAGGGACGCAGCCGCTCTCGGCCCTGGTTTCCGACTTGCCGAAGACCGTGGTGACTCCGGAGATTCGTGTCGACTTGCCGGATACCGTCAAATTTGATGTGGTTCGATCGATTCAGGCAAGATTTGCGGACTATCTAAAGACGAAGCAAAGTCTGGGGCCTGCCGATCTGGTGCTCCGCGACCTCATCACGATCGACGGTGTCCGGGCCGTATTCGACGGAGGGTGGGGGCTTATCAGGGCCTCCAACACGCAGCCCGCGCTGGTCTTGCGATTCGAAGCGGTATCCTCCGAGCGCATGAATGCGATCCGCTCGCTGATTGATCAGGAACTGTCTCATGCGAGACGGACGCTCGGGCACTAGCCATTGTTCTCTCTCCATCCGGTGTGTGCATCATGCGCTGGCACCACGTGGTCGCTCTAGGCTTACTGGGCCTATCCCTGCCTGTTCACGCCGCTGATTCCACGCATCCATTTCGGATCGGTGAACGTCTGACATACGAAGTGTCGTGGCTTCATATCACTGCGGCTTCTGCCGTGATGGAAATCGCCGGTATGGAGCGTGCCGAAAGTCATACGCTCGCTAAATTGGTCGGAACTGCGCAGTCCAGGCCTGTTCTTACTGCCTTTTTCCCTGTCGACAATCGGGTCGAATCCGAAATCGATTTCACCACGCTCGTGCCGAAGCATATGACGTTCCGTCGACGGGAAGGGAAGAAAAAAGAGGACATTGAGTATGTGTTTCATCAACAGGAGGGGACCGTCACAGCAGTCAGAGGAGGCACTACCGAATCGTTGCCGATCCCTGTAGGGACCCAGGACATCATCTCCTGTCTCTATTATACGAGGAGTGTCTTGCCGTTGAAGCCCGGTGCATCGCTGACTATGAATGTGTATCACGACAAGAAGAATCGGCCGGTCGAAGTGCGGGTTGAGGGGATTGAGACTATCGAAAGCCGTTGGGGAGACATGGAGACTGCGCGAGTGCTGGTGATTATGCCGTTTCACGGGCTCTTCATGAACCAAGGGAATATCCGGGTGTGGCTGACCACCGATGAACGCCGCATTCCTGTGCGTATGAAAGCGAAAGTAATTCTGGGATCGATCGTCGCCGATCTGGTTGATGGGGTTTCCAGGGTGGGTCTTGCGAAATAAGTGCAGGATCATTGATTGTTGTTCAGGCAGGGCAAACCCGCTATACTATTGTTTATCATGAGAGAATTTCCTCTTACCTTAAGCCGGTTTATTGTCCAGAACCAAGCCTCGCATCAAGGTGCGACGGAGGAGTTTACCAGCCTTCTGACCCAAATCGGCCTGGTCGGGAAGCTCATCGCGCAAGATCTTCGGCGTGCCGGGCTTATCGATATTATGGGAACGACGGGTGGCTCCAACGTACAGGGAGAAACAGTCAAGAAACTGGATGTCATTGCCAATGACGCTTTTGTCAAAGTCTTTCAACACAGCGGATATGTCTGTGCCTTGGCGTCGGAGGAAATGGAAAAACCGATCTCACTGCCGGGCAATTGGCCTCAGGGCAAGTATATGTTGCTCTTCGACCCGCTCGATGGGTCTTCGAATACGGATAACAACATGCCGCTCGGCGCCATTTTTTCCGTACTCAAGTATGACCGGGCCGATCGGCTGCCGACCGATGAGGAGTTAGTGCGCAGAGGTACGGAACAGGTGGCCGCCGGCTATTTGTTGTACGGATCGAGCACGATGCTCGTCTACACGGTCGGGCAAGGCGTCCATGGTTTTACACTTGAACCTGGTCTTGGCGAATACCTGTTGTCGCATAGACAGATCACAATTCCTGAGAAGGGCAAAGTCTATGCTGCCAATGAGGGCAACTACCACAAATGGCCGGCCGGAACGAAAAAATATTTCGACTTTCTCAAGGTTAGCGACAAAGCGACCGGCCGTCCATACAGCGCCAGGTATTCCGGCTGTCTGGTGGCCGATGTCCACCGTCTCTTGATCGGAGGCGGGATCTACCTCTATCCAGGCGAAACCGACAGGCCCGACGGGAAGCTGCGCTTGCTGTATGAAGCCAATCCACTTGCGTTCGTCGTTGAGCAGGCAGGGGGGAAAGCTTCGACAGGGACATCGAGGATCATGGAGGTAGAAGCCAAGAAGTTACATCAGCGTGTGCCGTTGATCATCGGAAGCCGGCAGGACGTAGAAACGGCGGAAGCCTTCATTCAGGGCAGAGCATAACAACGATCGGTTGCGTGCCACGCCCGTCTCGGTTACTATTTCATTACTGCAGCAAGTTGTGACGGTTCAACAGCGGAGTGATTGATTCGGACAACGACCAGAGATGTAGCCGGGGAGGATACGTATGGGAGATCGGGTTCAAGAGATTCTGAGCTGGTACGGCAGTGATAATGCCGGCACCAAGACCAATATCGCGCGCATGCTGCGATCCGGCAAGCTGGCGGGGACCGGTAAGCTGGTCATTCTGCCGGTTGACCAAGGGTTCGAGCATGGGCCGGCACGAAGCTTTGCGCCGAACGCGCCCGGCTACAATCCGCACTATCACTTTCAACTCGCTATTGACGCCGGTTGCAATGCCTATGCGGCGCCATTGGGATTTTTAGAAGCCGGCGCGGGCCACTTCGCCGGGCAGATTCCGCTGATCCTCAAGTTGAACAATCATGATGTGCTGCATGACGACAAAGATCCGCTTCCTTCGGTTACCGGCAGCGTGAAAGATGCCCTGCGGCTGGGCTGCAGCGCCGTAGGATTTACGGTTTATCCCGGTTCAGTCCATTGCAATGCCATGTATGAGCAGTTGAGGGCGATTGCTGAGGAAGCAAAGGAGAACGGGTTGGCCGTCGTGGTCTGGTCTTATCCGCGTGGCTCCGCGCTCAGCAAAGAAGGAGAAACCGCCATCGATGTAGTCGCCTACGCGGCGCACATTGCGGCTCAACTTGGTGCGCATATCATCAAGGTGAAGTTGCCGACTGCCCATCTGGAACAGGCTGCGGCCAAGAAGGTCTATGAAGCGACGCAGATTCCGATCAAGACACTGGCGGAGCGTGTCCAACATGTGGTGCAGAGTTCGTTCGACGGGCGGCGGATCGTGATTTTCTCAGGCGGCGCGAAAAGCGAGGATAAGAACGTGTTCGAAGAGGCGAAAGCCATTCGCGACGGGGGAGGATTCGGTAGCATCATCGGCCGAAATTCGTTCCAACGTCCGAAGGCAGAGGCGATTACGTTTCTTCACACGATCATGGACATCTATGCAGGCAAGATCCGGTAAGTTCGCACGAATATGAAGAGCACGGACCAGGCATGAGGAACCAGTTGGATCAAGAACAGAGGCCTCCTCAAGGGGGCCGCAAGTGGATCGTCACGGCGTCGTTGTTGACGGCGGGAATGATTATCGGTTTCGTCGTCGCGTCAGATCTTGGTTGGCTGCCGACCGGCCATGCCGTTCCCGATGCTTCGTCCGTTCCGATCGCCAGACCGGTCGCAACAGCCCCGCAACCGGTCTTGTCAGGCGGTGGCGGACAGACATTCGTTGAGATCGCCAAGGCGGTGAAGCCGGCGGTCGTTAATATCTATGCCAGCAAGAGCAGTGGACGCGGAGAGGGCCCGCATGGGGGGGGCCTCGACGATCCGCTTTTCCGAAAGTTTTTTGGAGATGAGTTTTTCAGGCGGTTTGAGCAGCAGCCGAAGGATCGCAAGGAGCGGGGGTTGGGGTCAGGCGTCATTGTCGAGTCCAACGGCCTGATCATCACCAACAACCATGTGGTTGGCAAGGCGGATGAAATTCGCGTCACGCTGTCTGATAAGCGGGAGTTCAAGGCGAAGCTGATCGGCACCGATCCGAAAACGGATGTCGCCGTCGTCCAAATTGATGCGACAGGATTGCCGACCGTCGCCTGGGCCGATTCGGATCAATTGGAAGTCGGCGAGTTTGTCCTGGCTGTCGGCAATCCCTTCGGACTGACGCAGACGGTGACACTGGGCATCGTGAGTGCGCTGGGGCGGGCCGCAGGCATTGCGGAGTATGAGGACTTCATCCAGACGGATGCGGCGATCAATCCGGGCAATTCCGGTGGTGCCCTGGTCAATGTGCGAGGCGAACTGGTGGGGATCAATACGGCCATTTTCAGCCAGAGCGGCGGTAACATGGGAATCGGGTTTGCCGTACCGAGCAATATGGCCAGGTCGATCATGGGCCAGCTGGTGCAGACCGGAAAAGTTGTACGAGGCTGGCTCGGTGTGTCGATTCAGGATCTCACGCCTGAACTCGCGTCTCAGTTCGGGGTCAGTGAGACAAAAGGCGTGCTTATCAGCGATGTCATGGACGACAGTCCGGCCAAAAAGGCAGGCTTCGAGCGGGCCGATGTCATTATTGAATATGACGGCAAACCCATGGATTCGTCGGCCCATCTCCGCAATGCGGTGGCGCAGACACCGGTCGGAAAGAAAGTCGCGGTCAAGATCCTCCGTGACAAGCAACCCAAAACAATCGAGTTGACCATTGCCGAACAGCCGAAGTCGATGACGCGATCGGGCGAGGAGGATGCGGGTGAGTCGGCAACACCGACCGGCGTGCTATCCGGTCTCGAGGTGCGGGAGCTGACTGAAGAACTCACAAGCCGATACGGGTTGAAGTCCGGAGAGCGTGGTGTGGTTATCGTGCGGGTGAAACCCGGCAGCTCCGCCGAAGAGCTCGGCGTTCGTGAAGGCGATATGATCATGGAAATAAACCGCCAGGCGGTGACTTCGGTCAAGGCTTACGAGCGAATGGCCGGCAAGTTACCGAAGGATCAATCCGTGCTGCTTCTGTTGAAACGACAGGGGCGAACGATTTATCTTACGCTTCGTCCATGATCGGCTGAAGTTCATTTGGTCTATCTGGTCTGTCTCGTGTGTATAGTTGAATGAAGCGAACCGGATGAACCGACAAACCAGATGGACCAGACAGACGCTGTTCCCCGTCAGACCCCGCTAGTCGTTGCCCTTATGCCCGCCGCAGGGCGAGGGCTTCGCATGGGCGGCTCGGTGCCGAAACAGTTCCTTGCGCTCGGCGGGCAGCCCCTCATTCTTCATTCTCTCCGCGTACTCCAAGCCTCTCCTGTCATTAGTGAGGTCATTCTGGCTGTTCCCCAGAGTGAAATGGACTATTGCCTCACCGAGATCGTGGCCAAACACGGCTTCACCAAGGTGACAAAAGTAGTGCCCGGAGGGCAGGAACGGCAAGATTCAGTTCGGCATGCGCTTGAGGCGACTCGTGACGATGTCGAGGTGGTGCTGGTGCATGATGCGGTCAGACCGTTTTTCACAGCGCGCATGGTGGAGGAGGTTGTAACAACAGCCCATGCAAAGGGCGCGGCGATCATTGCGCTGCCCATGAAGGATACGGTCAAGCAGGTAGGGGCCGATCATATCATCGAGCGCACGGTCGACAGGCAGTCGTTGTGGCTGGCGCAGACTCCGCAGGCATTTCGTCGAGATTGGTTGCTGGCTGCTCATCGGAAGGCATATGCGGAAGGGGTTCGGGCAACCGATGATGCGTACCTGATTGAATGGTACGGACATCCTGTGTCGGTGGTCGAGGGAAGTGGAGAAAATATTAAAGTAACAAGGCCGGAAGACATGATCATCGGCGAAGCGATTTTGGCGGCGCGTTTGAAAGGGAATAAAACAGAAGGCTGACAGGGGATCAGGGTAACACAATTGCTTTGTTGACAAGGAAACAAGGTGACGGGCTAATGAGTAGTCAGTGAATGAGGGAAGAAGCATAAAGGGGGAGTCGTGCTAGCTTGCAGACCTGTCAGCTTGTCAGCAGTATCAAGGGGGTATGATGCGCATCGGTTATGGCTATGACGTACATCCGCTCGGACCAGGGCGGAAACTGATTCTGGGCGGGGTGGAAATTCCGCACAGCAAGGGACTGCTCGGCCATTCCGATTCCGATGTCCTTGTCCACGCAGTCTGTGACGCGCTCTTGGGGGCGATGGGGGAAGGCGATCTGGGTCGGCACTATCCGAGCTCCGACCCCAAGTATAAGGGGATCTCAAGCCTGAAATTGTTGGAAGATGTCATGTCGAAGCTGAAGGCCAAGGGATATCGGGTGGGGAATATCGATACGGTCATTGTGGCGCAGGCGCCGCGGCTTGGGACGCATCTTGCGGCGATGCAGAAGAAGATGGCGGAAACCGCGGGGATTGATCCTGATCTGATCAATGTGAAGGTCAAGAGCGGAGAAGGACTTGATGCCGTCGGTAAAGAAGAAGGCATGATCGCTCATGCGGTGTGTTTAATTGAACCGATTTGAAGCTGACAGGTGTGCAGGGGGGTAAGCTGACACGATTGAATTATGGGAAGAGCCCATGGGTTTGAAGATCTCAAGGTGTGGCAAGCAGCGAGAGAACTTGTGCGGTCGGTGTATCAATTGACGAGCAGTCAGAAATTCCACAAAGATGCGGCGCTTCGGGACCAGCTGAGACGTGCGGCAGTTTCCAGCATGGCCAACATTGCAGAGGGATTTGAAAGAGGCTCGAAGAGAGAATTCGGCAGGTTCCTTTATATGGCACGAGGGTCTGCAGGCGAGGTGAGGAGCCATTTGTATGTGGCCAAGGACTTGGATTACATTACTCCATTAGAGTTTGATGAACTGAACGGTCAGGCTACCAGGCTTTGAAAAGGCCTGTTCCGCTTCATCCAGCACTTGGAATCACCAGGATCCGTAACCTAGCCGCAGGCTTGTCAGCCTGAGTCCTTGTCAGCCATGTTTCAAGCCATCAAACAAGATCTCCAAGCGGTCTTTGACCGAGACCCTGCTGCGACCAGCAGGCTGGAAGTCATCCTGACCTATGCAGGCTTCCATGCGCTGCTGGCCTATCGGATTTCGCATCGACTCAAAGCGATGGGAATCCCGTTCCTGCCTCGCGCAATTTCACAACTGGCCCGCTGGCTGACCGGAGTTGAAATTCATCCCTCGGCTAGGATCGGAACAGGGTTTTTCATCGACCATGGCATGGGCGTGGTGATCGGCGAAACGGCTGAGATCGGGGATTACGTGACGCTCTTTCAAGGGGTGACGTTGGGAGGGACAGGGAAGGAGCGAGGCAAGCGGCACCCGACGCTCGGTAATCATGTAGTGGTGGGTGCCGGTGCCAAGATCTTAGGCGGGATTACGATCGGCGATAACGTAAAAATCGGGGCGAATTCCGTCGTCTTGAAGAGCGTCGGAGCCAACTCGACGGTGATCGGTGTCCCGGGCCGTGTGATCAAGTCCCAGGGTGAACGCATGCCGGATGCGACCATGGACCAAGTCGATTTGCCGGACCCTATCAGTGACCGGTTCCTGGCACTCGAACAGGAATTGGTCGAGCTCCGCAAAAAAGTCGACGAGCGCAACGCCTGACCACAACGATTCCTCTGTTGGCCTTCCGCAACACGCCCCTCTCGTTCTGATCCGACGCGCATCGGTGTCGACCTCCTGTTCAATCCATGGTTAGCGAGGCGAGGACTATTTCGACTGGTTCGATAAGCAGTCGCTCATGAAGTGGGTTCGCTCGTCGCTCTTCAACTTCTGCTCGCCCGCCTCTTAAGTACCTGCCGCTGTTTTGGTAAACGCTTTCCGCTCGCTTTGCCTGGCTGCCCCTCAACCGGACGCGTCCTCACGGTCAGCTCCGTTCTCGCCTTCGCCTGAAGGCGGAAGATTTTTCTATGGGAAATAGGGTATTCTCTCCGGCGGATCAGCGCCTCACGACGGCGCCGTCTCGAATCGTTTCGGAAACATCAAGGAAGGGAATCCATGAGTTCAACTCCAGGCGTCACACGGTCGAGCCAATTTAAGAAGCTTCTCTTGTCGGAGGAGCTGGAATTCATTTGTGAGGCGCATAACGGGCTCAGCGCGAAGATCGTTCAAGAAGCCGGATTCAAGGGCATTTGGGCCAGCGGCCTGTCGATCTCAGCCCAATTCGGAGTGCGTGACAATAATGAGGCCAGTTGGACTCAGGTGCTGGAGAATCTGGAATTCATGTCCGATGCGACGACGATCCCAATTCTGCTGGATGGTGACACGGGATACGGTAACTTCAATAACATGCAGCGGCTCGTCCGCAAGCTGGAACAACGCCAGATCGCTGCGGTGTGCATTGAGGACAAGCTCTTCCCCAAGACAAATAGCTTCATCAAGGGGGATGCCCAGCCGATGGCGGACATGCAAGAGTTTTGCGGGAAGATCAAGGCCGGTAAGGATGCCCAGACCGATCCGGACTTTTGTATCATCGCCAGAGTGGAAGCCTTTATTTGTGGGTGGGGATTGGCGGAAGCCTTGCGCAGGGCCGAGGCCTATCGTCAGGCAGGCGCAGACGGCATCCTGATTCATAGCGCGCTCTCGGTGCCGGATGAGATTCTTTCGTTCAAACAGGAATGGGGAAAGCGATGCCCTGTCGTGATCGTTCCGACCAAGTATTACGCCACGCCGACCGATGTGTTTCGGCAGCATGGATTTGCGATGGTGATTTGGGCGAATCACATGTTACGGAGTGCCGTGGCTGCCATGCAAAAAACTGCCCGGACTTTGAAGGAGCAGGAGCATCTGCTCTCGATCGAAGACAAAGTCGCGCCGGTGTCGGAAGTCTTCCGCCTGCAAAATGCCGCGGAACTGCAAGATGCCGAAGACCGGTATCTTCCCCGAGGCGCCGAAAACACCAGCGCGATCGTGCTGGCCGCCTCTCGTGGCGAAGAGCTCCGGGAGCTGACCGAGCATCAGCCCAAGACAATGGTGAAAATTCAAGGGGTGCCGATCCTTTCCCATATCGTCGATGCCTACAATGCTGTGGGAATCAAGGACATCACGGTCGTTCGCGGCTATAAGAAGGAGGCAGTGACGCTGCCCAATCTGACGTATCTGGACAACGATGCGTTTGCGGAAACCGGCGAGCTCGATTCGCTTCACAAGGCCCTCTGCGCGCAGAAGGGCCATGCCAAAGATCTGATCGTTTCGTACGGCGATGTGTTGTTCAATACGTACATCCCTCAGGCTCTCTGCCAGGAGAAAGAGGACTTTGTGATCTTCGTAGACAGCGATTGGCAGAACCAGAGCAGCTACGCCCGCCTGGGCGGCTTCGCCGAATGTTCCCTACCGAATTCGAAGAAAGCCTTTAACGCCAAGATCTATCTGAGACAGTTGGGAAACACCGTGTCAAGGGAACGTACCCATGGCGTCTGGATGGGCTTTCTCAAAGTATCTCCTGCCGGAACCTTCCAGTTGCAGACGATCCTTCCTGCGATCCTGGCCAATCCTGCCAATCGCAAAGCCGGCATTCCTCATCTGTTGCAAGAATTGCTGAAGCGTCAGTATCCGATTCGAGTGCTGTATACGGTTGGCCATTGGCTCGACATTAACAGCCTCGATGATGTGGTTCAGGCGGGCAATTTTTGACCGGCACTCCTCCTCCCGCGTACTCGTAATCGACACGTATCAAAAACAGCCCCTGTGGAGGGGCTGTTTTCCCGGCAGCTGAGCGATCGTGCGCATTGAGGATGGTTGTGAGACTGTCCGGGGGCCGTTTGCCCTGGCCGACCTCAACTAAAGTCCCGACGATCGAGCGGACCATTTGCTTCAGGAATCGGTCGGCATAGGCTTCGATGCGCAATCGATCTCCCTCACGCACAACGGTTAGATGCTGAAGGTGACAGATAGGGTCGTCGTTGTCCGTCGGTTGTGTTTGGAATGACGAGAAGTCGTGCGAGCCGGTCAGTGCCGCTGCGGCCCGATTCATGGAGACGTCGTCCAGCGGCTTATGGATATGCCAACAGTATTGTCGGTCTACCGCCGGACGTTCTCCTCGATTGAGAAGGCGGTATTCATACAGTTTGCCTTTTGCAGAATGTCTGGCATGGAACTCATCGGGCATGATGGCGGCCGATCGGACGACGACGGTGTCTGGGAGATGCGCATTGAGCGCCCTGGTCCATTCATAGGGCGTCATGGCCCGGTCGATGCGAAAGCTTACTGTCTGGCCGATAGCATGGACGCCCGCATCGGTCCGTCCTGCACCGATCACAGGGACGTGTGTTTGCGTCACCCCTTCGATCGCAGTTTCGATCGTTTCCTGAATCGTGGGCTGGTCAGGCTGGCGCTGCCAGCCTGCGTAGGCAGTGCCGTCATATTCGAGAATGAGCTTGATGGTAGGCACGTTGTCGAAGGTTACATCCGGTTGTTGGCGAGAAATGCGCTGATGCCTTTGAATAGCGACTGCGCGACCTCTCTGACGAACGCCGGCTTTCGGAGCAAATCTTCTTCGTCGGGGTTGGAAATATAAGCGATCTCCGCAAGAATGCTCGGCATGCTTGTAAAGCGGAGTACATAAAACGGGGCCGTTTTTACGCCGTGATCATTGATGGCATAGTGCCCGTTCATGTGCGTGATCATTGATTCTTTCGCGGTCCAGGCCAGTTCGAGCGAGGCTTCAATTTTCTTCGTCGTCAGCAGATCGGCAACCAGATACTCCCACCCGACGCCGGTGCTGCTCAGAGGGGTGCCGTTTTCACGGGCGGCCACCTCAAGCGCACGCTGGTCCTTGGCCTCGCCGAAGTGATAGATCTCAATCCCTTTGATGGAGCGTGAAGGGTGCGAATTGACATGGACCGACACGAACAGGTCGGCATTGTGGCGGTTTGCGTACTTGGCCCGTTCTTCGAGCTCGATGAAGACGTCGCGATCCCGCGTCATGAGCACGCGGACTCCCGGCTGTTGGCTCAACAGTTCCTTGAGCTTCAATCCGACTTTGAGCGTGATGTCTTTCTCTTCTGTCTGGCGCAGGCCAACCGCACCGGAGTCCTTCCCTCCATGGCCTGGGTCGATGACGATGGTGGTATAGCCCTTCGTCGGCGGCGCAGCGGGTTGGAGCGGCGGAAAGCTTGCAGGTGGAAATTGCTGCTGTGTTTCGATGTTCGAAGGCGGGTTTTGCTCGGACGGACGTGTGATATCGACGACCAGGCGCGGGGGATTTGTGAGTGTGAATTGTTTATAGGTTCGAAACGCGCCGGTCGGAAGAGAAAGCGCGACGGTATGAGCCGTTGTCTGTGTGACGGTGAAAGGAGAAGGCAGGGTGCCGTCGCTTACTTTAAGCTGGGCAGCCTGGCTCAGCGACGTGTTCGGGAGAATGAGGAGTACGCGGCTGGGGCTCTTTGCCCGTCGTTCAATCACCTTGGCATAGCGGTCTAAATCCAGGACGAGCCGGGTTTTTTCCGGGCTCGTAAGAATGCGGAAGTCGTGGACGACAACGGGCGCGAGAGAGGCGGTAGTCGCGTGGAGTTTTGCTGGTTTTGAAGATTTCGATGCGCGTGAACGCAGGTCTTGATCTGCCAGTGACGCCGCCCAGAGGGCGGAGACCGAGATGGTGTTGGCTACGGTTGAGAAAAATCCGCACAGGATCAAGGCGGTGAACACTATCGAGAGAATTCGTTGTCGTGGACGCATAGGCATGGATTTCAACTGTAGAATAGGCAGACATGAATCTATTCTCAGATGTCATGTGTCTTGTCAAGGGATTCTATCGGTTGGCCGATCGCAAGGGCTGCGTTGACAGGGTGTTCCGGTCCGCGATAGCGTGAGATCTATGCCGATACATCTTATTATTGACGGATACAATGTACTGGGCCGGCTTGGGACGTTCTCCGGCCACATTGAATCGGCGCGCGAATCTCTGCTGCGTGATCTGGCTGCCTATCGCCATCGGAAGAATCACCCTATCACTGTTGTCTTCGATGGATGGCAGCAGGGGCAGCCGACGGAAGGACGCGAACATCGGGCCGGAGTCGAGGTCATCTATTCCAAACGAGGAGAGCGCGCGGATCAAGTGATTCAGCGGTTGGCGCGGGAGTATGGGGCTGACTGTGCGGTGGTGAGTTCTGATCAGGAAGTGGCGAGGTCGGCGCGGGTGTCTGGTGCACTGGTGATCGGCGCGCAGGAGTTTGCAGGGAAGCTCCGGGTTGTCCCGCGTGGCGGAGGGCTCGTACACAAAGAGTTGGATGTGCAGGAGGACGCGGCTCCTCCACGTGATCCTAAGAAGAAGGGTAATCCTCGAAAGCTGCCCAAGGCGCTTCGTCAGAGAGCGAGGCAGCTCAAGCGATTTTGAGCATTCAAGATCGCTCTGGTTGACGACATTCAAATCTTACGGCGATGTTCGGTAAGAGATTCCCTCGAGAGCCAATTGTTCTAGAAATTCATGGGGTGGCAGCACGTCGATAAATCGTGTGGCGCCATCGATTGGATGCGGTAATTCGCCCGCGATGATTCGCCCAATAATCGCGAGAGGAAATGATGGAACCCGTTGCCCTTCGTCAGCGGTATAGAATTGCTGCTCTATTGTCTGGGTACCCTCGGTTGTGAAATGTGTTGTAGTCACATGGAGCACTCCTTGCGTACTCCCGAATCGCTTCAAGAAAATCGGATGGCCATAGAACAGGAGATTCACCCACATGGGATCAAGCCATGAGGGACTGATACGTTGCACGGATTTGATCAGCTGAATCACACGGTGGATCCATCTATATTGAAGGCTGACCCAAAACGCTACCCGCTGTGCTTGAAACTACATAGGGAAGTAATGATCTTCTGGTGCCTCGATTCTGCTGAATGGATACCAGGTCGAGTTCAAAATGTTTCGAAAGTAGTGATGGGTAGACCACGATTCTGTAGGAGTTTGTGCGTTGGCCGTTGTAGCGAGGAAGGGGTGACGCAGTGCATGGATGAGGTACTGGATTGCGCCCCATCCTTTCGGGTTGCGGTTGCCAATAAATACATGAACATCGATCTGGTCAATCTTTCCAAATCGTACCTGAGCTAGGTGGGTAAGCAAGGAAGTCATTGAGGGTAGACTTGAGGCACCGCAGATTGTCAGCCGACCTTTCCGGGGGGCTGATGTAATAGTGCGGGCGGCCGTTTTTAGGTATGTTGGATCGTCACCCAAGTCAGCATAGTCGATGTTGTTTTCCAGCGCGACTGTGAGGGGGTGCAACGGCTGTCTGCTAAATGGGCCAGCGCAGTGAAAAATTGCGTCAACGCCATTTGAAAGCATGCGGACTTCATCGAGGTTATCCACATTTCCCCTGAGAGGCACCACGCGAGAACCAAATGTTTGCGCAAGTAGATCCGCCTGTTTCTGAGATCGGCAAACCGCTCGCAATTCGAGATTATGAACGGTTGAGAGACGCCGCAACGTTCGTCGGCCAAATACCCCATTGGCACCGAAGATAAGAATCCGTTTTGGATTGGAATCTGGCCGTAGTGCGGGGGCTGGTATGTTGGGCATGGTATCAATCAGGCAGGCAGCTTAAATAGCTGTGTGGTGTTCCTCGTTGTATGAACGGCGAGCTCTCGCAAGGTCAGGTTTTTCAGCTCAGCAAGAGTCGTTGCTACGTGTGTCACGTAGGCCGGTTCGTTTCGTTTCCCTCGATGAGGCGCCGGGGTGAGATAGGGACAGTCGGTTTCAATCAGGATCCGATCCAGCGGTACGGTCTTCGCAATCTCCCGCAGCATCGTGGCGTTCTGAAAGGTCAGAATCCCCGAGAAAGACAAGTAGAACCCCAGTTCCAGTGCGTCTTTTGCCAGCCAGGCATCTCCGGAAAAGCAGTGGAACACCCCGCCGATTTCCGACGCGCCTTCTTCCCTTAAAATCATCATCGTATCTTCCTGCGCTTCTCTCGTGTGGATAATCACGGGCAGCCGCAGTTCGCGCGCGAGCTGAACCTGTTCGCGGAATCGCTCACGCTGTTCCTGGGGCGAGGAATGGTTGTAGTGGTAGTCTAGTCCGATTTCGCCGTAGGCCACAACTTTCTTGTTCTTGGCCAGGCGGCGGAATTCGCCGTACCAGCCATCGCCGATGTGTTTGACTTCGTGCGGGTGAACGCCGATTGAGGCGTACACGAAGGGGTGCCGGTCGGCGAGGGCCACGGCGGCCTGGCTGGTCGAGAGATCGCAGCCGATCGTAATGAAGGCGTCGACACCGGCTTCGCGCGCCCGCGCGATCATGGCCTCCCGGTCGTCGTCGTAGCGGGCGTCGTCCAAATGCGTGTGGGTATCGATCAACATGCGGGGTAGCTGGTTGGTCTGGTTTGTTTGGTCTGTTTGGTTTTTTGGTTGAATGAAACTAACCAGATAAACCAAATCAACGAAACAAACCTGCCAACCAGTCAGACAGGTTTGGTCACGATCATGTCGGCAAGTTCGGTCAGCAGCGCGGCCGTTTCATCCCAGCCGAGACAGGCATCGGTGATGGAGACACCATGCTGAAGGGCCACGCCTTCTTTCCAGGCCTGCTTGCCCGGGCTGAGATTGCTTTCCAGCATGAATCCCATGATGGATTGGCGGCCATCGCGGAATTGACGAAGCACCTCGCGGGCCACGAATCCTTGGCGCGTGTGATCTTTACGGGAGTTGTCGTGCGAACAGTCGATCATGATGGGGCGGGCGATACCTTCGCTCGCGACGGCTGCTTCGGCTTTGGCGACATGCTCATCTTCGTAGTTGGTTTTTCCGCCTCCGCCTCGCAGCACGATATGGCGGTCGGGGTTGCCCATGGTTCTGATGATGGCCGTTTGCCCGTCGGCGTTGATGCCGACAAAATGATGGGAGGCGCGGGCCGACGTCATCGCGTTGACGGCGACCTGGAGGCTGCCTTCCGTGCCGTTTTTGAATCCGACAGGCATGGAGACACCGCTTGCCAATTCGCGGTGGGTTTGGCTCTCCGTCGTCCGGGCGCCGATGGCGCTCCAACTGATCAGGTCGGCGATGTATTGCGGACTGATGGGATCGAGCAGTTCCGTCGCGCAAGGCAGTCCGAGTTGATTGATGCGCAGGAGAATCGTCCTGGCCAATTCCAAGCCGGTGGCGATGTCACAGGTGCCGTCCAGGTGGGGATCGTTGATCAGACCTTTCCATCCGACGGTGGTCCGAGGTTTCTCGAAATAGGTTCGCATGACGATCAAGAACCGGTCACGCAGCTCGTCTGCGACAGGTTTCAGCTTGAGGGCATATTCATAGGCTGCTTCGGCATCGTGGATAGAACAAGGACCAACAATCAGCACCAGCCGGTCGCGATCCTGCCCGTGAAGAATTCGGCGGATAGCCTCCCTGGTCTCTACAACCAACGAGGCCGTCTGGTCAGTGATGGGAAGTTTGGTCTTGATGGCGCGCGGAGAGGGCAGCGCCTTAATTTCACCTACGTGCTGGTTGTCGATCGGTCTATTCACAGTACCTTCTTCTCCTATTCGTAGGGCGCAAGCATATACGAAGGCATGAGAGAAGTCTACCAGAAGAATCATAACTCATTGAAGAATAAGATGAACTGTCTATCTGTCGTGGTGTTTGTTTGACAGAACTCTTGGAATTGTGGTACTCGGTCCACAGTCTTATGGGTAACATGAGTCTCATTGATCGGTTGAGAGCAGGGTTGTCGGCCGGTCTTATTCTTCTGCTCCTTGTGTTGGCACCTTTTGCCGTCGCGCAAGACGTGCATCATGAATTGGCCGCTGCCGACACTGACGGCCATGAACACTCCGATAACGACCTCTGTCAGTGGGTTCAGCACCACACGGCAGGATCGCTTGATTTCGATGCCTCGAAACTCGCTTTTTGCGAACTCGCCCAGCCGTACGAGTTACCGGTTGAGCCTCCGCTGCTTTCCGCTGAGCTATCGACCGTCGGTCCTTCGCGTGCACCACCTCGCAGCTAGCCTCTTCTCCTGTCAACTCTGAGCTGAGTCGGTAAGCCGGAAAGATCTGGCTTGCCCGCTCTGCCAATTTTGTTGTTCACCAGGGGTTTGCCAACGAGGAGTCAAGCCATGCAACGTGCTGGTTGGTTGCGAGCATTTTGTCTGTGGTCGGTCGCGATGACAGTGTCAGGAGTATCAACTTATGGGCCGCTGGCTTACGCCGAGGAGGGACAGCCTTCTGCGACGATCATGGGCTTGGTCCAGAATCAAGATCTACGGCGGGTTGCACAGGCGATGATCGAGGTAAAGGATCAGGCAGGTTCGCTCGTAGCATCCGGTGTGTCCAATGCAGTGGGGGAATTTACCCTGTCGGTTCCAACGAGTGGGACGTACTCGGTCAGTGCGGTACAAGAAACCTATCGGAGCGAATATGTGGTGCTGACGCTAGGCGAAGAGCCGGTGAAGCCGGTCACACTGACGCTTTCCCAGACCAAAGAGGTGTCGCTGGAGGTGGTGGCACCCTTGCCGCCGATCAACACCAAGACATCGAGCGAGACCTATTCGCTCAGCCGGAAGGAAATCGATATTCTTCCGCGAGGCAATAACAACGACCTACACGATGTATTGCTGACGATTCCGGGCGCGGCCTATGGATCGTTGAAGCAGATTCATATCAGGCAGGACCATGCAAACTTACAGTTGAGGATCGATGGTGTGCCGATTCCCGAGACGGTTTCCTCGACCTTTTCCGATGTCATTTCCCCACGGGCCTGGGAGCGGGCCGACATTGTGCTGGGCGGTATGGAAGCCAATGTGGGCAACAAGACAGCTGCACTCATCGACATTACGACGAAGAGCGGCACAAAGCCCGGATTCGGGTCAGTTCAAATGTTCGGTGGGTCGAATAAGACGATCAACCCGTCGTTTGAGTATGGTGGCACGATCGGCGAGAAGTTTCGCTATTACTTCTTGAACAGCCATCTGGCGACGAATCGAGGGATTGAGCCTCCGACGCTGGGCCATTCCATCTTTCATGGCCAGAGCGAGCGAAATCAGACGATGTTCCGCGGCGACTATCAGTACGACAATAACAATAACATTACCCTGTTGTTCTTGAACTCCATCGCGAAATATCAGATTCCGACTTCCCCTGGACAATCCGCGAATCCAACAATTCTTGGCCTCTTGCCGCCAGGATTTACGCCGGTGCCCTCGGAAATGATTGATGAGAATCAGAAGGAGAACAATCAATATGGGCATCTGGTGTGGCGGCGTGACATCAACACCCGTAATTTCTTTAGCTTGGCCGGCTATGCTCGCCACACCAGGGCGACGTTCAGGACGGATCCGTTCAATGTTCTCGCCTACGTGCCGGAAGTAGAAGAACCCTTTTCGGCCGGAAGCCAAGACCGGACGGGTTATTCCGGTGGCATGCGCATGGATTATACATACGTCCACAGCAAGGTACATTTGATCAAGGCTGGGTTCCAAGTGGATCGGACCCAAGCGATCAACAAGACGAGACTGTTTACCTTTGAGGATGACGGCGCGGGAAACCCGATTGGAGGTGTGCTCAACCGTGGCGGTGATAACAGGCTCATCGGGTGGCGGCAAGAGTTCTGGATTCAAGACCAGTGGACGCCAAACGAACATTGGACCTTTAATGTCGGCGTCCGTGTCGATGTCGTCCAGTATCAGCGTGACGAGGGGCAGATCAGCCCACGAGTCGGGGTGACGTACCGGTACAATCCCGACCACGCCTTTCACGTGTACTATGGCAGGCTCTTTACCCCGCCGAATCTTGAGAGGCTTGCCTTGGCCGGCTTGAATACAGAGGGAACGAAAGCGCATCCGGAGGATACCACCAATAATCTGCCGCGGGCTGAGCGGGCCCATTACTTCCAACTCGGCAGCGTTCATGCCCTGACGGATTGGGCGACCCTCCAGCTCACGGGTTATTATAAGCTCGCCAATTATCTCTCGGACGCACATCAGTTAGGCACGACTCCCTTGCTGAACTATATTGCGTTTGAACGGGGATGGACCAGGGGGGCCGATGCCGCGCTCAAGGTCTGGTTCATGGAGAATCTGACGGGTCGCGCCAACATCGCCTGGGGACAGTGCAAGGGCTATGGTTTACAGTCCGGGCATAATCTGGTGCATTTTGAAGAAATCGCCGATATCACTTCGCGCAGCGGCGTGCATTGCGATCATCAGCAGACAGTGACTGCGTCAGGTATCCTGAGTTACCGGTTGTTCGATCGCACCACCGCCACCGGGCAGATGCTGTTTGCGTCCGGACTACGAACAGCAGCAGAAGGCGCGAAGACCAACTCCAGCAGTAGCCCGTCGTATACGATCTATAACTTTTCGATCTCCCATGTCATTCCCTTGCCCTGGGCCGGCCAGAAATTCGTAATCGGGTTTGATATCGTGAATGCGTTGGATCAGAAGTACTTTATCAACCAAGGTGAAGGCAGTATCGGACTTGGTGTGTCCCATGCCGGTATGCCGCGTTCCTACTTCTTTCGCGGGCAATGGTTTTTCTAACCGGATGCTGAAACAGGCTACGGGGGATTCTCAGCCGTCCGTCTTCTTGCGGCGTACCGACAGGGTACGCCGCAGATGCGAGGCTCCCTGTGGCATTGCCGTATGAGCTTGTGGGGTGTCTGATGATCTGTGGTATAAGGACAGGAGGATCGAGAGGGGGAACCGAACAATGGGATGGTTTGCTCATGAATGACCGGGGTTATAGGGGTGTCGTGGTCGTGCTCTGCGTCCTGTTTTTTACAGCACCGGCCTATGCTGTGACGGGAGATAACGCCACGCATGAAAGTGACCACGAAGAAGATGCTTTGGAATTGCCGGAGGTACATGTTCATGGATTATCGTTGAACAAGGATCAGCAGCTTGGTCCTGTGGCGAAATCAACTCCCTGGCCCGGTGTCCCCCCGGCGCTCGACGGAAGGGAACTTGACGATTGGATGAAAGCCCGTCTATTGGTCTCGAAAGAAGCCAAAGTCACGGTTGTGGTGTTGGAACCCTGCAAGCATCGCGAACTCACTACCGCCGGCATTGCTGCGCTCGGCAAATGGACGTTCGATCCACAGATGAAGGGCGATGACCCTATCGATGGAGAGCTGACCGTCCGTATCCACTTCAGGACCAGATAACGAAGGTCGCTGGTCAGTAGGCAACGGTCATTGGACAGGATCGAATACAATCCTGATAATGAACGTCGTGATGACGCATGACTATTGACCAGTGAGTATTGGCTGATTATGGGTTTGGACGAATCGCTGTTTTTCGCCATCAACGGATTGGCCGGCCGGTCGGCCTCCGTTGATCAGTTTTTCCTCCTCATCGGAAACCGCAGCACCCTCTATGTTCCGGCCGCATGCGCCATCGCGTACTGGATCTGGGCCTATCGCCGGGAAGCCCTGCTCAGCGGGCCGATCCTTGCCGGTGCGGTGGGTCTGGCCGATTTTTTAGGGGGGCAGCTGAAATGGTTGTTCGAGCGGGTCAGGCCTTGCCGTGCATTGAGCCAAGCAATCACTGTTGAGCCGGGGGGCTGCGGAGGCTTATTCAGTTTTCCTTCGAACCATGCGGTGAATGTTGCTGCCGCAGCAGCGTTTCTTCAGGTCTTGTATCCGAAAACGGGGTGGGTGACCTGGCCCATCGTCGGGCTGGTCGGGTTCGCCAGAGTCTATGTGGGAGCGCATTACGTCACGGATGTGTTGGGAGGCTGGGTGTTGGGCGGTATGCTGGGCGGCGGGTTTGCATGGCTCCTGCTGCAGTGGCCGGCATTCAGAAAAAGTGAAAGGTGAGAGGTGAGTAGTAAGTGGTAAGCGGTGAAACGGAAAAAATAAAAAAGGTGAAATGGGAGAGGACTACTCTCCTCGCCCTTCACCCCGTACCCATAACGCTTTACGCGGAACGCGTTTCCACGCAGCCCAACAACTTCTCCTTCAAGCCTTCGACATCGTACCCTCTTCCAATCAGCACGATTGCCGGCTCCGGCTCATCCAATAGTGTGATCGGAGTGATTGTGGATTGGCCGGGCGGGGAGTATTGAAACTCCTGTAGCTCCGGCGCGTTTGTAAACCGGAAATAGCCTTTCGCCCGTTCGAGTTCTTTCGGCAGAGTCTTGAGCCATGCCAGAAACTGTGGCCGGTTGATCGTTCCCGTCAATCGGATTGCCGTTGCGATGGGATGATAGGCCGCGCGAGGACGAGCTTTCGCCGGAGACTTGTCGAACAGGACATTGGTCGGCGTGGTTGGACCGGCTGAGGCACGCGGAGCCAAGAGCGCCGAAGGGTCGATGCGTGCATGGGTCGTTTCCCACAAACGGGCGTAAGGATTCTGGGTCAGGATCTGGTTGCGGAACGATTCCCAATGGCCCGGCACATAGAGGTCCTGTTTGTTGAGGATCAGTTCGTCTGCGCAACGAATGGCTTGAGTCGTCACATAGGCACTGGAGTGGCTCTCCTCGGCCGACACCGGATGGAGCAGCGCGATGATCCGTTCAAGCCGGGCCAGCCGTGCCGTATAGAGATCAGTGACAGCATCGACCACTTCCGCCGGGTCGGCTAAACCCGAACATTCCAGAATCACAACATCAGATGAATAATCGCGCACCAGTTGGGCGATGCCCCAGGAGAGGTCTTCCTTGGTGTCGCAGCATACGCAGCCTCCTGCGAGGTTCATCACTTGCTCGGCGATCGCGCCGGCCCGAGGTCCGTCGATGCTGATGTCGCCGGCTTCGTTCATGAGCACGCCGGCCCGCAATCCCTGAGCTTTCCAGTGCTCGAGTAATCGCATCAGCAGGGTCGTCTTTCCGGCGCCGAGGGAGCCACATAGGACATAGAATGGGACCGGCATGGTTCGCTCCAATTCAAATAACGAGTCGGATCACGAGTTCGAGGGAGTCAGGAATCGTATTCTACCCGTAGTGGATGTAACAGGAAAGGTCAATGGTGGTGGGCTAACGCGCCGGTTTCATGGCTGTGGTCGGCAAGCTTTCTAAGGTCGCAATGGATGTCATCGGGATCGCAGCATTCGGTTTCCAGTTGGATGGTCATGTGTCTGATGCCAAAGTCCATCGTGATACGGGTTTGGATCAGTTGCAGCAAATCGAGGGAGGGGCGGGACTCGTCGATCATCACATGAGATGTCAGCATGATCAGGCGTGGCTCGACGGCCCAGATATGGAGATCGTGCACATTCTTGACGCCGGGAATCGCCTCGATAGTTGCAGCGACGTGAGAGGCGCTGATGGCGGGCGGTGTTGATTCCAACAGCACTTCCAACGATTCCTTGAAAATAGGCCATGCGCCATGGAGGATTGCGCCGACGACGAGGAAGCTGACGAGAGGGTCGAGGATATTCCATCCCGTCAGCCAGATCGCCCCGCCGCTCAAGACGACGCCGAGCGACACCCATGCATCGCCCAACATGTGCCAAAAGGCGCTGCGGATATTCAGGTCGTCTTTTGCGCCGCGCTGCAACAGCAATGCGATACTGAGATTGGCCGCAAAGCTCGCGGCGGCGATGCCCATGATCCACTCACCATCGACAGGGACCGGCTGCCAAAGCCTATTCATGCTGAGTAGGGCGATACCCAGTGCCGTCAGCAGCAGAATGAATGAATTGAGAAAGGCCGCGATGACACCGGCGCGGTGGTAGCCGAAAGTCCGGGTTTCACTCGCCGGCCGTCTGGTGATGATATGTGCATACAGCGCTAGGAACAGCGCGCCTTGATCGACGAAGTTGTGTCCGGCGTCGCTCATCAGCCCGATGCTGTTCAGGAGAATTCCGCCGATGAATTCCCCCAGGATGATAAGGCCATTGAGCGCCAGCGCAAGGTAGAGGCGTGAGCGCAGGTGTTCGAATGAGGTGAGGGAGGTCATGGCTTAGTGTCGCATGCTCATGCAATGAGGGCAAGTTTCCGGGCAAGTCAGTACGGAGGGGACGTAAAGGGCAAGTGGCAAGTAGTAAGTAGCAAGGGGGAGTCTTCCGGAAGGGGGCTCCCCTGTGTTTATGCCCGCTGTTGCAAGAGCCGGCGACGTGGGGGAAGTGCTGAGGCAGCAGCTCTTCGCCACTGGCCACTGACTAGTCGCCACTCACCCTTCAGTGCTGAGTTGTCAGTCTGAGACGCAACCGTGACGGTGTTTGTGCTAGAGCGTGATGAGACCTTTGGGCTTGGTCCCTGTGGAAGAGGTCAAGCTCTTTGCTCCGATTAGCGTATGTGCGGCACGGTCACCCACCCGCATAGATGAAGAACTGTTCCGTCTATTTCACCGGAATGCTGATTACCAATCCCCCCATGACATCGTTGATTTTGAAGTCCCGTTTTGGGCTGTCCGGATGGGCGTTATGGCATCCGATGCAGGCCTGGGTCACGGCCAGATCCGGGTAGACCGCTTGGAAATACCGGGTGCCTCCTTCTTTCACAAAGCCGGTGTAGGGTTTCGTCGGATGCGTGAGGACCGTCGCCAGGCCGAGTTTCTCAATCTCGCTGGAGGCGGCATTCCGCTTGTTGATCGGCCACAGGCTGATGAGCCGATATTGTATACCGGTGCCCTTTCTTCCCATGATACGACCGGATTCCATCAGCAGTTGAGCCGGAAGCGGCAGCGAATTCGTTTCTTCCCAGTTCTCCGAGGCCACAACCACCCCTTTGGCCTGCATGCGTTCAACCACGTGCCTGGTGTAGGCCTCCCGGTCGGCTTCAATCATGGCATACAGATAGTTTGCCACCTGTTCGATCGGCACACTTGCCGCTGTCCCTTCCGCGGCTGCGCGATTCTGCCCGAGGAGGCCGGCGGTGAACAATCCAAACACCAGGATGAGGACACCCTGTCTGAATTTGCTGGAGAATGTCATACGCGACCTCCTTGGTTTCTCCATGAACGCACCGGCGCCATACGCCGTGGCTTCATGAAGGGGTACGATAGGTAGTTGCTGCAATGATGCGCAGTTGTTGCGATGAACGAGTGAATCAGTTGGATCATCGAATAAGGAATGGGAATATCTAGAGAGAAGTATCGGCTAGAACTGACGCAAGATATGCGAGTTAGGGGATTGTGATGCCCATCGGTGCAGTCAGGAGAGATAACGTAAGAGGAGAATTTGGAAGCCATAGCCCCGTTCTCCTGCCGAGATGGTGAGACGAGTCCACTGGATCATACGATGAGTCAGCATACGCTTTGGTGGCCATCAATACAATGATCGCATCTCCGATTTCTGGCTGTGAGCCACTGAGAGAGATTCAGTGCGTGCCCATAACTTTCAAGTTGAGGGCTCCGTCGCTCATGGCCCGAACGTAGAGCGCGTTGACATCGGCGAACACACCAACTCCTTGCACTGACGACACAGTTCCATGCGTCGAGATCATCGGATTTATGGAGCGATTGAGTGCGGCCGTAAAAAGGCCGCGCAGCCGGTCTATCGCCGGCCCCACTCCGAGAACAGCTTCATTCGAAATAAAATCTCGGAATGCAGAACCATAGATCCAATCGGCTTTCTTCAGCAACAGCTTTTCTGTGGCGGAGTCGTAGTGGACACCACCGATGTGTACGGTTTGCGTGAGTACGTTCATCTCCGGCGTCCCGACAAAGTACACATGACCTTGTACATCCCCTGAAAAATCAATCCGGATCACCAATTGGTTCCCGCCATTCCCATAGATCGATGCATTTGTAATTCGAATATGATCATCTTTGTAAGAGAAGCGCGCTCCTTTTAGCCGGCTCGCAAGCGCCTTGGAGAGTGTGCTGTATTCTATAGGAGCATCAGCGACGACGTGGAATTCAGTGGAAGCCGGTTGAGTGTCAAGTTGGGGAAGCGCTGCGGGCGCAGAAGGAGGTTCGGTGCCGAAGACGATAACAGGTTTTGCCATGACCTGAATGGTGTCATCGACAACCGGGCCGACCCCTGAAAATCCGGCATGTCGTATTTTTTCGATATTGAGGAGAAGCCAAGCGTCCGGTTCTAATTGTATTGGTTTGAGCAGTGTGTTCCACACATCTTCCACGTGGGATTTAACGTTCATCGCGTTGATGCGCGCGACCGCATTGTTCAGCCCTCCACGTACACCGTTCGTCAGCCTATTGTTGACTTCCTGGGAAATGTCGCTATCGGCGACGTGTAATTTGCAGGGGTCAGTTGTGTTCACAGCCACGCTGCTTACAGTTGCCGACAAGCCGTAATTCGGCGTCAACCCGATTGCGATATTTCCATTCAGTATGGCTCTTCTTGGCCATTCATTGCCATCGCCGCACTGAGTGATGTGGGGATCAGTTCCAATCTTATAGCGAAGGGCAGTGCTGATGGATACGTAAGAACCGGGGGGGTCAACACCTTTCCACCAATCGCGGAGTGTAGTGCCTTGATCTGTGCTGATAGATTGCTGAGAGCTTGAGCGATCCATCGCAAAATCATCCCGCTCCGCATAGTATTTGTAAGCGGTGCCTTTGTGGGTTTTGAGGTAGCTCCCCCAATGGTCAAATTTCTTCGGGATCAGGTTCTCATCGTTGGCCGCATCGAGAAATGCTGAAAGGTCTACATGAATGGGAACGCTGATGGCGGAATCCTCTGCTGGAGCTATCAGATTCTGTTTTGCCGGCAATTGGGCTGGCTTTGGTGGACGAATGATGCCGTCGCTTATGGAACAGCCCGCCAAGGATAGCAACAAGGACCAGGCTATGAGAGAAGTGTGTGCTGATTTAGGAAGCATCTGGTTTTCCTTCCGATAATCGGCGACATATCCATGCCGCCACACAACCTGTCTCAAGTCAGGTTATGTACGTTGGGGGGGGCGTCCTGCCGGGTCTAGAATACCAGAATTGCATGATTCTTTGTCATGCCCAAATAGTAGGGGGCTGCCCCGGGCGTTGTGGGCATCGGCTTCTGAACTGTGATCGGGTACAGCCATGCCAAGTTTCAATTTGAGCGCACCGATCACTTGAAAGGAATTTTGCTTCTGGCTTCGCTCCGTCCAATCGAGTCGTTCAAGGGGCTGGTGAACGTTATCCGGTTTCCGAAGCTGATATGGAGCAACCTATGAAGGCCTACATGATTACGATGTGAAATAAATGTGGTCGTATTATCAGCGCGTTGTTTTTGGCAGGCGTTCATGCCGGATTGCGAATGTCGCATGGCTAACTCCGAAATTCCCTCCGGCCTGGTCTGCGGCAACGACGCGCAACGTGATGCCGTCCGGCGCGTCTGTGGGCAGCGGTACGAAGAACGGAGCTTGGAACGTGCGGCTCGCTTCATCGTAAAACAGTTGCAACCGTTCGACGATCCGGTCTCCGATCAGGATCTCTCCGTAAATGCGGATCTTGCGAGAGTCCCAATCTCCATGAGGACGGACCACTGAGCCGGACAGGGTTCGGACTGAGGCGCGCAGCGTGACGTCATCTTTGGCGATCAGAGCTTCTTGAGGCTTAGGCTGATCGATCTCGACCAGATAGCCATGGAGGTGCAACACGATGCCGTCCTGTGTGAGGTTCTGGCCCGGTATCAGCAGCAGCGTCTTGGTGGCTTTCTGGAGTGCAGCGGGATAGGCGAGGGGGCCCTCTGCAGAGACTTCTACTAATGTCGGTTGTTGTAGATCCAACGTCGCGGTGAAGGCGGCGGAGGGACGAGAGCTGTAGGTCGGTTCTCCTATCATGCGGGGTGTTCGCATGATTTGATTTTGATCGCCGGAATCCCCTTGTTGCAGGCCGGTTGCCAGAACCCGGCCGGTTCCGATATCGGTGATGGTGACACGGGCTCCGCCGACATCACGGCCCAGTACCATCGCCCCATGTGCAACGACCCTCACGAGCACCGTCGTCAACTGAGGTCCATTGAGCGGGAATTCGGGAAATGTCTGGCTTTGGGCCGGAGTTGCCCAGCAGGAGGATAAGAAGACAGAGAGAGCCATGCCGAACGGAAGGAGGGCGGCCGGTGTCATTTTACCGTAGTGCCGGGATCGACTTCTTCCAGGATTGTGGCGAGGCCTCGCACCTCGCTATCTCCTGCCGCGAGGACCATGCCTTGCGATTCGATGCCCATGAGCTTCGCTGGTTTCAAATTGGCCACGATGACGATGGTTTTGCCCACGAGTGATTCCGGTTCATATTTCTTTCCGATGCCGGCCACGATTTGCCGTTGTTCCGTGCCGAGGGAGACCTGTAATTTGAGCAGCTTTTCCGATTTCGGCACGCGTTCGGCGCTCAACACCTTCGCGGTCTTGAGCTGGATCTTCATGAAGTCGTCGATGGTGATTTGGGCCGGTGCTGTCGGTGCTGTTGTCGCCGAGGTTGCCGATGCTGTGGTCTGGGGCGTCGGTACGGCGGCGGGAACTGGTTGTGGGGTTGCAGGTGCGTCGCTCACGGTCTTGGCTCCTTGTGGTTTTGATTCGATACGAGGAAACAGGCTGAGGCCCTTGCAAATCAAGACGGCTGGCCCACCAATGATGACACCGGATAAAGATATCTTGTGATCGAGGGGGGCGCTCCATTCGTATGCGTGCTCGCTGATTAGTTTCGAGAAGTCGAGCGAGAGGCCGAGTTGATGTGCCAGCTGATTTGCCGTCTGAGGCATGAACGGATAGAGCAAGGCGGCCAGCAGGCGTAAGGCGCGCCCAGTCGTATTGAGGACGGTATTCAGTTTTTGTACGTCTTCAGGATTCTTTGCGAGTTTCCAGGGGGCAGCCTTATCGATGTATTCGTCGCACAGACCAATAAGTTCCCAGATGGATTGTAGGTTTTCCCGAAAGGCGAGTGCACGATATCCGTGATCAATTCGTCCCGGGAGGCTTGTCGCTGTGGTTGCGATTGCGGTTTCAAGTTCTGGAATGGCCGGTGTTCCTGCCGAGGGAATCATTCCGTTGGAATACCGCTCAATCATTGTCACCGTGCGGCTTAGGAGGTTCCCAATCCCATTGGCTAAGTCGCTGTTGATGCTCACGATCATCGCGGTTTCTGAAAAATCTCCATCCTGTCCAAATGGCACCTCGCGGAGCAGGAAGTATCGAAAAGCATCAACGCCGTAGGTGTCGATCATTTTATTCGGATCGACAACATTGCCACGGCTCTTCGACATTTTCTCGCCATCCACCGTCCACCAGCCGTGTGCGAAGATAGTTTCGGGCAACGGCAGGTTCAAAGCCATCAGCATCGTGGACCAGTACACAGCGTGAGTTGTGAGAATATCTTTTCCGACGAGATGCACGTTCGCGGGCCAGAATCGATTGCCGGCCGGTGTTTCTTGCGGCAGGTACTTCAGGGCGGAGACGTAGTTCACGAGTGCGTCGAACCAAACGTAGGTGACATAGTTCTTGTCGAAAGGGAGTTCGATGCCCCACGACAGCCGAGATTTCGGTCTGGAGATCGACAGGTCGCTGAGTTTCTGGGTGGTTAAGAATCCCAGGACTTCATTGCGGCGGGATTCTGGCCGGATGAATTGGGGGTGCTGTTTAATGTGGTCGATCAGGCGGTCCTGGTACTGTCCCATCTTGAAAAAATAATTGTGCTCGCTGAGCTGTTCGACGGGACGTTTACAGTCGGGACAGAGGCCATCTGCCACATCTTTTTCAGTCCAGAACCGCTCATCAAACGTACAGTACCACCCGGTGTAATCAGCCTTGTAAATTAGCTGCTTATCGAATAGCTCTTGAACATATTCTTGAACAATTGATTTGTGCTGAACGTCGGTCGTTCTGATAAAGGCATTGTTCGAAATATTCAGCCGTTTCCAGAGGTCCTGGAACTGTGGGGCCAGCTTGTCGCAGTGGGCTTGGGGATCAATGCCTGCCTTGGCTGCGGCCTGTTGGACTTTTTGTCCATGTTCATCGAGCCCGGTGAGGAAGAACACGTCGCGGCCGCGCAGCCGCCAATAGCGCGCGAGGACATCGGCGGCAATCGTGGTGTAAGCGTGGCCGATGTGCGGCACGTCGTTGACGTAGTAGATCGGTGTCGTAATGTAGAAGGTATTCTGCTCGCTCATGGCCGGATGGAAAGATACCAGGTTGGTGACGGCGAATCCAGGAGCCTGTCCGACAGGGACCGTTCTACTGCGGCGAACGATCCACGCCCATCTGCGTCGTTCTCGGCCCGAAAAAATCCTCACCGTATTGCAGCGAATACGTTTCCGGTTCTTCCGAGCCTGTGGCCTTGCAGCTTGCCGCGCCTCCTTCGCCTCGTCACGAAGGCCCTGTCGGACAGGCTCCTAGGCGGGCGCCCCGGTTGGGGCGAGACCAAGGGCGTCGCGTAAACGGAGGAGAATGGTTTCCAGCGCCATGTGCACATTCAGGTGGCGCGTTGCCTGTTGCTCCGTGCGCTCGATCTCATTGAGCAGATCCAGCAACGAGCCGACATCGGCCTTTTGGGCGTACCGGTGGAGTTGTTCCATCTGGTCAAGATGCAGCAGATATTCTAGATTGCCGCCGACGAGCACGATGACGAGATCGCGAATCCACCGGCGGAGCCAGGTGAGCACCTCGACGCCGCGGTCGGCTTTTGCCAAACTTTCAGCTGATGTCAGGATGTTCGTAATGGATGTCAGGGCAGCCGGTGCTACCAGGTCGAGGCATTCGCGCTGTCGCGCGCGCAGGGCTTCAAGATCCAAGGTGAGGGCCTCTCCAATACGGCCTTCGGTGAAAAGCGTCAGGAAGTGCGTGTCACTCGGCGGGAGTTCCCGTTTTAGGATCAATGCGGCTTCTATTTGTGTGTGAGCAGGCGGTGAGAATCGAAGCGACTGGCAGCGCGAACGAATGGTGATGGGCAACGCCTGCGGGCGGCTTGAAATCAAGATGAACAGCCCATGTCCAGGCGGTTCCTCCAGTGTCTTGAGCAGCGCGTTAGCCGCGCCGATCGTCAATCGATCAGCATCATCGATCAGGCAAATTTTTCGCTCTCCCATCAACGGCCGGTAGATAAACTGCTGTTCAAGATCACGCACCTGTTCAATCTTGATCTGCGGGACAGCCAATTCCTGGTCCGGTTCGATCACGACGAAGTCGGGATGAGTCCGCGCGATAATCTGTACGCAGGATCGACAGAGGCCACAACTGTCCTGATCGTCCGCCGGGTAGGGACGCTCGCAATTCAACGCTTGCGCCAGCCGCATGGCGGTGAGCGCTTTTCCGATATGGGCCTCGCCATGAAAGAGGTAGGCATGGGCCAATCGCCCGTGGCTCAGCGCCGCTTTGATCGAGGCGATCGGGCGCTCATGGCCGGTGATGTCGTGAAAGGGCATCGGTTATCGCCGCCGTCGCTTAGGGGACTGTAGGGTGCGCAGCCAACTCAGTACGAGCGATTCCACGGTGGTTGCGACGGAGTCCAGAGAGGGTTGCGCATCGATGATTTTGATTCGCCGCGGTTCGCGTTTCGCCAACGCGTGAAATCCGGCGCGGACGTTGGAATGAAACCGGCGGGTTTCCAAATCAAGCCGGTTCTGGCCACCGGCCTGTCCGCGCCGCCGACGGAGTCCGACTCCGATGGGGACATCGAACAACAATGTAAGATGCGGGGTGAGCCCGCCTGTCGCCCACCCGTTCATCGCGCGCAATTGCTTCAGATCGAGTCCACGGGCGTATCCTTGATAGGCTATCGTGGAATCCGAAAACCGGTCACAGACGACCAGCTTTCCACGTGAGAGCCCCGGCCTGATTACATGATCGACATGTTGGCGGCGGGCGGCGAGTATGAGCAACGCTTCTGTTTCCGGAGCGATGGCTTCATCGGAACGGTCGAGTAAAATATTGCGAAGCCGTTCTGCGACTAACGTCCCTCCCGGTTCTCTTGTATGCAGGACATCATACCCCTGTGCAGTCAGGAATTGGGACAGGCGGAGGGCCTGTGAGGTTTTTCCGCTGCCCTCGCCCCCCTCCAGCGTCATGAAGATGCCTGTAAGGTTTCGTGATGATAACGACAACGGCGACTCCTGAATGGTCAAGAATTTCGGAGGCGATCCTATGACAGGCTCAGGTGAATAGCAAGGTAGGATTGTGAGAGGTGTCCAGGCCGAAGCCTGTCATCTAACCTATTGAAAATAGCAATAAAAAGCTTGCGGCATCTGTAAATAACTCTGTATGATGAACCTCTATAAGTATTACCTTCTATTGGGCTTGTTGCGAACCTGGACACGATGCTGAAACCCGCTTTAAAACGCTATTTTTTGACCGGTCTCCTTGTGGTCACCCCGATCTGGGGAACGATCCTGATTCTGAAGACCCTGTTTGTCACGGTGGATGGCATCTTGGGCGATATTGTCGCTCGGCTGGCCCCCAGTCATTATGTGCCTGGACTGGGTATCGTGATGCTCATTCTGTTGATCTTTTTGGCCGGATTACTCACGGCTAACTTTATGGGCCGGGCGGTGGTGACGATTTGGGAGGGCTGGCTGGCTCGTCTCCCGTTGGTTCGAGGGATCTACTCGACCTTGAAGTCCATGATGGATATCCTTTCATTCTCCGATCATGGTTCATACCGCCGTGTGGTGTTGATTCAGTTTCCCAAGAATGGTCACTACTGTTTTGCGTTTGTGACGGGAGTGACGAAGGGAGAGACGACGACACTGAGTCAGGACCCACTGGTTCATGTGTATGTGCCAACGTCGCCTAATCCGACGTCCGGATATTTTCTTTTAGTCCCTGAGCGGGAAGTGACGTCGGTGGATATCAGCGTGGAAGAGGCGATGAAGCTGATTGTGTCGGGCGGACTGTATTCGCCGTCAACTCCGTTGACGGCGGGGCTTAATGCCGATGCCAAGTGGAAGCAAGTCAAGCAGCCGGATGCAGGAGTGCCTATCGGATGATGCAGGATTTGATAATCGAGGGTGTTCGATGAAATCGTTGCCGGATCGCCGCAGGGGCGAACCACAGCTTCGCGGGCTTAGTGTGGTTGTGATGGCCGCAGGGCAGGGTACACGCATGCGGTCCAAGCGCGCCAAGGTGTTGCATCGAGTCGCCGGCCATCCCATGGTTCTCTATGCCGTCGATCTGGCACTACAGATGGCCGGGCATCGGATTGCGGTGGTTGTCGGGTACCAGGCCGATGATGTTCGGAAGGCGATTCAGGCGGGGATCGCGGACAAGACGGGAGCTGACGCGGTGACCATTGTTGAGCAGGCGGAGCAACGTGGGACCGGCCATGCCGTGCTGCAAAGTCGCCCGGTGTTCTTCGGAGGAAAAGAGCCGCGTCCGACAAACTATCTGATCCTAAACGGCGATACCCCGCTGCTGAAGGAACGCACGGTGCGTGAACTTCTGCGCGTCCATCACTCGGAGGGGGCGACCGTAACCATCCTCACAGCAATGTTGGAGAGCCCGGGCGGGTATGGACGCGTGATTCGGCGGCAGCCCAGCGGAAGTCATCAGGGTGGGGTGGCGTCGTCCGAAGTTCTCAAGATCGTGGAGGACCGGGATACCACTCCCGCCGAACGGGCTGTGAAGGAAATCAACGTGGGGACGTACGTAGTGTCGGGCGAATTTCTTTTCGGCGCGCTCGACAAGCTGGAACCGCATAATGCGCAGGGGGAGTTTTATCTCACCGACATCGTACGGATGGCGGTAGCGCAAGGGCAGCGGGTCGTCGCCGTGACGCTTCAGGATCCGGAAGAGGGGTTGGGTGTGAACACCAGGCAACAGCTGGCCGAGGCGGAACAGGTTGTCCGGCAACAGGTCCGTGAACGCTGGCTTGACGCGGGTGTGACGATGCTGGATCCCGGCTCCGTCTGGATTGATGCTGCCGTGACGCTTGGGAAAGATACGGTGCTCCATCCGAATGTGACGCTTGAGGGCAGGACCGAAATCGGCGAAGACTGTATCCTTCGTTCCCATTCACGGCTGACGGATTGCCAAGTGGGCGATCGTGTGGAGATCTTGGATCACTGCGTGCTTCGCGAGTCACGAATCGAAGACGATGCGATGGTAGGTCCCTTCGTCCATTTGCGGCCCGGTGTTCTTGTGAGGCGCACAGCCAAAGTGGGGAATTTTGTTGAAATGAAGAAGACGGATCTGGGGGAAGGATCGAAGGCCAACCACCTCAGTTATCTCGGCGATGCGAAGATCGGCAAAGGGGTCAACATCGGCGCCGGGACGATCACGTGCAATTATGACGGAGTCCACAAGCATCAAACGACGATCGGGGATAACGTTTTTCTCGGCAGTGATACGCAATTGGTCGCGCCGGTGACGGTGGGTGACGGGGCAGTGGTTGCTGCCGGTACGACTGTGACGGTTGATGTGCCGGCTGATTCGCTGGCGATCGCGCGTGAACCACAGAAGAACATTGGGGATTGGGCGGCCAAACGGCGTATCATCCTGGCGCGGAGCTCCGCCGGTGGATCACCGCCGGCCGGGGAACAAAAGTCAGCCAAATCCGCTGCGCCGTCCAAGAGAAAGGGGAGGTAGGAACGTCTATGTGTGGCATTGTCGGTTACGTCGGTAACCAGGAGGCGGTTCCTATCCTGATCGGTGGATTGGCGAAGCTCGAATATCGCGGCTATGACTCCTCCGGGGTTGCGGTGCTGCAAGGGGAGAAGATCACCGTTCGACGGAGCGTGGGCAAGCTGGTCAATCTACAAAAGTTCCTCGCGGACAATGAGATGAAGGGGACTGTGGGAATCGGTCACACCAGGTGGGCCACCCATGGAAAACCGTCGGAACAAAATGCGCACCCGCACCGTTCCGATGGCTGTGTGCTCGTGCATAACGGCATCATCGAGAACTATCAGCCGCTCAAATTAGATCTGGAAAAGGCGGGGTACAAGTTCGAGTCAGAAACCGATACGGAGGTGGTCGCCCACTTGATCGGACGGTATCTCAAAACCCATGGAAAACTTGCCGATGCGGTCCGTGCTGCAACGAAGGATATTCGCGGCAGTTACGCCATTGCAGTGATCTCGGAACACGAACCAGGGACCCTGGTGGCGGCACGATCCGGTTGCCCGCTCGTGGTGGGAAGAAACCAGCAGGGAGGATTTGTCGCTTCCGATGTCATGGCTATGCTGGCCCATACCCGCGACGTGATCTACCTCGAAGAAGGCGATCTGGCAGTCGTGTCGGCTTCCGAGATTCGCCTGACCGACATCGAGGGCAGGCCGGTCAAACGGAAGTCCACGAAGATTACGTGGGATGCGTCGGCAATCGAAAAAAGCGGGTTTCCGCATTTCATGCTGAAGGAGATTCACGAGCAGCCGCAAACCATTCTGGACACCATGCGCGGCCGGTATTCGTATGAGACCGGGGAAGCCGACTTGCCCGACATCGGCTTGACCTCCAGCGAGTTCGCTACGGTCGAAAGAATCTGGATTGCCGCCTGTGGAACGTCCTGGCATGCCGGTTTAGTCGGGAAATATCTTTTGGAAGAATTGGCGCGGATTCCCGTCCAGGTCGATATCGCCAGTGAGTTTCGCTACCGCAATCCGCTGGTCGAGAAGAATGATTTATTCATAGCCATTTCCCAATCCGGGGAAACAGCCGATACGTTGGCGGCTGTTCGGGAAGCAAAACAGAAGGGTGCCCGCATCGTGTCGATCGTCAATGCGGTCGGCAGCACGCTCGCTCGCGAGTCGGACGGGGTCCTATACACCCACTGTGGGCCGGAAATAGGAGTGGCGTCGACCAAGGCGTTTACTGCGCAGCTCACCGCACTCTACTTATTGGCTTTGCATTGTGCGCGTACCCGTAACGCCATGACCGTCGACGATGGGAAGGCGTGGCTGGATCGGCTTGTCCAGCTTCCGGCACTTGTTGAGCGGGTGCTTGGTCGTGAAGCGGAAATCATGGCTATCGCCAAGCGTTATTACAAAAAGCGGAACTTTCTATTTCTCGGCCGCGGGATCAATTATCCGATTGCGCTGGAAGGCTCGCTCAAGCTGAAGGAAACGTCCTACATTCATGCCGAGGGCTATCCGGCCGGAGAGATGAAGCACGGGCCGATTGCGTTGATCGACAAGGATATGCCGATCGTCATGTTGGCGCCGCGCGACCGGTTGTATGAAAAGACGGTAAGCAATCTCATGGAAGTGAAGGCGCGGCGTGCGCCGGTGATCGCCTTTGTGGCGGAGGGAGAGCGGGATTTGGGGAAGGTCGCCGACGCCGTATTTACTGTTCCCGATACCCATCCGATGATGTCGCCGATTCTGTTTACCATCCCGTTGCAGCTGTTGGCATATCATATCGCAGTCTTGCGCGGGGCGGATGTGGATCAGCCACGGAACCTTGCCAAAAGCGTAACGGTAGAATAGCAAGAGACTGTTTGTGTGGTTTGTTTTGTTTGCTTAATTGAACCAGATAAACCAGACAAACCAAAGGAACAGACGTATGCAGATTAGCAGGCAGGATGTCGAGAAGGTCGCGACGCTGGCTCGGCTGCATGTGACCGAGAGTGAAAAGGCTGCATTCGCCAAACAGCTGAGCGAAATTCTAGCCCATGTTGAACAGCTGAGCCGGTACGACACGTCAGGAGTCGAGCCGACCGCGACAGTCATGGGACAGGTCAATGTATTTCGAGACGACGTTGTCCGGCCGTCGTTACCGACGGAGAAAGCCTTGGCCAATGCCCCGGAACGTGAAGGGGACGGGTTCTGTGTACCTAAAATCATAGAGGAGCGTTAACCGTCCTGCGTCAACCGTCATTCGGGGAATCCCCGAATGACCAATGACCAGTGACGAATGACGAGATATTGATGTTTCGACAAATGCTACGTTCGAAAATCCATCGTGCTACGGTGACCGGTGCGCATCTGGAATATGAGGGCAGTCTGACCATCGATCAGGATTTGATGGAGGCGGCCGGCATTCTTCCCTATGAAGCCATCGTCTGCTCCAACTTGAACAATGGCGAGCGGTTCATGACCTATGCGATCAACGGCAAGCGAGGCAACGGAGATATCATTTTGAACGGACCCACGGCTAGAAAAGCCGCCGTCGGCGATCAAATTATCATCTTTTGTTACGAGTACTACAGTGATGAAGAAATCAAAAAGCACGCGCCAAAGATCGTGCGAGTGAATGAGAAGAATCGCATCGTTAAGGTGGGCTGACATGTGCGCACGCTCACAAGCTGACAGGGTACCCAAGCGAAGTCCGTCTTGTCAGCGTGTCCTCGCGCGCGCATGTCAGCCTGTTCGCTGAGCAACTATGTCCATTCATAAACTGTCATTGTGCGAGCTCCAAAAGAAGTTTTCCGCCGGCGAGGTGAGCGCGGCGGAGATCGTGCGCGCGTATGCTCTGCGTATCGGCCAAGTGGAGCCGAAGGTTAAAGCGTTTGTGACGCAGGTAACGGACGCCGCATCGGCTCAGGCAGAGGCCTTGGATCGGCATCTCAAAGGATGGCGCAAAACGAAGCCGTTGACGGGAATGCCGCTTGCGATCAAGGACAACCTTTGTACGGAAGGCGTGGCGACGACGTGCAGCTCGCGCATGCTGCAACACTTCGTGCCGCCGTACGATGCGACAGTCGTCGCCAAGCTGCGTGAGCAGGACTACATTTTATTAGGCAAGACGAATCTGGATGAGTTTGCCATGGGGTCTTCCACCGAGAATTCCGCCTTCGGACCCAGCCGCAATCCGTGGGACCTTCATCGAGTACCGGGCGGGTCGAGTGGAGGGTCTGCAGCGGCAGTGGCGGCGGACGAGTGTGTCGCGGCGCTCGGGTCCGATACGGGCGGCTCAATCCGTCAACCGGCGGCGTTCTGCGGCGTGGTGGGGTTGAAGCCGACGTATGGGCGGGTGTCGCGGTATGGTCTCGTTGCGTTTGCGTCCTCGCTCGATCAAGTCGGCCCGATCACGAAGGATGTCCGTGATGCGGCATTCTTGCTCAACGCCATTGCCGGCCACGATCCGATGGATTCCACGTCGGCGGATCGTCCTGTTCCCGATTATATGAAAGCACTGGCAAAGAAGGATCTCAAGAAGGTGCGAGTGGGCGTGCCGAGAGAGTTTTTCGCCGAAGGGCTCGATCCGGATGTGGCCCACGCGGTCACCGCCGCGATCGAGGAATTGAAACAGCTTGGAGCCGAGATCAAGGAGATCCAGTTACCGAGGACAGACGCCGCGGTGGCGGTGTATTACGTGCTTGCAACAGCCGAAGCCAGCTCGAATCTTGCCCGTTTCGACGGGGTGAAGTTTGGGCTGCGCGCGAAAGAAACGAAGGATCTGTTGGATTTGTACATGAAGACGAGACAAGAGGGGTTTGGGCCGGAAGTGAAGCGCCGGATTATGTTGGGGACCTATGTACTCAGCGCCGGCTACTACGATGCCTACTATGGGAAGGCGCAGGCCGTGCGCACGCTGGTCTGCCAGGATTTCGCCGCGGCGTTCAAGGAGGTCGATGTCATTGTGACGCCGGCGACGCCGACTCCTGCCTTCAAGCTTGGGGAAAAGAGCGAAGATCCGCTGCAGATGTATTTGTCCGATATTTTCACGATCTCGGTCAATCTTGCCGGGCTGCCGGCCATTGCGCTGCCCTGTGGATTGAGCAGGGGTGGCCTGCCGATTGGAATGCAGCTGATCGGCCGTGCCTTTGAAGAAGAGACGATTCTTCGCGCCGCACACGCGTATGAGCAAGCGACTCAGTGGCATGTCAAGAAGCCGGTGGTGCGGTAAGGTGTGAGTAGTAAGTGGTGAGGGGTAAGACGAATCAGGAGCAAGAAGCGGGATAGTCTAGTTACCCCTGACGCCTCACGCCTAACGGAGGAATTATGACGATGATTGAAATTGCCGCTCTTGTGATTGCTTTGGCGTTCGCGGTGCTGGTGGGTTATCTGGTGCCGGTGTTGATGCAAGTCCGCAGAACCGTCGCCGAGTCCGAACAGTTGCTGGCGAAGATGAATGCCGACCTGCCGCCGCTGGTAGGAGAACTTCGCGCGATCAGTCAAAACTTGAATAACCTGGCGGACCAAGCACGCGATGGAGTGGAGCATGCGGCTGTGTTGTTGCACGCGGTGGGTGAAGTCGGAGAGTCGGTACAGCAAGTCCACAATGTTGTACGGGGGTCGAGTGGTACCTTGTTGACGAATGTGGCGAGTGTGGTGGCGGGATTCAAAGCGGCCACACATGTCATGCGCGAGCGCTATCGCAAGGAAGGAGAATCTCACAATGGCGGATAATCGTGGGTCTACCGCAGCGGTGTTGTTGGCGTTTTTGGGCGGCGCAGCGCTGGGGGCTGTCGCTGCTGTGTTGTTGGCGCCCGAATCAGGAGCCGAGTCGCGTGAGCGGGTGCGGAAGTATGCGCGTCGGGCGGAAGGCGAACTACAGAATCTTGCCGGACGTGCGGGCGAAGTCTTCGAGGAAGTCGTCGGTCAGGGCAAGGAGTTCGTTGACGCAAAGAAGTCGGCATTTCAGGAAGCCTTCGAGGCAGGGCGCGAAGCGATGAGACAAGAGCGGGATCGTCTGCGCAACGGGGGATCGAACGGACCATGACCTACGAAGTCGTCGTCGGTGTCGAAGTGCATGCGCAATTGCGGACTCAGTCCAAGATGTTTTGCGGCTGCACGACGACGTTTGGATCGTCTCCGAACAGCCAAACCTGTCCGGTCTGCCTTGGATTGCCGGGAAGTCTTCCCGTCATGAATCGGGCTGCTGTGGAGATGGCGGTGCGTGCAGGGCTGGCGTTGAATTGTACGATTGGCGTGAACAATCGATTTGCCCGCAAGAACTATTTTTACCCGGATTTGCCGAAGGGCTACCAGATCTCGCAGTACGAATCACCGATCTGTGAGAATGGCTGGTTTGAAATTGCCGTC
Source organism: Nitrospira sp. ST-bin4 (assembly GCA_002083565.1). Lineage (GTDB taxonomy): Bacteria > Nitrospirota > Nitrospiria > Nitrospirales > Nitrospiraceae > Nitrospira_D. The sequence goes on along the minus strand of MSXM01000060.1, from coordinate 8,387 downwards.
GGCGACCGTAAGAAGCGAGTTCGTATCCGGCGTGCACACCTTGAAGAGGATGCAGGGAAGAATATCCATGAAACCGGCACGAGCGGAAGTCTGGTGGATCTGAATCGCGCCGGCACCCCGCTCCTGGAAATCGTGACCGAACCGGATATGAGTTCGACGGATGAAGTCATCGCCTATCTGAAAGGTCTGCGCGATATCTTGATGTATCTCGAAGTGTGCGACGGGAACATGGAAGAGGGCAGCTTCCGATGTGAGCCGAACCTGTCGCTCCGCCCTTTGGGCCAAAAGGAATTCGGCACCAAGGTCGAGTTAAAGAACATCAATTCCTTCAAGGTTGTGAAGGACGCGATGGAGTATGAAATCAAGCGGCAGACAAAGGTGCTGAGCGAAGGCGGGAAGATCAGGCAGGAAACGCGCTCGTGGAACATCGATCGCGGCGAAACGGCGGTCATGCGCTCTAAGGAAGAAGCGCATGACTACCGGTATTTCCCCGATCCGGATCTGGTGCCATTGAAACTCGACAAGGAATGGGTTGAGGGATTCACGTCGTCGTTACCGGAATTGCCGGCTGCGCGGGCCCGGCGGTTTATCGGCGACTATGGGCTGCCGGAGTACGATGCCGGTGTCCTGACATCGTCCAAAAGTCTCGCAGAGTACTTTGAGTCCTGCGTGAAGCTGTTCAATCAGCCCAAGACGGTCAGCAATTGGGTGATGGGGGAGCTGACGAGGGAGCTGAATAACTCAGGGACGGTTGTCAGTGCATCGCCTGTGCCCCCGGAGCGGCTGGTTGAGTTGTTGAAGATGGTTGACCAAGGCGCGATCAGCCTCAAAGTTGCGCGCGAGATCTTCCCCCAAGTTTATAGCAGCGGGAAGACACCGGTACAGATCGTCCAAGAAAAGGGCCTCACGCAGGTGTCGGATGAAGGGGCGCTGGAAGCGATCATCACCGAGGTCTTAGCCAAGAGTCCGGCGCAGGTCGCGCAGTTCAAGGAAGGCAAGCCGCAAGTCCTGGGCTTTCTGGTCGGGCAGGTGATGAAAGCCAGCGGAGGAAAGGCAAACCCTGGGAAGGTCAACGAGTTGCTCAAGAAGAAATTAGCAGGATGAGAAAGAGGGAACGACCAGGTAGACTCCCGTGCTTGCGCAAGGAGAACTGACATGGCGGTGACTGTGGCTAAGATGACAAAGAGCGAGTTGAAAGAAATGATTGAGTCGACGGTCGAGAAAAAGTTGCTGCAACTCTTGGGTGACTCTGACCAAGGGTTGGTGTTGAGGCGGGCAATCAAGGACCGGTTGGCGCGGCAACGAAAGGCTGTGGTCGCAGGCGAACGGGGAGAGTCATTGACTGCAATCGTCAAGCGGCTGGAGCTCAATTGACCGTATGTATCGCGTTCGTCTTCTGGATGCGGCCTCGAAAGACCTTGCGAAGCTGGACAAGCCTGTTGCCAGGCGAATTGTTGATCGAGTGCGTTGGCTGGCAGAAAATTTTGGAGAGGCACATATGGAAGCGCTCACTGGAGATCTTGAGGGGTTGTTCAAGCTGCGTGTTGGCGACCACCGCGTCGTTTATGAACTTCTTCATGAAGATCGCTCGATTATCATTCATATGATTGGGCATCGGCGAGAGATCTATCGGAGGCGGTAGACAAGCCGTAGGGTGTTCAACGTTACGACTATCTATCCGGTGAACTTGACGACTTGCGACTTTCGGACTTGATGACTTTTTAACTGGAGCGAAGCGACTATGAGCGCTATTCGTGAGATCAAAGGCAGGCAGATTGTGGATTCGCGGGGGAACCCGACGGTTGAGGCGGAAGTGACGCTGGAAAGCGGGGCGATGGGGAGAGCGGCGGTGCCATCCGGGGCTTCGACCGGCGAAAAGGAAGCCATTGAGTTGCGTGACGGCGACAAGAAACGCTGGATGGGCAAGGGGGTCTCCAAGGCCGTGGCCAATATCAGAAAAGTTATTGCGCCTGAGTTGCTCGGCAAAGAAGCGTTTGATCAAGCCGGCATCGACCAGGCAATGATCGCATTGGACGGCACCAAGACAAAAGGCAAGCTCGGAGCCAACGCCATTCTTGGCGTATCGTTGGCTGTGGCCCGGGCGGCGGCGAGTGAAACGGGACAGCCGCTGTATCGCTATCTTGGTGGAACGAATGCCCGTGTACTGCCGGTGCCGCTGATGAACATCATCAACGGCGGGGCCCATGCCGACAATCGCCTTGATCTTCAAGAGTTCATGATCATGCCGGTCGGGGCGCCGACATTCAGCGAGGCGCTGCGGATGGCGACGGAGGTCTTCCATGCGCTGAAGGCCATCTTGAAGAAGAAGGGACTCAATACGGCGGTGGGCGATGAGGGCGGGTTTGCGCCGGATCTGCAATCCAACGAGGAAGCGCTCAGTCTCATTGCACAGGCTATTGAACAGGCGGGATACAAGACGGGGAAAGACATTGCGATGGCATTGGATTGCGCAGCGAGTGAACTCTACGAGAATGGCCGCTACGTGCTCGAGGCGGAGAAAAATCCGGAACGGTCTTCTGAAGAGATGGTCGGCTATTACGGCAAGTTGCTGGACCGCTATCCGATTCTCTCGATCGAGGACGGTCTCAGCGAGTTGGATTGGAAGGGCTGGAAG
>MSXM01000060.1:2258-5702 GCA_002083565.1 Nitrospira sp. ST-bin4 | reverse complement strand
GTGGACATCTTCTCAAGAGGGATCAAGGAAGGGATCGGCAATTCAATTCTTATCAAGCTCAACCAGATCGGAACTTTGACGGAAACGTTGGATGCGATCGAGATGGCCAAACGGGCCGGGTATACGGCGATTATCTCGCATCGGTCGGGTGAAACAGAGGACACAACGATCGCCGATGTTGCGGTCGCCACCAACAGCGGGCTGATCAAGACCGGATCGTTGTCCAGAACAGATCGAGTCGCGAAATATAATCAGCTGCTCCGGATCGAAGAGGAATTAGGTTCGGCGGCAATCTATCGAGGCCGGGACGCTGTGCCGAGCCGGTCGTAGCAAGATGATTTCACGCGGGACTCGCGAGACTTGCGCGTAAAGTGAGACTGGTTGGGTACTTTGTCTTCTTGAGTCGCGTCCGCCGCGCGTTTCGCGCGTCGCGAGATACGAACTTGCGACACATCATCGGTGGATAAAGAGATGATCATCAAGCAAAATCGCGGGCGGCATTGGCTGGACTGGGAGCGCCGCATGGTGAAGGTCGCCCAAGCGGCTGGCATCGGCGCCTGTGTCTGGCTGTTGGTCGCGCTATTCTTCGGCGAGATGGGACTTCCGCGATACCTTGCCATGCGTGATCATGCCGTCCAGCTTGACGATGAGCTATCGGCCTTACGTGAAGAAACAGCATTGTTGCGCAAAGACATTGGTCGCCTGCAGCATGATCCGTCAAAGATTGAACAGCTGGCCAGGGAGCGGCTGGGCTTTGTGCGCAAAGGGGAGACCGTCTATCAACTGACTCCTGGCTCGGCAGATGAACAGACACATCCGGAGAAACCATGAAGTTTGCAACCGTGGCGATAATCGGGCGATCCAATGTGGGTAAGTCCACGCTCCTCAATCGCCTGCTAGGTGAAAAAATTGCGATTGTGTCGGACAAACCTCAGACGACCAGAACGCGTATTCTGGGAGTGGTGCATGTGCCGGATGGCCAAATTGCGTTCCTCGATACTCCAGGCTTGCACAAGCCGCAGCATCTCTTAAACCGGCGCATGGTTCGGACGGCGGTCGAGGCGTTGGAAGAGGCTGATCTGTTGTATGTGTTGATGGATGCGACGAGTCTGCCGGGGCCCGGTGATCTCGCGGCGGTAGCCTATGTCAAAGAAGCCATTGCCAAGCGGCCGCGCCCTGCCGTCCTTGTCGTCACCAAGATCGACCTGGTCAACAAGTTCAAGCTGCTGCCAGTGCTGGAGAGCTACGGCAAGCTGTATGCCTGGGCTGAGGTGGTGCCGGTGTCGTCGGAGACCGGGGATAATATTGATCGGCTGCTTGCCCTCACGATGCCGTTTCTCTCAGAAGGCGAAGGTGCGTACGGCGACGATATGGTGACCGATCAAACGATGCGGACGCTGGCGGGTGAAATGATTCGCGAAAAAATTTTGCAGGCCACAGAACAGGAGGTGCCCTATTCTGTGGCGGTGGAGATCGATCAGTTTAAGGAAGAAAACGGGCTTGCCCGTATTTATGCGACGATTCTGGTGGAGCGGGAAACTCAAAAGGGGATCATCATCGGGAAACAGGGAGAGCGGCTGAAGATAATCAGCACCCAAGCTCGGCAAGACATGGAAAAGTTATTCGGCATGAAAGTCTTTCTCGAAGTGTGGGTGAAGGTGAAGGAAGCTTGGCGAGAAGATGAGCGGGCGCTGTCGGAGCTCGGATATTAGTCCGGGTGGCCATGAGCGCTTCAGCACCGGTTGCCCACACTGGTCTCACGCGAGGCGGGCGAACGATTGGGTCTTGGTCTATTCAGTCTGTCTTGTCTTGTGAGTGTATTTGAGTCTGAATCTCCTCAGACTAACTAGACCAGACAGACGAGACCGACCAGACAGACCAAATAGACCAGACCGACCAGACCGAGGCACACAGCGTAGGAACCTAGTATGCAGCCCACTGAACGGCCGATCGAGCCAAAGCCACAGGACATGCGTCCGCGCGTGCCGGAGAAAGATGCCTTGCGGGATGTGCTGCGCGATCATGCGGAGCGTGGGCAAACCAAGTCCGATATCGTCCTGCAATCCGTTCAGCGACTGTTGCGGCGCGGGGCCATCACCAATCTTGCCAAGATGCTGGGACGGATGCATCCGGCCGATGTCGCCAAGGTCATCAACCACCTCTCGTCTTCAAAAGAAAAGCGGGAAGTGTTTGAGCTGGTCCGAGGAGAGAACAAGCGCGGCCAGGTACTGAGCGAGCTGGAAGGGCAGAGCATTCAGGAGGTGTTGGCTGATCTGTTGCATTCGGACGTGGCCTGGCTGTTGAAGGATCTCGGGCCCGACGATGTCGCGTACATCCTTGGGTTTCTTCCGGAGGAGCGGGGCAAAGACATTCTCGCCTTAATGAAGACGGAGGATTCTACCGAAGTCGCGGACATCCTTAAATACCCCAAAGATACCGCCGGCGGCATTATGACGACGGAGTTCTTTTCTCTGTCGGAGGACGCCACGGCCCAAGAAGCGATCCGCAGGTTGCAGCATGCCACCGATGCGGAGATGGTGTTCTACATCTATGTCACAGATAAAGATGAGCGTCTGGTCGGTGTCTTGTCCTTACGCCAACTGCTGACAGTGCTGCCTGCGACGCCGTTGAAGAATATCATGACACGGGATGTGATGAGCGTCACGGTTGATATGGACCAGGAAGAAGTCGCGCGCCAGGTGGCCAGTTACAACTTGCTCGCGATTCCGGTGGTTGAGAAGGATGGGAGATTGGCGGGGATCATCACGGTTGATGACGTCGTGGATGTCATCCGCGAAGAAGCGACGGAAGACATGCTGAAGATGGCCGGCGCCATCGAAGAAGACACCGTCTCAAAATCGTCGAGTCTGGGATCGGCCAGGCTACGGTTGCCGTGGCTCTTTACCAATCTTGTCGGGAGCCTCTTGTCGGGCGCAATCTTGTGGTATTTCCGTTACACGATTCAAGAAGTCGTGGCTATCGTCAGTTTTATTCCTGTCATCGCCGCGATGGGCGGCAACGTAGGGTTGCAATCCTCAACGCTGATCATCCGTGGGCTGGCGACAGGCCTCGTTGAATTGACGGATGTTTGGACGGTGTTTTTTCGTGAGGTGAAGATCGGTCTTGTTATGGGGCTTGCATGCGGAGTTATTTTGACCATCGTCGGATGGGGACTGCAGCAGGGATTTTTGGGAGTGGTGGTGGGAGTCTCATTGGTGATTGCGTTCCTGGTTTCGACCAGCATGGCTACGATCATGCCGATCGTGCTCAAGAGGATGGGGGTGGACCCGGCCGTCGCAGCCGGACCGTTCGTCACCACCGCCAACGACATTACCGGTATTACGATCTATCTCACACTGGCAACAATTTTTCTGGACCAGTTGCGGTGAACGACGGCGTTGAATACAGACTGCGCCGTATCCCAGCCCGCATTATTCATGACGG
>MSXM01000060.1:1828-2129 GCA_002083565.1 Nitrospira sp. ST-bin4 | reverse complement strand
TTGCAGCAGAAGCGCTCATGAACAATGCGGGCTAACGCCATAGGTTATTGCGCTATGCCGCTTGTTAAATCGACGGCGATTGTCTTACGGAGCCGAAAGTGGGGCGATGCCGACCGCATTGTGACCTGTTATGCCAGAAGCTTGGGGAAGATTCGAGGAGTGGCCCGTGGAGCAAGACGTCAGAAAAGTCGCTTTGGCGCAGCACTTGAGCCATTTACCGTATGCCGGCTGGATTTATTCGAGAAGCCGGGCGACTCGCTGTTCCGGATATCGCATGTCGATGTCACGACGTCGTTCCAGT
>MSXM01000060.1:0-1736 GCA_002083565.1 Nitrospira sp. ST-bin4 | reverse complement strand
TTCGATACGCTTGAGCGGGGCTTGTCTTCGCTGCATCAGAGCAAAGATCCGGCCTATACCGCGTTGTTGTTTCAAATCAGACTGTTGGGCCTGACCGGGTTTCGTCCGCAGACCGATCACTGTGTCGCCTGCGGAAAAGTACAGTTGACCGGGGGGCCGCAATTTTCGCCCGTGGCCGGGGGGCTTGTGTGCCTGGTGTGCGCTGCGCGACAACGNNGTTCGCTGCCTGCCGCTTTCACCGGGCAGCCTGGCATTTCTCCAGCAAGCCGTTCGGCTGGCTCCGGAACTGGTCACCCGACTCAGAGCCTCCGGGCAAGTGCGGAGTGAAATTGAAGCGGCGATCGAAGGCTATGTGACGGTCGTCGCCGGCAAGCGCCTCCCGCCGGTTGATTTTTTGTCATCCGCGCGGTCTGTCTGAATGACATGATTCTACATGAGAGGTGAGGGTATGACGGCGGTTCGCTTGAGCCACGTGATATGGAGTGGCTTGATAAAGGGGTCTTGGGCATTCAGTGGAACGACGGCCATCACAGCGTCTATCCGGTTCGATATCTTCGCCTGCACTGCCCTTGCGCAGCGTGCGTGGACGAGTGGACGGGAGAGCGCCGGTTGAAAGGCGAAGACGTGCCCTTGCTCATCATGGTTCAGGATATTCAGCCGGTTGGACGCTATGCATTTCAATTCCGATGGAGCGATGGCCACGATACCGGTATTTATGCCTATTCGTTATTGCGGAAACTATGTCAGTGCGATGTCTGCCAGCCTGTCAAGCCGGTTGAGTCAAAATCCAGGAGGTTGATGTGATACGGAGAGCAGAGGTTGTGACAGGTTTTAGGTTGCCATCTGTTCTTGTTTGTCAGCAGGCTCTGCGAATGATGTGTGTGTTTGGGAATGTGCTGGCGCTCATCGCTGTGGTTGGGTGTAAGGGAATGCCGACATTGGAGGAGCAAGAACGACTCGTACAAGCGAACAATCTTATACTCGATCATGTCACCACCCGGGCCGTCGTCAATGTGTGGGGGGAGCCGCCTCACTATCGAAGTCAGTTCACCCATTTTTTTGTCATGTCGGATCAACGCATGATTCCGAGTATGCGTGTGGTGACCGGCGAGACCCCGAGGGGGTGGAGTGCGGAAGTTCACGCAGGGGAGGGGTTGTTTTTTGCGTATCCTGATCGCGGGTGGCTGTTGGTATTTCTTGAGGAGCGCCTTGTTTACAAGGAAGAGCTTAAGGCTGAGGAGCTGCGGACGATTGTAGAAACGTGGGCATACGAGGATCGCTTTAAAACACGATTGGAAGGTGCACCTGGACGCTAGATTTCAAGGTGCAAGGTCCAAGTTGCAAGTTGAAAGGGAATGCTCGCATATAATTTGATCCTTGATCCTTGAACCTTGTCCCTTGCACCTTGAAACTTGCCCCTTGAATCAAGCAACTCGCAAAGCACAACTCGAAACCAGAAACATGAAACACGAAACTCAGGAGCGACCCGCAAAGCCTCTCAATATCGCGATTGCGGCATCCGAAGCGGTTCCCTATGCCAAGACAGGGGGATTGGCAGATGTCGTGGGCGCGTTGCCACAAGAATTGATTAAGCTCGGGCATCGGGTCACGTTACTGTTGCCTGGTTACCGGAGTTTTGCGGCCGTTGATCAGCCACGTCGGACTGTCATGCGATGTCGGATTCCCGCTGCAGGCCTACCAGCGGAGGTGGTGCTGGAGGAAGTGATTGTGCCGGT
>MSXM01000059.1:12389-19923 GCA_002083565.1 Nitrospira sp. ST-bin4 | reverse complement strand
TGTCGCTCGTCCTTCAGATCATTGTCAGTATCCTGGCATCGATCGTGATCAGCTGGTTCTCCCGCCAGCGCGAATACGGGGCTGATGCGTTTGCCGCCAAGGTATACGGGAAGGAGTCCATGATTTCGGCGCTCCGCGCGATCGAACGATGGGTCAATCGCACCCAATTCCAGTACTCGACGCAGGATGCGTTGGCGACGATGAAGATCTCCGGACAAGCAGGCGGAGTCATGAGCCTGTTTTCGACGCATCCGCCGATCGAAGCGCGTATTGCAGCGTTAGAACACCTCTAAGGACAATTCTGCGTCTGAAAGACGGCGGGAGAATCCTCCCGCCGTCGCGACTCCTGCGACTCCCCCTCAGACTTTCCGAACAAACGAAATATGGGCGCGATATTCCTGGATCGCCGCGCCGAGGGCGGCTGAACCCAACGGGATATTGGCATCCAGCGTGTCCTCGATGGCCGGATCATCAATCTCGACATCATACCGATCCTGAACATTCGTCCTCACTGGACCAGCCGTGATCTCTCTGGGCATGAAGATTTCCTTCCACACTTCCTTTTCCACCAGACACACGTCCCGGAATCGTTCATAGAGCAAGGTCAGTTTCTCCGGATCAGTCACCTTGACGCGAGGGTCCATATCCACATTCCTCCGATCTATTTGCGGAATCGCGATCACTTGGGTTGCGCCGGTGTGCGCGATGAAGCCGACTCAGTGACGGTGAAGCGCATCGTTCCGACTTGATTCGCAGCATGAAACGGCTGTTGCCCCAACGGGGCAATAAACAGCTTCGCCACATACTTGCCCGGCTCCCATCGCACCCCGGACTTTTTCATTTCGAGATATCCGTACCGTTCATGGCCCGGCACTTCCAGCACATCCTTTCCCGCGCCCTCATGGCTCAACGAACCTCCGGGCTGTTCACGAAACCATTGCACCGCGAATTGCGCAGGATCTTCGAGCGGAGCCACTTCGAACACAATGTACACAACCGGCGTCTCTGCCGGAAAGACTGCGCCGGGCTCGACCGGTCTCAGCCTGGGGTCCTGGGCATACCATCCTGTTCGCCCAAAGGTGTCCCATTCGACCTCATACCCTTTTGCCATTGTAATCCAGGTGAACAGCGACTGCGGCACCCCCTGCTGTTGCTTATCGAAGGACGGGCTCTGGGTCACTCCCACTTCGGTGGTGTCCTGCTCTTTCGGCGCGAGAAGGTCCTTCGCCTGACTGGTTTGGAGAACCACCATGCCACTGCACAACAGGCTGATTGCAATCCAACTTCCCAAGCAACACACCCCCCGATGATGGTTCCACCTAGCCATGACAGCATCGTATCGGCGCGTCGGTGGCCGGTCAATCATCGAATGTCATCCTTGCCGTCCGGACCAGCTGTGATAGAGTGCTCTCTGATCTATTTCCACGATGGGCAGATTGTTATGCCGGACACACTTTCATCCGTACCGCAGTCTGGAGAAGCCAGGTCCGCCGATCTCTCGCAGTCGGGCCGCTCGCACGAACAGGAACCGGGGCGCCGGTTCGGCATGCGCGATGGGCTCTTCCAGGCCGTCACGCAAGGCGGAGGGGAACAGTACCTGTCCGCTTTTGCCCTGCTCGTCCATGCAACACCATGGCATTTAAGCATCCTGTCCGCCATGCCGCAGCTGTTAGGCGTCTGGGCGCAACTCGTCTCCGTGAAAGTGTCGCATTGGTTCTCGAGCCGCAGATCACAAATCTTCTGGGGCATCATCGGACAATCCGCTGCCTGGATTCCGATTCTAGCCCTGCCCTTATTGTGGCCCGAACTAGGCCCTTGGCTGCTGATCGCCGGCGTCGCGCTGTACTTTACCTTCAGCCATTTTACGTCCCCGGCATGGAACAGTCTCGTCACCGATCAGCTTCACGCCAACGAACGGGGCATGTACTTCGGCCAACGGTCGCGGGTGATGGCTCTCACGAGCTTTTTGGCGCTCGGTCTGGGCGGTGTATTATTGAGCGTCTTCGAGCATTGGCACCTGCTCTGGGTCGGCTTTGCCGTCATGTTTCTCACCGCCGGCCTGAGCCGTAGCGCCTCGCTCCTCTCTCTCATGAAAGTGCCGGACCTCCCGCGTCATGCATCAACCGACAAACCAACGGGATTCCGGGTGTTTGTTCGGACCGGTGTCTCCAGAGATTTTCGTCAGTTTCTTCTTTTTTCCAGCCTCATGCACCTGGCGGTGCTGATGACGGCTCCCTTCTTCGTCATTTATATGCTTCAAGACCTCCGGTTCGCCTATTGGGAATATGGCGTGTGGCTCGCAGCGGGTATTATGGGCCAATTCGTCACGCTCCCTGCCTGGGGCCAATTCGGTGATCGCTTCGGCAACAAAGCGCTCCTCACCTTTACCGGCCTGCTGGTCCCCGTCCTGCCGATGCTTTACCTATTGACTACAGCCTGGAGCTTTCTTGTGGTCGTGAATTTTTTCGGAGGAGTGGTCTGGGCAGGGCTCGGGCTGGGCCTCAACAACTACGTGTTCGATGCGGTGCAACCGGCAGACCGGGCCAAAGCGGTAGCGGTCTCCGCCACAATGAATGCCATCGGATGGGCACTGGGCACAGTGCTCGGCAGCTGGCTTATCAGTTCTGTCCCGGCATCCTTGCAGCTGGGAAGCCTGGACCTGCATCCAGCATCGAATCTGCCGTTTCTGTTCTTTCTCTCCGGCGTGCTTCGCCTGCTCGTCTCAGCATCATTGCTCCACACGTTTCACGAACCCCGCGCGGTGGAGCATCGCGCCCACCATCGATTGCTGTGGGAACTTCCGCTGCTCAAACCGCTGCGCCAACTCGCATTCCGCCGCCGCTAGCCCGCCGGATACGCAACGACTACGGCATCGTCGGGCTAACCGCCCGTTGCTGCTCCTCTTGTTTTAATTTATCGAAGGCCTTATCCGCATGCGTGCGAACCTGATCCGGTGTCACCGTCGGCGCAGGCGGCGCCGGCTGATGACCCGCGCAAGCGCTGAGCCCCAACAACGACAGGCCCGCCAAACCGGCCACCAAACTGCGCGCCATTCCATCGTATTGTGGCGTTTTTCTTCCCATGCGCAACCTCCTCCATGAAAACAAGCGCTGCAAGTATACAGACGTGAGCCCGCTTGTCGATGATCATACTCCCGGCTTCTTTTGAATGCCATTGCGCTCCTGTCGTTGACTCGTCCGGACCGGCAGAGTATGCTCCGCGATGAGAATCCGCTCTCCACTCCATACACCGAGGCCCTCATGTCATTGCGCGACCGCCTGACCGAAGATCTCAAACTCGCCATGAAGTCGAGGGATCAGCTTCGGATGGATGTCATCCGGATGATCAAAGCCGCGATCCTGAACAAAGAGGTCGAGCTGAGAAAGGATCTGGACGATGCGGAAATGAGCCGGATCATGGCCACGCTCATCAAGCAGCGCCGGGAGTCCGTCGAGCAGTTTGAAAAGGCGCACCGGATTGAATTGGCGGAGAAGGAGCGAAAAGAAATCACCATTATTGAAACCTACCTCCCCAAGGCCCTCTCTGCAGAAGAGCTTGACCGCATCATCGTATCGGTCCTGGCCGATACAGGAAGCCGCTCCCTCAAGGACATGGGAGCCGTGATGAAAGCCGTCATGGCCCGCCTTGCAGGCCAAACCGTCGACGGCAAACAAGTTAGCGACCTGGTCAGAGCCAAACTCACCTAACGATCTGCCGATTCCTTGCTATACTTGAGGGTAGGCTGAGGCAATTCCCAAAACGCCGATACGCTCACGCGAGATCGTCAGGGCACGCTCGATGGCCATTCTCATTGTCGATGACTCTCCTGATCAGCACCTGTTGCTCCGGTCTCTGCTGGCCAAGGCCGGCCACACCGATATCGTGGCAGCCGATTCCGCACAGGCTGCATTCGCAACCCTCCAGCCAGATGACAAACGCGTCCCGGTAAATATCGACTTGATTCTCATGGATGTCCTCATGCCGGACATCGACGGTATCGCAGCCTGCAGACAAATCAAGCAAAGCGACCAGCTTCGTGACATTCCGGTCATCATGGTAACCGCCAAGAACGACATCGAGAATCTGAAGGAAGCCTTTTCGGCCGGGGCCATGGATTACATCACCAAACCGGTCAACCGCATTGAATTGCTCGCTCGCGTGGCCTCGGCGCTGACCTTGAAGCGCGAAATGGACTGCCGCAAGGAGCGAGAAGCCGATCTGCGCCGCAGCAACGAGGACCTCCAGCAGGCACTGAAAGAGGTGAAGGCGCTTCGCGGCCTGATTCCCATCTGTGCCTCATGTAAAAAAGTCCGCAATGACGGCGGGCTCTGGCAACAACTGGAAGAGTACTTGGGCGAACATTCGGACGCCCAATTCAGCCACGGCATCTGCCAAGTCTGTGTCAAAAAGCTTTATCCTGGTGTTTACCCGGACTAGTTGATACGATTCCGCCAGTCAGCCATTCCACCAGGAGACTATCTACTTTTATGAGCATCCTCATCGTCGATGACTCCGCGGATGACCGCCTGCTCTTACAAGCGCTCCTATCCGCGGCAGGCTATGAAAACATTCTGGCTGCCGACTCCGCCAACGCGGCGTTCAAACTTCTCGGACTCGACGGAGGCAAACAATCCGGCGCACGAGTCGACCTCATTCTGATGGATATCGTAATGCCACAAATGAGCGGCATCGAAGCCTGCCGTCAGATCAAAGCCATCGACCGCTTTCGCGATACCCCGATCATTATGGTCACAGTCAAAACGGACCCGGTCGACCTGCAACTGGCCTTTGCCGCAGGCGCCATGGACTATGTTGCGAAGCCGGTCAACAAGATCGAATTGTTGACCAGAGTGCGCTCAGTTTTACGCCTTGTCCATGAAATCGACCGGCGCCGGGCGCGCGAACAAGAGTTGCTCGAAGTCATGCGCCAATTGCAGGAAGCCAATCAAATGCTGCTGCGGCTCTCCTGCCTGGACGGATTGACCGGCATCACCAATCGGCGTCAGTTCGACGACTTCCTCGACCAGGAGTGGCGACGCGCCGTGCGCGACTCGACGCCGCTCTCGCTCATCATGTTCGACATCGACCGTTTCAAGACCTACAACGACTCCAAGGGTCATACGGCCGGCGATGAATGTCTGCGGCAGGTCTCTGCGGCCATCTCCAGCGCCGTCAATCGCCCCGGCGACCTGGTCGCCCGCTATGGCGGAGATGAATTCGTCACAGTGCTTCCCGGCACAGCCATCGACGGAGCGGCACAAGTCGCTGAAAGCCTCCGCCGCCGGGTCGAATCATTGGGCATCACACACTCAGACGGAGAAATCATCACAATCAGCGTCGGCTATGCCTGTATCGTTCCCAACAGACATATCTCCCCGACTGATTTGATCAAGGCGGCCGACCAGGCCCTGTACCAGGCAAAACAAGAAGGACGGAATCGAATCAAGCCGGCCGGGCTCTTATCATTGGTCCCAGATTCTCACGACAACTAGAGTAAAGACCGCCTGAGGAAACTGTCCGGCACCATAGTTTGCTCACGATTATGCCGCGTCATCGCCGTATAGCCGTTCGAAAACGGATCAAGACAGCGTCCACGTCCTCTCGGAACCCTCCGTCCTCTCCCAAACGGGTATCCTCTACAGGCGTACGGCCACGCACTCCACGCTCGACTGCTTCAGACAAGCCGAGCGCCGCATCGCTCCTGAATGAATCCCAGGAGACTCTGAGGCAACTGGCTCAGGATGAGGCTCTGACCAGCGGCAATCTCTCCCGCTCCTTCCAAGCCATTACCGAAGCCTGTTGCAGGCTCTTGCGAGTGGAGCGAGCCGGCGTCTGGTTATTCACCGATCATCGCGACGCCATCTCACTGATCGACCTCTTTGAATCCAGACTCCATCGTCACAGTACCGGCACGACTCTCCCGTCGGCACACTATCCAACCTACTTCCGATCTCTCATTGACGAAGAACGAGCCATCGTGGTTCACGACGCAGTTCACGACCCTCGGACTAAGGAATTCGCGCAGGGCTACTTAATCCCTTTGAATATCGGAGCCATGCTGGATGCCCCGATCAGGCAGAAGGGAACCGTCGTAGGGGTCCTGTGCGCAGAACAGGTCGGTAGGACACGGCGGTGGAATATCCAGGAAGAACAGGTCGCAAGTTCACTGGCGACCATGGCAACATTGGCCATAGACGCAGCGGAACGGCGTGAGGGCGAACAGGCGCTACGGGACGCAAAAGAGGCGGCCGAAGTAGCCAATCGGGCGAAGAGCGAATTCCTGGCTAACATGAGCCATGAGATCCGGACCCCGNNCCGCACGCCGATGAATGCCATCATCGGCATGGCCGATCTGTTGTGGGACACTGCGCTGACTTCCGAACAGCGCAAGTACTTGCGGATCTTTCGGCGGGCAGGCGGGACGCTGCTGACCCTGATTAACGACATCCTCGACCTCTCAAAAATCGAATCGGGGCACCTCGAACTGGACTCTGTCGATTTCGACCTGAACGAAGTCATCGACCGAGCTTTGGAAATGTCGGCCATGCGGGCCAATGAAAAAAGCTTGGAACTCGTGTGCCGCATCGCCCCAGACGTGCCGTCTTCCCTGATCGGCGACCCGACGCGGCTCATACAAATATTTGTCAACCTGATCGGCAATGCCCTGAAATTTACCGACAAGGGTTCCGTCGTGGTCCAGGTAACGATTGACACGGAGGCGTGCGCTCCCGGCGCGATTCAATTCTCTGTCAGCGACACTGGAATCGGCATTCCCGCCGATAAGCTCACCGCCATTTTCGCCCGTTTCACTCAGGTCCACCACTCATCGGCGAAGCAATATGGAGGAACAGGGCTTGGCCTCGCAATTACCAAACAGCTGGTAGAGCTGATGAACGGACGGATCTGGGCGGAAAGCGTGGTCGGCAAAGGCAGCATATTCCATGGCGTGGTGAGGCTCGGCGTACAACCAGTCCACGACGTATCGAGAACGCCTATGCCGATCAACCTATCGGGAACAAGAGCGTTCGTCGTGGACGACCACCCTACCAATCGTTTAATCCTTCGCGAGACGCTCGCCGCCCAAGGAGCTTTGATCACCGAAGCCGACAACGGCGCTGCCGCAATCCACGAGATCCGTCGCGCAAGCGAACAGGGCGCCCCGTATGAACTCCTGCTTCTCGATGCCAGTCTGCCGGATATGACCGGCTTTCACATGGTCGAGCAGCTGAAAACGTTGTCCGTAGAAAACGGGCTGGTGACGGTGATGCTCACGTCGGACCATTGGGCCGACGATATCGCCCGCACCTACGATCTCGGATTAGGAGGGTATCTGGTCAAGCCCATTCGCCGCGCCGACCTGCTTCAAACGATCGGCATCGCGATGAACCGCGCCAAAGGGCCCCAGCCCGGGGCCTCACCCGAATCCAAAGAGCCCGAGAAGTCCGCGGTCGTCCACCCACTGCGGCTGCTTCTAGTTGAAGATTCCCCTGACAATCAAGTGCTGGTGAGTTCCTACCTCAAACAAACCAGCCAC
>MSXM01000059.1:9030-12339 GCA_002083565.1 Nitrospira sp. ST-bin4 | reverse complement strand
GTACGACGTCGTGCTGATGGATATTCAGATGCCTGTATTGGACGGGTACGGCGCGACGAAAGCGATCCGCGAATGGGAACGCAATCATGACTTGCCGCCTGTTCCGATCATCGCCCTTACAGCCTACGCGCTCAAGGAAGAGACCGACAAGATTTTTCAGGCCGGCTGTACCACCCACATCACCAAGCCCGTGAAGAAAGCCACCCTGCTGGAAATTCTTCGGGCACACCAGAAGCGAGCTGCCTGATTCATGCAAACTCCACCACCAGCATCATCCGATCGAGTCCTTGTGCGGATCGAGCGCGATTTTGAAAGCATCGTGCCCGGCTTTCTAGCCAATCGGAAAAAGGACCTCCACACGCTTCACCGCGCGCTGGCCGAGAAGGACTTTCGAACCATCCAACTGCTGGGTCATCGTATGAAAGGCGATGGCGGCGGATACGGATTCGATCGGATTTCAGAAATCGGCGGCGTCATGGAACTGGCAGCCCAGCGGCAGGACTATGCCGCGTCCGAGCAACACATCAAACAGCTGGAACATTTCCTCGCCTGCGTGCACATCGAATATGTGTGACGCACTGATTGTTTGAGTAGAGTCCTGGTCACGGCTCGTGTATAATGCCGTCCAACGGGAACGCGAGCGCACTTCCTCCCCGTTCTCTTGCCGTGGATTCGATGCTGCGCAATCGAGCGTAGCCAACCCCACGGGTCTTCATGCGCTCGCTCCCACATCCCATCGCGTGGGGGGCTAGCTCAGTTGGGAGAGCACTACGTTCGCAACGTAGGGGTCGGGGGTTCAACTCCCCTGCCCTCCACCAAATTTATTTTCGCCATTCCCAGCCGGAATAACCCCGCATAATCCACGGCAATCTCTATGGAACCCGCGTTAACCTCTTTATTATTCACGGCAACTTCCTTCACCACTAGTGTGCAGCAGGCACCTTGCGCCTTTTTCGGCGCCCTTCTAAAATAACTCGCAAGGGAGGCGCCCATGCCTTTCACGATTTGTCCTTTCCGACGTCTGCTGCCGTTGGTCTACCATTCGAGCGCCTGTGCGCTGATTACCCTCCTCCTGTTGAGCACTCGCCCGGTGTACGCGGAATGGGTTGTCCTGGAGGACAAGTATCAGACACCAGGACTACAGACCCTGTACATCGATCCAGACACCATCCGCCGAAAAGGAACTCTGGTCTCGCTGGAGCTATTAGTTGACTGGAACTGGATGCAAGGGAATCGCTCACCAACCAGATTCTACTCGACGAAGAGCACGAAGGAATTCGACTGTGCGAGAAAAAGCGTCAGGTCGGTGGCGTCCATTGACTTCTATGGTCATATGGGAACCGGCCACCCCGTGGGTGGAGGGGCCTTCACACACGAAACGTACTGGGTGCCGATCGAACCAGAGAGTCTCAATTACGGTTTATGGACAATGGCCTGTGGCAACCCGTGAGCGTCCTGAACATGAGTGCCGACCGCTCGAAACGTGACAGTATGTCCCTCGAAGAAGCCACGATCTCCATACTTCACGCGCACCGGCGGATAAAACCCACCTGTAGTCTTATCCAGAATTGTTTCGTTCGCACCGAAGGCTCACCAGGCAAAGCAATTCCTAGTTGCCGCTGCCGAATACATACGGATCAATCGATATGACGAGAACCGCCGGAGATCCTGGTGTGACACAGCACGCCGTGGGCTTACAGACTGAGGATGGTTTTGATCCGCCGTTCGATTTCTTCGATGGCACTTTCCGGCAGAGCGCCAAGTTCTTTGGAGAAGGATTCATTGGCCACGGCGATCAGTTGCCCGAGCAGCAAATCGCTGTCACAGTCGAGTGCCCCCGTTCCTTTTGGAAGTCGGTACCGCAGAATGCCAGGGTCATCGATCAGCTTACTGGTTGTCGGAATCACGATCGTGGATGGATACCCCGCCTCGTTCACCAGGTTGGATTGCACAACCAGAGCCGGACGAAGCTTTCCCGGTTTGGTCCTGACCCGTGGGTTGAAGTCGACGATGTAGAGATGCCCTCGCTTGATGTGCATTTACGCGTCCGCCGCATCACGACCGACGGCAGCCCGGGCGAGTTCCCGATGCTCTCGTTTGTCGGCGGCTCCGCATCGGCGGACCGATTCTCTGATCTCCTCCCGTAGCCTCTCTTCAGCGGTGCGCTGTTCAAGTGTCTTCAACGCCGCGCGCAGGACGCCTGCCTTGGTAGGGATGTGCAATTCTTTTCTCAGCCGCTCAATCTGTTGTTCTTCCTTCTTGGATACGGCAATGGCTCCCATTATTGCTCTCCTTATACTTTCACTAATACTGTTTATAATCGACAACCGAATTTGTGTCAACCTTCAGTGGGTACAGATAGTCTTATTCTCGAATTGTTTCGTGCGTCCCCGCGGCTCACCGAGAAGTCAGTACCTGGACTCAGCAATCTCTTCGGCGCCGTCAGAGAGAAGGTGGATGGGCGTATGGCTGGGCCGCTCGAGCCCGTATTGGCACACGACAACCGGGGAAACATTGGCTTTTTGAAGCTGTTGGCGTTCTCTATTCAGAGGGACCCGGACGAACTTGTTACGCCGCTTCCTCGTTGTCGTCCGTGCCGCCCATGCTAGCTCTCAGCCGTTCAAGCCGGCCGGCCAGAGTAGATTGGATGATAAGTAACTCATCCTGCCCCAGCGGATTCGACCGGATGCAGCGCTCAAGGGGAAGACCGGCTTTCTCAATCGCCGGCGCCAGCATCTCAATTTCGTCGTCGATCCAGAACCATTCACGGCCCTTCAGCTTCTGCATGGCCTGTTGGATCCAGACGACCTTGTTCTCGCAGTTCGTCCAGTTGGCGTGATGAAACGGCCGCGCCTCCGGATTGCTGCAGAACTTCCCACAGTATAGGACGCTCAACAGAGTCTTGATCTTTTCCGACTCCCAGGAGGTGAGCCAGATCACCTCGAAATGCTCATGTGCCCATGCGAGCCAGGAATTCACCCCCGGCCTGAGTTGGAACTCTCCCGCATAGTCTCCAAACAGCACGCCGTCGATGTCATGAAACAAGATCGGTGCGGTTTTCATAGGCCTACTCATGCCCCCGGGATTCATCATACGCTTCTGCCGAACTCTCGGATTCCCGTCTCTGGAGAACGGATACGAGCTAGCTAAAAGAATATGGCAGAAGCGCTTCGAGGGCAAACTGAATTCCATTTGCCGCACTCCCCGCTGTCAGCACTGAGATGTGCATATTGATGAAGTCTGCTGACGCGCTGCCACCTGCCAGCAGGCTACTGCTTTGCCTGGGACAGGCACCGCAAGACGGGGGAA
>MSXM01000059.1:5689-8981 GCA_002083565.1 Nitrospira sp. ST-bin4 | reverse complement strand
GGCCGGTGGCTTGGGGGTACGGTTCAGGTGCTGTTCATGAAACAAGGCTGCCGTGATCAACAGCTGGATACCGATCAGAAGCAGGAAGAGAGCGCCGATGTCATAGCCGACCTCCTCGGAGCGGGCAAATCGTCGGCTTGCAAACCAGAAGGCAAGCGCCGAGAGGACGCCGAAGAATATCCTCATATTCGGAACCTCGCTCTACCTTGCTTCGTCACTCGCATCTCGTCCTTCGACCCTGCTCAGAACCGTGAGCCTGTCGAACGGTGAAGCGTGAAACGCAAGACGGATGGATAGTGTTGATATCTTTACTCGCGAGATCCGAGATACGCTTCACGAGATACACGGCTGTGCTACTGCGCCGGTGCGCCGGCTGCAGAGCCGGGCTCTGCGGGCGGCGTCACGGTTGGCGATTGTGGCTCGGCTTTGAACGGCAGATCAAGCAGCGCATAGGGATTGACGCGCGCCCCGTTGAGCTTCACACCCCAGTGCAGATGAGGCCCGGTCGCACGGCCGGTCGCGCCCACCTTTCCGACAATCTGTCCCGCCCGTACGAGATCCCCTTCTTTCACCAACACGTCGGACAGATGGAAATACATCGAATAGAATCCAAGCCCATGGTCGAGAAAGACGCCTTTCCCGGAAAAGATATGATCGACCGTGAGCCGCACGATTCCATCGTTCGTCGCGGCCACGTCTGTGCCGAGTGGCGCGCCGATGTCTTCTCCATTGTGCGGGTTGCGGGCCTGACCGTTCATGATTCTGACGCTGCCGAAAATACCGGTTCGTTTCCCGCTCACCGGTTCCACGAAACTCGGCTGCCACAGTTTCATGGGTGAGTCGGCTGCAAGCGCCGCCTTGACCTGCTCCTGCTCGCCCTTCCATCGCGCCAGCCCCTGCGGGTCGAGATCGACCTTGTCTCTGGGCAACTTGAGATGCTCCACACGAAATTGTTCTTTGAGCACCAGCACACGATAACTGAGTGATCGGCCATGTTCCCCATCCGTGATCTGAATGGCCAATTCGTGAGTTCCCGGCTCCTCCTGCATATCGATCCCCAGCAGCCCCACAAACCCTTTGGGCTCCCCCGGTCGCGTCTCCGGGAAAAAGCTGACGGCTCGTCCAAGAAATTTCCCCTGCACGTGAGCGGAAGCCTCATCCGTGGGAACTTTGATCACGATGATCTGGCCCTGCTTGCCGCTGTAGTGCGCTTCAGAAGTCTGGCTACCCGGTTGGATACCGGCACACGCGCTGAATGGGATCCCGCCGGCCCACAGGAACATGGCCATGAATATCGTCGCACCGGCCCGTTGCCACACAGACGAGACACGTGGCTCTTTCATCGGTAAAACCGCCCTCCTGACATTTGAGAGAGTAATTCCTCCACCCGCCGATTGACGGGGCTGAACGGATCCATGCATAGAATCGTTTCCTCCCAATAGCCGTTCAGCTTCAGATAGGTCCAGTCCACCGTATAGGAGCGATTCTTCGCCCTGGCGAACCGGATAAAGTCGCCGCGGACCTTGGCCCTCGTTGTCTGAGGAGGCGTGGACATTGCCCGCTGCACGGATTCTTCCTCCACAACCCGTTCGATGAGCCCGCGGGACTCCATGAGGTAGTACAGTCCCCGCGTCCGTTTCACGTCATGATACTGCAAGTCCAACAACAACACCCGCGGATCATCCCAACCGCATGACTTTCTATCCACATAGGATTGAATCAGATGTTTCTTGGTCACCCAATCGACCTGATGGACCAACTGCATGGGATCATCTTCCAACTGATCGAGCACCTGTTGCCATTTGACATAGACATCATCGAGGGTCGGGTCATGCGCATGCTGGTCCAGATACTCCCTGGCACGTTCCAAATAGACCCGCTGAATTTCAATCGCAGTCATCTGCCGGCCGTCATCAAGTTTCACCTTTTTCTTGAGCGTGTAATCGCGCGCGATCTCGCGGATCGCCTTGACGGGATCCTCCAGCTCCATCGCATGCACCGCATAGCCTTCTTCGATCATCGACAAGACCAGCGCCGCCGTGCCGACCTTGAGGTACGTGGCAAACTCCGACATGTTGGAATCGCCCACAATGATATGAAGGCGGCGATAGCGCTCCGCATCGGCATGCGGCTCATCGCGGGTGTTGATGATGCTCCGCGAGGACGTTGTCGAGGACGACGTCTTTTCGTGAATATGCTGCGCCCGCTGGGAGATGAAATACTGCGGCTTGCCGGATACCTTGAGCACTTTTCCCGCCCCGCTGAACACCTGCCGCGTGACGAAGAACGGGATCAACTGCTCCGTCACTTTCCAGAAATCGACGTCGCGCCGCATCAGGAAGTTTTCGTGGCAGCCGTAGGTATTGCCCAGCGAGTCGGTGTTGTTCTTGAAAATGTAAATTTCGCCGGACAACCCCTCCTCGCGAAGACGCTCTTCGGCCGCGGGCAAACAGGCTTCCAACAACCGCTCACCGGCCTTGTCATGGATCACAAGATCGAGAATGTTGTCGCATTCCGGCGTGGAGTATTCCGGGTGGCAGCCGGTATCCTGGTAGAATCGCGCGCCGTTGACCAAAAACGCATTGGACGGCCAGCTGTTGGGAATGAGGCCCTCGAAGATATACCCCAGGACCTTTTCCATCGGCAGGTAGATCCGGCCGTTCGGCGAGAAGATCAGGCCGTACTCATTCTCGAGACCGAAGATCCGCGGTTTGATAGAGCCTGGATGCACCATGGTCATAATTTCAGATTACACGCCCGCGCGTCGGTCTTCAACAGAAGGTACGGAATAATACGACAGGATTCAGACGGAGAGGAGCAGGCGAATATCCGCCACCGGCAAGCGACGGAATTTCCGGCCGACACGGTGGCGTTCCAGGACTGCCACTTCCAGTCCTTCGGGAGGCAGCTTAAGATTCGCGGTCTGTTCGAGCGCCGCGACACAGCGGGACAATGCCGTCTCCAGCGGGGGGGCCTGGCCGGAGCTTTTCTCTTTCAACACCGTCTGTACGGCATCCGATTTCCCGCCGATGACCGCGAAGTTCCTTTCATCGATGATGCTCCCATCGAATGAAATCCGGTACATTTCGTTCGGCTGGCCGTTGACGCCGACCTGCACCACCAGAATTTCCACTTCGAGCGGCTTCAGCTCCTGACTGAAAATCGTGCCGAGGCTCTGGGAATACCCGTTGGCCAGAGAACGTCCGGTCACGTCTTCCCGGCTATACATAAATCCTTTGAGGTCGGCGTGGCGGATGCCGGCCTTGCGAAGATTCTCAAACTCGCTGTACTT
>MSXM01000059.1:5384-5604 GCA_002083565.1 Nitrospira sp. ST-bin4 | reverse complement strand
TCGGCATACTCCATGGCAATACTAGACCGGCCTTTGGCGATGCCCTTTTTGGCATACTCCGCCTTGTCCTGCATCACCTGTTCGGGAGACACGTAATACGGCATTGGCATGATGGCTATGTCTCCCTCGATCGTCGTACGGCAATCATGCTGTCGTAGACGGAACGGATCCGGTCGTCGGCCACATCGGCGATGCCCTGCGCGGTGACGAACTTGGCCGT
>MSXM01000059.1:0-5320 GCA_002083565.1 Nitrospira sp. ST-bin4 | reverse complement strand
GCGGTCAGCGCCAGCTTGAGCGCATCGGGTTCCGACAAGTTTTTCTGGAAATACTCGCGCATGGTGTTGCGCGCGTCTTTTCCGCCTGATCCGATGGCGTGATAATCCGATTCCTCATAGCGCCCGCCGGCCAGGTCGTACTTGAAGATGCGCCCTTCGGCGCGCTTGAGATCATAACCCACGTACAACGGCATCACGACCAACCCATGAAACACCATCGGGAGATTGGCTTTGACCATCTGGCCGAGCTTATTTGCTTTCCCCTCGCAGGACAACTGCATGCCTTCCAACTTCTCGTAATGCTCCAGCTCGGTTTGGAACAGCCTGGCCATCTCAATGCAGGGACCGGCGGCGCCGGCGATCGCCATGGCGGAGAATTCATCGATCTTGAATACCTTTTCAATACGGCGATCGGCGATCTGAAATCCCTCCGTCGCCCGGCGGTCGCCGGCAATCACCACCCCCTGTTGATACTTAATGGCCAACACGGTCGTCGCATGGGGCACCGCCATCGGTCCACCCGATCGAGCCGACTCCGGCTGTGCCCACCGATCGGCGGGCACAACTCCGTGACCGCCGGGCGTCAGGCCCGGGTGATGCTTCGAGACAAAATCAAAAAAACTAGATTCGTCGTGATTCGGCAAGTAGGGCAGCTTCATGGAATTTCACCGATCGGCATATCAAGCCTTCAACTTCTCGATCAACGCATCGACCGAATCGACCGTGTCGAGCAGTCCGCCGGTCAAAGCCTGCGTACCGCGATGGGGGTCCATCAACGGCACTTTCTTGATCGTGGCGTTTCCTACGTCGAACAGCACCGATGTCCAGCTCGCCCCATAGAGCGCCTTGGCGAACTTGCTTGCACAGCGACCACGAAAATAGGCTCTGGTTCCCGGGGGCGGGGTCAGCTCCGCGCGTTGAATGTCCCCCTCTTCGACGATCCGCTCGATATGATCGCCGCGTTCCAGCGTATAGAACAGCCCCCGATCAGGGCGGACATCATGGTATTGCAGGTCCATCAGCTTGATGCGGGGATCGTCCCACCCACAGCCCTTACGGTCCATATAGGACTCGATCATGTGGCGCTTGGCCACCCAATCCAGTTGCTGCACCAGCAGACGCGGGTCACGATCGAGGGTGTCGAGGACTGTCTCCCAACGGCGCAAAATATCCTGAGTCGAAGGGTCGAGCCCGTTCGCCGCATAAAAGCTCACGGCCGCATTGAGATAGGCGCGCTGAACAGCCACCGCCGTCGTCGGGCGTCCGCCCGCCAGCTTGAGCGTTTCTTTCATGTCCAGATCGCGGGACACTTGTTTGAACACGCGAACCGGTTCGTCCAGCTCCACCGAAGGCAACTTGGCTCCCGCCTCAAGAAGTTCCAGCACGATATCCAATGTGCCCACCTTCAGATAGGTCGAGACCTCCGCCATATTGGCATCGCCCACAATGACATGGAGACGCCGAAACTTCGCATGCTCGGCATGCGGCTCATCGCGCGTATTGATGATCGGCCGCTTGACCATCGTATTGAGATCGAGCAGGCATTCGAAAAAATCAGCGCGTTGAGAAATCTGATATTCCGCCGGAGAGGTTTGATTTTCCGCACCGACCTTGCCGGCCCCGGCGAAAATCGGCCTGGTGACCAGGAATGGGATCAGCACGCGGGCGATGGTTTCGAACGGCACGGCGCGCGACACTAAATAGTTTTCATGATACCCGTAACTGTTGCCCTTGCCGTCGGAGTTATTCTTATAGAGGACATATTGCTCGCCGCCCCGGACCCTGGCCATTTCACGGAGGCTCTGCGCGAGAATCCGCTCCCCGGCCCGCTCAAAGGCAACCACTTCCCGCGGGGTCGAACATTCCGGAGTGGAATATTCGGGATGGGCCCCATCGACATACAGGCGTCCGCCGTTGGCCAACACCTTGTTGAGCTGCCGATTGTAGTCGGGATTGGGACAATCACGCTCACCGTCGACTACGAATCCACGGGCATCCAACAGCGGGTTTTCATGTTCGTAATCCCAGATCGCGCCCGGCGCGGGAAGCCCTGTGTAGTGCCCGATGACGGCGATCGAGCCGGTCACAGGATCGGTGGAAGAATTATCCTTTGCCGCGATCCCGAACTCGGTTTCCGTGCCAAGCACTCGCGAGCGATTCGTCGGTGTGTGTTCGGGCATAAGAGATGATTACAGGTAGTGACCGGTGGTGACCGTTTCAATCTGCCGAGATTCGGCTGGCCCGCCGCTGATCGTCCGAATATGAATGATCTTCTCGCCTTTCTTTCCGGCGACTTTGGCCCAATCGTCGGGATTGGTCGTATTCGGAAGATCTTCGTGTTCTTTGAACTCCTCACGGATGGCACGCACCAGATCATCCGACCGGAGACCGGTCCCTTCACCGGAGATCACCCGCTTGACTGCAAACTTTTTCGCGCGCGAGACGATGCCTTCAATCAGCGCGCCGCTGGCAAAATCCTTGAAGTACAGCACTTCCTTTTCGCCGTTGGCGTAGGTGACCTCGATGAACTTATTTTCCTCACTCGCCGCGTACATCGTATCTACCGTCAGGGACGTCAACCACTCCACAAGCGCCCGCCGGTCGCCCCCATGCCGTTCCACCTCATCCTGGGCGAAGGGAAGATCGGTCGACACATACTTTGAGAAGATGTCCCGCGCGGCGGCGGCATCGGGACGCCCCACTTTGACTTTGACATCCAGCCGTCCGGCGCGAAGCACGGCGGGATCGATCAGGTCCTGCCGGTTGCTGGCCCCGATGACGATCACGTTGCGCAGACGTTCGACTCCGTCGATCTCCGAAAGAAACTGCGGCACGATGGTCGACTCGATGTCGGACGAGATCCCGGTTCCTCTGGTTCGAAACAGCGCATCCATTTCATCGAAAAAGACGATCACCGGATGGCCGTCTTCCGCCCGCTCCTTCGCTTTCTTGAAGACTTCGCGCACCTGCCGTTCCGATTCACCCACATATTTATTGAGCAGCTCCGGCCCTTTCACATGGAGGAAGTAGCTCCGAATCTCTTTGCCCGCGCGATCGCCCAACTTTTTCGCGATCGAGTTGGCAACGGCTTTGGCAATGAGCGTCTTTCCGCAGCCGGGCGGGCCATAGAGCAACACGCCCTTCGGCGCGCTCAGTTTGTACTCGGCAAAGAGCTGTGGATGGAGGAAGGGCAATTCAACAGCATCGCGCACATGCTCCAATTCCTTTTGGAGTCCGCCGATATGCTCATAATCCACATCGGGCACTTCCTCCAGGACAAGCTCTTCTGCTTCCGACTTGGGCAATTTCTCAATCACATACCCGGATCGGGGATCGTACAACAGATGATCACCGACGCTCAGCCGCTCGGCGAGCAACGGATCGCCCAGATCCGCCACTTTCTCCTCGTCGAAATGGAGCGTGACCAGTGCGCGTCCCCCTTCGAGTACATCTTTCAAGCGCACCACCTCGCCCTGGCTGTCGAATCCCTTAATCTCAATAACGTTGAGCGCTTCGTTCAGAACGACTTCCTGCCCCTTCCTCAGTTTCGGACCCTTAATAGAAGGGTGGACGTTAACTTTCATCTTTCGCCCAGACACATAGACGTTGCCCGTGCCGTCTTCGTTCATGCCGGAAAAAATCGCGTAGGTCGAGGGCGGCGCCGTCAATTTGTCCACCTCGGCGCGCAGCGCCTCGATCTGCGCCTTCGCATCCTGCAGCGTGGCGACGAGCTTTTCGTTCTGCTTGTTGGCTTGGTCGAATTGATGACGTGACTGATACAGCCGCCGAAGTTCTTCCTCCAGCGACTCTATTTTAGCGCGAAGCTTGTCGATCTCGCGGGCGTGTTCGTCGTTCTTGTGTATCATGTCCGTCTTACCTTCAGACAACCGCTGCGTGATCTTCTTCACGGTATCTCGGGCGGACTGGAGCCGGCTTGACCGGTCTTTACTGTCTCCCATTTCAGGGCTCAACAGACAGGACTACCGCCGGTTGAACGCAAACACAGATACATGCGCGGGATTCTAACACTCGATCTGGGGGTGGTCAACTGAACGAAACTATTCAGGCTCGCGACACGATCGAAATTCGCACCGGATGTTACGGCATCAGCGCCGCCATCATTGCTCTCGTTGCAGCCGCGGCATCCTCTTGATCAAGTATCGATCCGATCACCGCGATGCCATGGCTTCCTGCCCGAAGCACATCGGGTGCAGACGCGCCTGTGACACCGCCGATGGCAAACACCGGGATCGCCGAGAGGCGGCAGGCTTCGGCCAGCTGTTCCAAACCAACCGGAGAGCCGAACTGCCGCTTTGACGGGGTGTCGAAGATCGGACCAAACACCACATAGTCTGCCCCATCCCGGTTGGCCTGTCGGACTTCCGCAAGAGAATGCGTCGAGAGCCCGATCAGACGATCAACGCCGACCACCCGGCGCACATCTGCAACCGGCAGACTATTCGCACGCAGATGCACGCCGTCCAAATTCAGCGCCAGCATCAGATCGACACGGTCATTGATGATCAAGGGAACGGCGCGCGGCGACGTCATCGCTCGAATCTCTTGCGCCAACCGCAGCAACTCGCCTGTCGGCAGATCGCGCTCCCGCAGTTGGACGGCAGGCAACCCCGCCTCGACAGCCTGGTGGAGAACCGACGGGAGAGAGCGGCCATGCGTCCGGTGGCGATCGGTGACAAGCAGCAGGCGAAATTTAACGGAAGGCATGCCGGACAAACGTAAGACGTGAGGGGTGAGGCGTGAGGAGGGGCATCATGAACATTTCGGTCCCTTCCCCTTCACCATTTTTTACCCCTTACGCCTTACCCCTTACGCCTTACCAGCTCTATAACATGCCTTCGATCGGGCTACTGGCCGTCGCATACAGCTTCCTGGGAATCCGTCCGGCCTTATAGGCCAACCGTCCGGCCCAGACCGCGTACTTCATCGCTTCAGCCATGGAAAGAGGATCCCGCGCGCCGGCGATGGCCGTATTCATGAGCACTGCATCGGCGCCATATTCCATCGCCAATGCCGCATCGGATGCAGTCCCCACCCCGGCGTCGACGATCACCGGCACCTTGACGGACTCCATGAGAATTTTGAGATTGTAGGGATTGCGGATGCCCAGCCCCGATCCGATCGGCGCGGCCAACGGCATGACAGCGGGACAACCGATATCCTCCAGCTTCTTTGCGACAATCGGATCATCGTTCGTATACGGCAGCACGATGAACCCTTCTTTGATCAGAATCTTGGCCGCTTCGATCAACCCTGCCGTGTCAGGAAACAAGGTTTTCTCGTCGCCGAGCACTTCCAGCTT
>MSXM01000058.1:43411-51265 GCA_002083565.1 Nitrospira sp. ST-bin4 | reverse complement strand
TCGCCGAATCGGCATCTTGACCAATTCCGGGGGGCCAGGCGTCCTCTGCGCCGACAGTTGCGCAGCGGAAGGGCTCATGGTGCCGGAATTGTCCAAGGAGACACAATCCACGCTTGCCGTCTTTCTTCCTCCCACAGCGGCGCTGAACAATCCTGTCGATGTAATCGGTTTTGCAAGCGAGGACCAGCATGCAGAGGCCGTTGCAACCATGCTCAAGGCGAACGAGATCGACGCCCTCATCATCGTACACGTATCCGTCAGAGCGAAGGATAATGACCCCGTTGCGGCAGGAATCCTGCGAGGAATCAGCGTCGGGCGACAGACTGATACCAACAAAAAGCCGGTCTATCTCTGTTGGATGGCGGAAGGAGATTTGGATCGAGCATTCACGGTAGACGGAGAGGTCATTCCTACCTATCGGCACCCTGAGATTCCGGCGCGCATCATCAGCCGTGCCATGGCCTATGAAGGCTGGCGGCACCAGCCAATCGGACAGGCGCTACACGATTCCGACATTGACCTATTAATGGTGAAGTCGATTTGCGCAAAGGCCATATCGGAACGCGGATCCGGCTGGCTGACGACAGAAGAGACCCATGCCATCCTCGGCGCAGTGAATCTGCCTCTTGCGCAAGGAACCGTGGCAGGCAGCGCCGAAGAGGCGGTCAAACTGGCGCAGAAGATCGGATTCCCTGTTGCAGTCAAGCTCGCATCACATCAGGTTGCGCACAAGACGGAGATGGGTGGGGTGCGGTTAAACTTGGCCGACGACCAAGCGGTGCGGGAAGCCTTCAACGCGATTCGCGCCAGACTCGCGCAGGCTGGCAAGCTGGAGGCGATGGAAGGAGTACTCGTTCAACCAATGCTGTCAGGGGGAGTAGAAGTGATGGTCGGCATGACCCGCGATCCGCTCTTTGGTCCTTTGATCAGCTTCGGACTCGGTGGCATTCACGTTGAGATACTTGGCGATGTTCAATTCCGTGTGGCACCGCTCACCGACAGGGACGCAACCGAGATGGTGCGGACGATCAAGGGCTACCGGTTACTCACCGGGTATCGCGGCCAGCCGGCAGTCGATTCAAAGACGATTGAAGATGTCCTCTTGCGTATCTCCCACCTCGTCGAGGCGATCCCTGAAATCAACGAGATCGACCTGAATCCGGTCTTCGCGTTGCCTGAAGGTCAGGGCTGTAAGATCGTGGATGCGAGGATACACATCGAACTACCGCAACGTACCGGGGAGGGAAGTTTTCCCCCGGCAAACCCGACGTGCGCTCTCCGTCCAATCAAACTACCGTAACGTCAGGAGCCAGGTGCGGATGTCGGCCATCTGCTGGCTGGTGATGACCCCGTTGAGCGGCGGCATCGCGTGCTGACCTTCATAGACAACTGTCCAAAATGTCTTTTCTTTCAGCAGCACGGGATTGCCAGCCAGCCGAGGGCCAATGCCGCCGGTCGCACCGGGACCATGGCAAACAATGCAGCTCGCCTGGTACAGTTTCTCGCCACGGTTGCTGTCCCCGGAGGTGGGCTTCTGGCCGATGTCACTGGAACCGTTCTTGGGAAGTCCTTGTGCGCCGACATCACCAGCATGAGCATCAGGGCTGAGGAGGGGCGCGGGTATTCCGAGAACAGCCATCCAAAGCACAATGGAACTCAGGATTTTTCTCATGGGAAGATTGTCCTCTTTCTCCGGCCATCCCACCGCATGATCGCACTTACTCTGCTGTGGGGTTGGGGTCTTTTCGTATAAACGCAAGGTAGAGCAGCGTATCGGCAAGGTCCTGATCGGTCATGGTCGTGTCGGGAAACATGCCTGTGCCCGGATGGCCTTCCCGGATGGCGCGGGACCGCTCCTTGTTGGCTTTCAGTTTCAGGACTGCCGGATTACGCAAATCCGTAGGGGGGGGACTTAGCCGCGCAATAAGCGCGGCAGTATCTTTTTCCAGGCGAGGTGTCCTGGTGAGATATCCATCGATCCCGTGACAATAGTAGCAGACGCCCTTCCCGTTGAAGATCTCCCGACCCCGGGCAACATCTCCTTTCAATGTTCCTCCGGGTGGCGACGGAACGGACTCGGCCCAGGCGGGCCTATCCGACAGCAGTGGAAACGGCATGCCCAACCAGACTGTGAGCAGAATGCCGAAAACGTTCAAGTAGCTTGTTTTGTTCATGTGGTCTGTTTGGTCTATCTAGTCTATTTCGTTTGTCTGGTTTGGTTGGTTAACCAGATCAACCAGCTAATCTGTCTTGTCCGCAACAGGCATTGTACCGGTCTTTCGGAATAGCGTTCATGCTGCTGAACACGGCTGCACGTTCTTCTGCCTGGTCACATTATCGATTGCCCACTTTCCGTGATGATCAATCCTTTTCGGGGTTGGGATCTTTTCTGATAAACGCCAGATAGAACAAGATATCGGTCATGTCCCGATCGGTCATGGCGAAATCTCGAAACCTGCCGGTGCTCGGATGGCCTTCCCGGATGGCGCGGGCTCGTTCCTTGTTCGTCTTCAAGCGAAGCACGCCGGGATCACGCAGGTCGGTCGGAGGCGGATTCAGCCGCGCAACGCGCGCGGCGATGTCCTCTTTCATTTGTGGCAATCGATCGAGATAGCCGTCCATTCCATGGCAGTAGGAGCAGGCCCCGTTGCCGTGGAAGAGGTCCCGGCCCCGTTCAACACTAGCCTTGCGCTTTACACCCGGTTGTGAGACGGACGACTCGGCCGAGGCGGGCCTATCGGACAGCGGTGGAAGCGACATGCCCAGCCAGGCTGTGAGCAGAATGCCGAAAACGTTCAAGTAGCTTGTTTTGTTCATGTGGTCTATCTGGTCTATTTCGTTTGTCTCGTTTGTTTGGTTAACCGGATCAACCAGCTAATCAGTCTTGCCCGCAACAGGTATTGTAGCGATCTTCCGGAATAGTATTCATGTTGCTGAAGATCATTGCGCGTTCTTCCGCACTGGTCACATTATCGATTGCGGGATAGAGCGCCCGCTCTTCTTTTCGATTATGAGAGCTTAATAGGTTAAGCAGCGCTTGTTCTTCCTGATCCGTCTCAGGATTCTGTTTTTCCACCTTCTGGTGAATTGTGTCAAGCAGCTGCTTGATCTGGCTATGCTCAAACCGCATCACAGGTGTCGGCCCGTCCTCGATCATGCCGGTTTTCTCTTCCCACATCGGGAACAGCAGCTCTTCTTCCCATACGATATGCCGCTGGAGACCGACCTTGAATTCTTTGAACGCGTCTTTGGCTTTCGCAAAATCGGACCGTTTCAACCGTTGAAACGTCTTGAACAGCTCATCCAGCCGATCATGATCTTCTTCGTAGAACGTAGTGATCGTAGCCGGTTCGTTCATGCCGCCTAATCTCCCCCTTGCGATGCACCTGTACTCGAATGGCGATTGAATCGTACGAGAATATGTCCGCCTTTTTACCACAATCGACCGACCGATTTCGTCAGCCCGTTCTTTCCGCCAGATTGACTCGCTCCCAGTAGGCATTCACGCGTTTCTGAATATGGGCGAGAGCCTCCTTCTGTACGGTGGGCTCGAACAGGTGGCGGAAGCGGCCTTGGAGCTTGAGATACTCTTCGACCGGACTCAGTTTCGGGAAATACGTGTGCGTAACCACGCCGTTGATAGCTTCTTTGAGCGGCCAGAGTCCGCATTCCACCGCCGATCGCGCGACATCGGGTGTATAGGCCGGATCGAAGAGCCAGCCGGTCGGGCAGGCCGCGAAGCCGAGAAAGAGCTTGGGGCCCTGATAGGCCGCAGCGCGTGTGAACTTTTCTGCGAGATCGAGCGGAAAGCGCGGCGACACCGTCGCAATGTACGGAGGGTTGTGCGCCCGCCAAATTTCAAAGATATCCTTCTTCTCCTGTGTCGCGCCGGTCGGATGCTGCACGGCGCAGGGGGAGGTCGTCGTGCGGGCTCCGTAGGGTGTCGCGGGGCTCAGCTGGACACCGGTATTGCCGTAGGCCTCGTTGTCGTAACAGAAGTAGTAGAAGTCGAGCCTTCTGGTGATGGCCCCCGAGGTGGACGAGAGCGCCATATCGTAGGTCGAGCCATCGCCCCCCAATACAACCACCCGCACATCTTCTTCTTTCGGCAAGCGCCCTTTGGCCATCAGCACATCCAGCGCATCACGCACGCCCTGAGCGCCGGCCGGCGCCGATCCCATCGTGGTGTACAGCCAGGAGGCATCCAGCGGGGTGAAGGGAAACGAGGCCAGGTTGGTGAAACAACCGGCTGCATTCACGTAGACGACACGACTGCCCAGCACTCTGGAGGCGAGCCGCAAAGATTCGAGTCCGCCGCAGCCGGCACAGAGCGGCGTGCCGGGGAATACATGCTCTTCACGCGGGAGATGATGCAGATCCTTAAATAGGCGGGGTTCCCAGACCATATCCTCTTTCACCTGCCTGTCTTCAGTTCATGTGCAAGAAACTGCAACTGTTCCATCTCCCGATGCTCAGCCTGAGTGTACAACAGCACCGGGCCGGTCCCTTTGCCTTGGATTCCCGCTTCGGCTGTCTGCTCGAAGATGGCGCGAAATTCCCCCTCGGAAATATTCTTTCCTCCCAAGCCCCCGATGAACGAACAGAGCGCCCGTGGCCGTTGCGTTTCATGATAGAGGCAGGCCGCGATCTCCTGAAAGAGAATCCCGCCCTGCCCGGGAGAGAGATTCTGATCCAACACCGCCACGGCACGCCGGCCGCACAGCGCGTGGCGAATCGCGTCGGTCGGCCAGGGTCGGATCAGGCGGATCCGCAGCAAGCCCACCCGGCGCCCCCCTTCTCTGGCCGCATCCACCGCAGCCTTGCCTTTGCTCGCAAACGCATTGGTCATGACCAACACGTCCTCCGCATCCTCAAGCCGATAGCCTTCCACGACGCCGTACCGACGGCCAAAGAGTCGCTCGAACTCAACGGCGGCCTCTTCATGGACTTGCAGAACATTGACCGACGCGAGATGGATCTGATGGCGAAAGTAGCTGTAGGTCGATCCGCCATACACGGCGGTTCCCAGCGCTTGGGGCGCCGAGGCTTTGAATCCCAGATGAGCCGGTCGAAAAGGCGGGAGAAAGGCTCCAGCCAACTTCGGGTCAGGGACAGTCACCGGTTCTCGGGTAAAGGACAGGTAAAAACCGTCAAGATTCACCATGACCGGCAGGCAGACACGCGGATCCTCTGCGATGCGATAGGCCATGAGCACCGAGTCCACCACTTCCTGACAGGTCTCTGCGTGGATCTGCACGAACCCGGAGTCGCGCGCCGCCAGCACGTCGTTGTGATCCGGCTCAAGCGTAATCGGTGAAGCCAGCGCCCGTGAGACATTCACCAGGACAAACGGCACCCGCCACCCGGCCACGGTGTAGAGCACCTCGAAGGCATGCAGCAGCCCTTGGCTCGATGTCGCGGTGAAGACGCGGACGCCCGTCGCGGCGGCGGCCCCCGCGGCAGTCATCATAGAATGTTCGGAATCGAGCGTGACGAAGCGGGCGTTCAAGGCGCCGCTTCCACACCACTTCGACAGCGTCTCAACAATCTCCGTTTGCGGCGTGATCGGAAAAGCGGGCACATAGTCCACATCGGCAAGTCGCGCGCCCCAGGCTGCCGCCAGATTGCCGGTCATCATCATCTGGTTCTTCTGGTCCATTTGGTTTATCTCGTTTATTTCGTTCGTCTAGCTGGTTTGGTTCCGCTGGTTCCTCCAGATCAACAAAACAAACCAGATAACCAAACAAACCCGTTTCAGGTCTTATTCACCGCTTCCGTTTCCCGCTCGACCGTCAGGGCATCGGTCGGACAGACTTCTACACAATCAAGGCAGCCCTTGCAATGCGGATAGTAGATGGCGGGCTTGCCGTCCGGCTTGATCGTAATCGCGCCCTCCGGGCAGTTGGCAAAACAGAGCCAGCATCCGTTGCACAAGTCGGGACGCAGAACCGGCCGGAACGTCCGCCACCCGCTCATGGATCTGATCGCCGAGTTGGGGCCTGATGTGATTCGCGCGGTTCCTCTGGCCGGCGACTCATAGGTCGGGGCTCGAAGCTGCACCGCGGCCGCCTGACGGGATGTCCCTGCCTCAAAGTCCGCCGCCGGCACCGTTTCGTAACAGTGCCTCGCGGCTGTTTGATTCTGCGTAATAACCGCATCGGCAAGCCCGAGATCGGCCAACTCCCGCCCGATCGCGTCCTCAATTGATTCCCAACGAAGCCCGACGAACCGTCCTGCAACGGCGCCGAGCAAGGCGCTGATTGCGCCGCGTTTGCCGAATTGTTGCAGTGCGATGTCCGTCAGATCCAGCGTCGTCAGGCGGCCGGGCAGAAAGCCCTGCGCATGGACTTGTTCAGGGGTCATCTGTGAGTTGATGAAGACCACCGTACGTTCATCGATTCCTTCGATCACGCGGGCGGCCGGATCCTGGATGAGTGACGCGTCGGCCACGACAACCAGGTCGGGATGCACGATCAAACCCCGTTCGCGGATCGGCTCCTTGGCAATACGCGTGTAGGCGGCCACCGGCGCGCCACGCCGCTCGGCCCCATAAATCGGCGAGTCCTGCGCCACGAACCCTTCCAGGAATGCGGCGGTTCCCAGAATGCGGCTCGCCGTCTTCGCCCCCTGTCCCCCTCGACCATGGAACCGAACAGCAATCACGGTTTGTCCCTAGCTCGATCGTTGTTCCATTCTTTCCTTCATTGCTTCTCGTCCGGCTTTGACCGCCGCCTGCACATCCGCTTTCTTCTCCGCCATGTAGTGTTTGCCTCGCTCGATGGTCTCATCAAGTGCTGCCCGCGCCTCCCTGGCCTTCCCAATAATCTCGTCCTCAGTCTTGTCTGTATAGTCCTTGATCGCGTGACGGGTTTCTTGCCCCGACTTGGGCGCGAGCAACATTCCGGCAATGGCCCCCACAAGGGCACCTCCGATGAAAGCAAGACCAATAGCGGGCCCCGAAAATTCAGCGTTCTGACGTTCCATGAAAGTCCTCCGTTAATGAATCTGTTCCCGACGACTTAGTAAGCGACGTCTGCACCAGCAATGAACGATGAATGAGTTCGAAGTTGCCCTCTCTTGATTGAGCGGTTGGGAGCCGACGGGGGCGCCCCCCCCCTCACTGATCCATCCCAGGGCCTGAGCAAGTTACACGGTACTAGATAAGAGAGAAGAGTGAACTCACCTGCTGTTGCGCTTTTCAATTGAATCGCTCAGATCGTCAATGCTGGTGTTGTTGGCCTCCGCCCGCTCCTCCACTTCCGTGCTCACCGCCGCCCTGTCCTCCATGACCACCGCCCCCCATCATTCCGCCCATCATCCCGCCATGCCCCATCCCGCCCATTCCGCCTCCGTGTTGTCCCTGATGTTCGCTTTTCATCGCTTCGCGATGGGCACGGTCCTTTTCCCGCTGGTCGGGAGTCAACAGGGCCATGGCGTTGTGCTTGCTCTTGATGGCCGCGAACAGACAGGCCCCTTCCGAGTTTTTCAGTTGTCCGACTTTCGCCTGGATCGCACCGAGATCGGCCTTCTCATCTTCCAACAGAGCCTGCAGGTCGAGTTTTGCAATTTTGACATCGGCTTCCAACCTCGCCTCGGTCCGCTTGAACTCCAGCTGCAGGGTTTTGAGTTTGCCGATCTGTTCCTGCGTCAGGCCGATCTCCTTGGCCTGTTTCAGCAAATGCTTGAGGTAATGCGCGCTATGGTCGTCCTGTTCCTCCTGATCGTGGCCGTCATGCTGCACTTGCCCATGGCCCTGGGCGGCAAAGCTGGAAGGATACGATGCTCCAATCAGACACAGAACTCCGACTGTCACAACCATCCATTGCGTCCTCGTCATGGCACTCGCCTCCATTC
>MSXM01000058.1:0-43340 GCA_002083565.1 Nitrospira sp. ST-bin4 | reverse complement strand
AGACCGATCCAGGCCCGCAAAAGATCATGTCGCGTAATAGAATAAGCAACTTTCCCGTTTTTCTTGACCGGCAGGTTCAGGAGCCGCTTCTCTTCCATGATCTTCACGGCCTCATCGATGCTCGTTTCCTCTGTCACCGCGATGCGCTCCTTGGCCATGATATCTTCCGCCGTCAGACGATTCAGATCCTTGCCCGCCTCCAGTGCCCGGAGAATATCGAACTCACTGATGAAGCCGAGGAAAGCGCCCTGCTCATCGACGATCGGGGCGCCCGATGTATGCGTGGTGAGCAACTCGACGGCGATTCCCATGGCATTCTGGTCGCGACGAAATACGAGTTCATTCGTCGCGCGTATTTGTCCGACAGTTTTGAATCCCCCGACAGGAACCCCTGGCCTGGCTAACGTGGTCATCGTATTCTCCTCCTGGTTGATGTTGGCATACCCGAACAACTTGATTTCCCGGCCTTGCGCTCGTTCAGGAGTTGAGCGATTGCAACTGCCTATTGAATGGGAGCCGCTCCCATGAAATAGGATTCAGAAAAATTGAGTGCGATTCCGGTGCCGTCGCGGTTGTTTCAAGCGGGATGCAACTGACATCCGCTGAAACAAGGACTTGAGATCATCCGATCGAATACAGCGGGTGCGGAAGTGATGCAGGAATACCCAGGCCGTACTTCCTCCCTGGGGAAAAATGCGACAAAAGGATGGGAGGACGCTACCACAAACAAGACGATGGGCGTACAGAACCAGTCATTAGGGCTGTTGCGAGAGCTACCCCATTACGGATTTCTTGAGCCCTCACAGCCGACCCGTATTGAGCGGGTCTCAGGGATTCTGAGGACGCACCGCGACCGTGATGAGAATGGCGGAATTGCTGAGAGCCTTCACGGAGTGGGGAACTCCGGATTCCAACGCCAGGACTTCACCCTTCCGGACTGGAGTCGTCCTAGTGCCGGCCGTGAACTCAATGTGGCCGTCCAACACCTGCACCGTGATCGGGCCGGGAGCCTTGTGAGTGGGAAGGCTGGCACCTTCGCTGAAGGATCGGAATATCAGGCGCAAGCTGTCAGTCTTCAATAGAATAACGGTTCGATCCTTTTCAGCCTGAGCCGGGTCCTGCAGACGGACGGACTCAAGCTGCGCGCCCACGTCGAACACCGCCATCGGAGATGCTTCAGTGAAGGTTGCGACAGTGTCTCTCATTGGAAGTTCCATCATATCCTCAGCCTAGACCACAATTGTGCGGGATTGATCTCTTGAGAAGAGATCGATCCCGCACGTCCTGCGCCCTTCAGCACGTTCTCGTTATTGTTTGACGATTACGCCGCAGGCGATCCGGGGTCCGCCGGGCGCATCCTTGGTCAGTGGATCAGGCACATACTTATCTTGAAGTTCATGGATGATAAAAGCGCTGCCGTCCTTGTCGAACAGCGTATTCAGCCCATCGGCCAGCGTGACTCGGCTCGTGATGGTATAGAGCGAGCCGTTCCGGCTCTCATCGACATACAGATTCTGCAAGTCGCCAAGATGATAGGGATGATTCGCAAGCCCCGGGGAAACCGATGCCTCCGGATTGACATTGGCATCGACATTGCCGTCGTAATGGCCTTTGGCCGAAGCGAAGGGGTCACAGCTTCCCGTTTCGTGAATATGGATCCCGTGCAATCCCGGCGTGAGTTTGCTTTCCGGACTGCCTTTCACGGTCAGCTTGATCCGCACACGCCCTTCATATTTTTCGTAGAGTTGCGCCTCTCCGGTAATTCCCGGTCCGGTAATTGTCGCTTTCGCGTACAACGGCGCCGCGAGTTTGCCCGTGTGATACGACGAGCAGCCGCTCAGAAGCAGCCCGACGGCGACCCCTGCGCCGATCATTGAGAATGTGTTCATGCCGACCTCCCTTATTTGATTGTCACCCATCATATCTTCTGCCATCGGCCGGTTCAAATCCTTTTTCGCCCCCGGTTCCAACCCTCACGAAACAGGAAGCACACCCATTCAGCACAAATGTGGCGATCCCATCATGGAGTCTCCTGTGTCTGCGTTTCATGCTCTTCGCTTACGCAGTTCCGACAGGGCCTCTAGAATTTCTTCCGGGCGCGGCGGACACCCGTATGGATTCATGAATCTCGTCCATGCGGACCCGCATCCGCGCCCGCACGTCACCATAACGGTAGGTCACGACCTTGACTTGAAGCTCGTCGTAGGCCGCCAACGGTCGATCGCGACGGAGGTCTTGATCGAGTCCTGACGCTCGACCGACGACGCCGACGACGGCATGATCCCACGCCGTGCGTTCTGTCAACACACCGGTGGTCTCCAAACGGTCGGTCAGGGAAGCATTGGAGACAATGATGGATTCCAGTTCCGAGGAATCCCTTTCAATGCGGTCCAGTTCATCAACTATTTCGGTCAGTTGCCCAGCCGTGAGGTCTACGGCAGCCTCGCCGATCCGGCTGGGATTG
Source organism: Nitrospira sp. ST-bin4 (assembly GCA_002083565.1). GTDB lineage: Bacteria > Nitrospirota > Nitrospiria > Nitrospirales > Nitrospiraceae > Nitrospira_D. Next base: position 40,876 of record MSXM01000058.1, on the reverse strand, counting down.
CGCTGAAGCCTTCCAGGATTCCTGCGAGAGAAGGCCCACGACTCCCATCACGATGCCTGCGACACTACCCAGCCCGGCAAACCCATGAGCAAGGAGGTTCTGCACTCTTGGATGGGCAGGGAAACACAGAAGGAGAAGCAGTCCAGCCAGGTAACCGGTGAAAAGTAGAAGAAAAAGATTCAACATATACTAGTGGCCGGACTACTGCTCCTGACGAATCAAGGTTGGCACGAGGCGGCTCAGGGCCTCGTCGCTGATGCTAAACCGCGTAAAATTATTGGCCGGCTTCTCGTTGGCGTAGAGGCGACCCGTGGGGGCGGGGATTTTTATGTCCACCTTCACTTGGCTCTTCGGCTGTATTGTAACGATCTGTTCTTTCGTGCCGTTGAGGTACGGATGCCAGATCAACAGCTTGTACGTACCGGGAGGAATGTCGCCGATTTCAAATCGACCATCCTGGTCGGTCATCGCATAGTAGGGATTTTCCATCGCCAGCCCCCAACTCTCCATGTAGGCATGGAAGCCGCATTGCATGACGAACACCTTGCGTCCTTTCGTCAGGTCGACGAACTGCTTCATCGGTTCGCCTGGGTGATGCGTGTGGTAAATGGCCGCGTCGTCGCCACGATCCTTCAGGTCTTGCGGATGGTGCGGATTTATCGGGAGCGGCACGTTGAAGAGCATGCGAGGGCCAAGCTGAGAGGTCTCATAGGCCTGAATATCATGCATGACCGGATCCATATTAACCACGACCACGTTACTCTTCTCACGCATCACGGTCGTGAAGGGAACGAACCGGCAATCCTTGGCTTCGATGCGCGGCGTTTGTTCGTGCAAGAACGATTTCCCCTTCTCGACATGTTCGAGATACACCACCACGTCACGGAACTGTCCGGCGGAACCCACGTTGAAGGGCTGGAGCAGTCGCCACCCCTGGCCGTCGGAAATCCTCCCGCAGTAGACCTGATCGGGTAGCGTAATCAGGTTGTAGCCTTTCGGCCTGGGCACTTGGCCGTCGAGGGCAACTGTGCCTACTAATTGCCCACCGTCTGTCACGGAACTCTCTTCATATGCCCAGGTAGATGAACTGATTGCTGTCATCACCGCAAGAATCACAGCAAGAAGGAATCGCATGATTTGCCCCCTTTTATAAGGTAGATACCTGGTCCGACATTCTTTGCACTTATTTACGATAGCCGCGTTCCTTCACCGATTGGATTGGCGAGGCGGCAACATTCGACTCCGGCAGCGCGCCACTCCCTCACGAGCTTGGAGATTGTTGGGATCGCAGGACAGAATCGCGTTCCAATGAAGCAAGGCCTCATCCGGTTGGTCTAACTGCTCCAACAACGTCGCCAACTCACTTCTCGTCGCGATGTCTGCCGGACCGATTGCCAAGGTCTCTTGAAGTTGAGAGATCCGGATGGTCCATTCTTCATTAGGTGGATTGCGCCTGGATGACGATGGCTCACCCAGGCTTCCGATTGTCGTCGCCATGTCCGCGCTCTCCTATTCATCTGCGCTCATTTCCCCTCAAAGCCGGCCATTAACCTCATGCCGATCTCGCCCGCATGATTCATGAGCACTTCTGCTGCAATCGCCGGCCTGCCGGTCCGACGTCGATCAACCGTTCAGGATTTGCCGCATTCGACGGGCTCATGGGCAGTTCCTTTGAGCTTAATGGCCCCGGTCGTCGGGATACCTGGAGAATAGACTCTGTTGTTACCATTACATTTTGTCTCCGTGGTCGCCGGCCGTTCGGAGATCTGTGCGTGCGATTCTGATCTTTCCTCCGCAATTGTCTGGCGCGCAGGATCATTCCGTTGCTCTAAGCTCTGTATTTCTCGCCAGGTTGCATACGGAACAGTTGCCACGATCAGCACAAGAACTGGAATCAGACTCCAGCTCCACGCCAGGGCTCCGACTATGGCAATTGTCGCCATCAGGTACGCAATCACATCAAACAACCCGATCTGTTGTTCGCGAATTCTCGACATTGCTATAGTCCCCCCTGGAATCTGGCTAAGCCGTCATCTCCATGAACAAGACCACGAGCGCCATTACCGTGATTCAAACGGTCGGCAGGGTACACACTGCCTCCGATCCTGCTCGTAGGATTATCATGTGCATACCCGATGCCGCGAGGAACAAATAGATAGACCGGTAGATTTATCGCACTCTTTGAACGGGAATCTCCGAACCGGAGCACCGTCTGATTCAGAAGCCGACTGCGAGCACGCTCGTCATCTGCAAGATCTGCAGATCGTAATCCTTCAACTGACAGGCGAGACTCCGATGTCTTTTGACAGATCATGGAGTTACCTCTTTCTTGCCACCGATCAAGCACGCGCAAGAATTGCAGGTCGAAGATGAGATGAGAGAAGAAGTGTGATGTGGTGCAGGGAGGCTGAGGAGATCCTTACTCGCGGATCCCGTATTCCTTGATCTTGTACTGGAGGGACCGCAGGCTGATACCGAGCAGTTTGGCAACTTTCTCGCGATGGTTGGTGACTTCCGAGAGGGTTCGGCGAATCACTTCCTTTTCGATCTCTTCCAATGGACTTCCGAGGGTGACGACCATGGTCCGAATATCTTCTTTGCTGGCCTGAATCTCCTCCGGCAAATGTTGGGGCTGAAGCATATCCTCACGTACGGTCACGACCAGTCGTTCAAGAAGGTTCCGGAGTTGCCGAATATTTCCCGGCCAGGCATACAGCCGTAATAGCCGCATCGCTTCCCGCGAGACTTCCTTCGGCGCTCGTCGATGCTGTGCGCAAAATTCCGGCAGGAACGTCTCAACAAGGAGGGGAATGTCGTCTCCGCGTTCGCGTAGCGGCGGTAGTTTGATCGGAACAACATTGAGTCGATAGAAGAGATCCTCCCGAAAATCGCCTTGCTTGACGGCCTCGGCCAAGTTTCGGTTGGTCGCGGCAATTATTCGGGTATCCACGTTCACGACCTTCGTTCCACCCAGACGTCGGAATTCCTTGGTCTCCAAAACCCGAAGAAAGTCGACTTGGGATTTCAAAGAGAGCTCGCCGATTTCGTCCAACAACAGCGTTCCGCCGTGGGCCAATTCGAATCGGCCGGCCTTGGTGGTCAACGCGCCGGTAAAGGCGCCTTTCTCATACCCGAATAACTCGCTCTCGAAGAGATTGTCGGGCAATGCCCCGCAATTCAAGGTAATAAACGGACCATCGGCCTTCTGGCTTTTGTGGTGGATCGCTCGAGCGACAAGTTCCTTACCGGTTCCACTCTCCCCCGTAAGCAACACGGTGACATCGCTGTCCGCAACCATCTCCACCAGACCATAGACTCGCTGCATGGGCTCGCTCTCGCCGACCAGCTGATCGAAACGCGCCCTCGTTGCGAGGCGGTCTCTGAGTTGCTTGTTTTCAAAGGCCAGGGCATGGCGCTCGAGCGCTTTCTCCACGACCACCGGAAACCGCTCGCGATCGATCGGCTTCGTCAGATAGTCGTAGGCGCCCAGACGCATCGCTGCCACCGCCGTATCAATCGAACCAAACGCAGTCATGACCACGACTTCTGTATCCGGCCATTGCTCTTTCAGTCGATGCATGAACTCCATCCCGCCTATACCGGGCATCCGAAGGTCAGTGATCACCAGATCCATCCGGACTTCTTCCAGATGCTGCAAGGCCTCTTCTCCCGTACCGGCCCCGTAGAGCTGATAGCCCTTTTTCTCCAACATGGTGACCAGGGCATTGCGGATATTCACCTCGTCGTCGACGACGAGAATATGAACGGTTTGCGTCACGATCCCATTCCGATCTTTCGAGGTTGATCAATCGCCACGGGGAATTGTGTCACCACCGTCGTTCCGCTCCCAGGCACACTCGATACCTGAATGGTTCCGCCATGATCCTGCATGATTCGGTACGCAATGGCGAGACCAAGCCCGGTCCCGCTCGACTTGGTCGTATAGAAGGGTTCGAACAGACGGGCGATCTCCTCCTTCGTGATCCCGACGCCGTCATCCTTCACGGTGATCTCGATCCAAGGCTTCCCGTCAGTCTCCCGCTGCGTCACAGTAACTTGACAGAGTCCGCCGTTCGGCATGGCATGAAACGAATTGACGATGATGTTCACCAACACCTGGCTGATCTGGGTCTCGTCGCCCATCACAGGCGGTAATTCCTCTTCCGCAACCTGTTCGAGTCGAATCTTGCGCTCCTCCGCCTCGAAATGCATCAGAGCCAGGATGTGGTCGATCAGTGCCTTCACATCCACCTCGTGCAGGCTCACGGATCCCGGACGAGCGAATTTCATAAAATTGTCCAGAATGACTGAGAGACGGCGGCATTCCGCATTCAAGACATGGAGATATCGCACTCCCTGCGTTGCCAGCGTTCCCTTCTCCTTGAGGTCTTCTTCAAGGAGATGCAGATTCAAGTCTATCGCGCTCAAGGGGTTGCGCAACTCATGCGCCACCCCGGCCGACAGGGTATGCATCGCCGCGAGTTTGTCCGCGATCCGCACACGCCGCTCCAGGCCTAACAGCTCTGTGACATCTTTAAGCAGCACGATGACGCCGACCGGACTCCCTTCGTCACCCGTCAGGTCCGCAGTGGTGAGGCGTATCGTACGAGTCTGATCCCCGGTGCGATACGGCATATCATGATGATCCACATGGTGGTCGTGATGCAGTGCTCCATCGAGCACGATGCGAATCGTATCTCCTTGGGAAAACATCAGTGCATAGGATTGACCGAGCAATTCTTCCGTCGAACGTTTCAATGTTGCCGCGGCAGAGGGATTGACGGCAGTGACCAGGCCATTGCGGTTAATAGTCAGCACACCGGTCGGGATGCTCTCAAGGATATTTCTGGCCAACCCTTTGACCTCTTCGAGAGTCCGTCTGGTGCTGTCGTAGTGCAAGAAGGTGATGACTGCTGCAATCCCGATTGCGCTGACTAAGACCACGAGGAAGGTGACCACGATCAAGTCATGCCGAGATTGCCAGAGGGCTTGAAACAACTCCGTGGGGACCGCCTGCCTTTGCGTCAACCCTTGGAGTAGGAGCTTCTCCTGTTCCAAGCTAACTAAGAGGATGACGGCTACGACCAACGCTAGAATAAGCACGACAGAGGTAATGAGGCCGTACGGTATGCGTCGAAACAGCGTGGTTTTTTGAATAGGCCTAAACATGGCGCAATTTGAAATGCTACGGTTTTATGCTATCACGGGAGGCTCATGGGATACAGTTTGATGTTCTGCCTGCGAGAAGGGAGTTGCAGCGAGCATCCTTGCAGAATGACGCGGTTCCCATGGTCGCTTCAATGCGGGGTCGCTCGGCACAACGGTCTTGGTCCGCGGCTTCATTTCGAACACACACGCCTCCGGATGATCTGTCTGATGGCGAGCGTCATGCGTGTACCGTTCCGTGGAAGGTCCGCAAGGAAGGGCGGGATCATCCGCTCACATCTTCGGCTTCGCTGGATTGGAAACCAATGCGCGCTTGCGATTCAACCGGTCGCCGCACTCCTGACAGAGCTCTTGTAACGTGAGGTCGTCATAAAACAGTACCACGGAGCGGCGGGCGCACCGGTCGCAATATTTTGATGCTCTTATCTGCGCTTCGGTCAACTGACTCAAAGAATCTTTCATGCGGAGTACCTCCTTTATTCCCCTTGGACATCGGCTGACTTGTTAGGTCGATCATGCGTCGTTAGACACAATGTTCCTCTTCAATAATGAACCACTTGCTTTGGAGGCTTGCTGCGACCCTGCTGGACGGGCTTTTCTTGCGCATATTAACCTCCCGCTTTTACGAAACCATTTCCACGACCCAACTCCAGCCTACTCAGACACACCCAGGCCCACTTCAGCCAAGGTTTGTACGAAACTTAAGTTGTAGCTGGAGTAAAGTGGGCTCCAGCACAAAAGAAGCACCGTAGCGGGCTTGTTCAAAGATTCACACCTATCTCACTGACCGAGGTCGGGGCCCACTCACCTGGACCAGCTCACCCTCCGATTGTTCCTCCGCCGGCGGCAGTGTGCGGGGGCGAGCGGTCCTGAAGTGGACAAGATCCTTCGAAAAGAGCACATCGAGTGTCCAGTCCAAGGCCACGAGGACTTTCTTTTCGAACCGTGGCAACTTCAGCAAGTAAATCGTCCGCCATAGCCACCAGGCAATAAAGCCTGAAAAGTTCACGCCGAGGATGTTGGCCACGCCGGTCCGTTTCCCGATGGGGGCCAGCAGGCCGAGCGTCGAATAGAGGAACGGCTTCTTCTGGCCCCCTCGAATGGTTGCCAGGATATTCCAAGCCGCCACCTTCCCCTCGCGCAACGCGTGTTGTGCGGTCGGGGGATGGGAGTCCCCGGTGTTGCGATCCGGTACCACGGCACAGTCGCCGAACGCCCAGACGCCAGGCCACTCGGGTACTTCCAAATACTCGTTGACGAGGACCCGGCCCCGCACTTTGGTGAAGGGCAGCGTGTCCAAGAGGGAATGCGGGGAGGTTCCGGCGGTCCAGACCAGCGTATTGGTCGTCACCGTCGTCCCGTCGCTGAGGATGACGTCGCGGTCCGTCACGGCGGTGACTTTGCAGTTCGAATGGATTTCCACCTTGTTCTCGATGAGTTTGCGCTGGGCGTAGGCGCCGAGCTTCTCCCCGAGTTCCGGCAAGATGACATTCCCCGAATTAACAAGGATGATCCGAAGCATGTCTTCCCGAAGATGCGGAAAGAACCGCACCGCCTCCCGCAGAAAGTCATTCATGGCCGCGGTGGTTTCGACCCCGGCGAACCCTCCACCGGCCACCACGAAATTCAGTAAGGGGGCGCGGAGAGGCGCCGCACATTCAAAGTCCGCCTCTTCCAGATTCGCGATCAGGCGGTTGCGCAGACAAATCGCGTCGTCCAGCGACTTCATCGTGAGCGCGCGGTCTGCCAAGCCAGGGATATTTAAGAAGTTCGTGGTCGACCCGAGGGCGAGCACCAGGTGGTCGTACGGAAGCGAATGGCAATGTTGCTCGTGTCCATGCGACAGGCCGACTCGCTTGTTCGGGAGATCGATGGATTCAATGTCCCCGTGAAAGAAAGCCACGCGACGCAACAGCTTGCGGATTGGACTGACGATATTGGTGATATCGAGGTCGCTCGCCGCGACTTCGTGCAGCATCGGGGTGAAGAGAAAAAAGTTGTCGCGGTTGACGAGGGTGACGTCCAAGTCGGCGCCCTGCGCAAGTGCTTGCTCGAACTCCATCGCGGCATACATGCCGCCGAACCCGCCGCCCAGAATCACAACTCTGGGCTTCTCGTTAGACATCAATCTTCACTCATCATGTAGTGCCCCCGAAGTCCGTTCCTGGTAAGTCCTTCGACTGGCTCAGGCAGACCTCTAGAACTCTGCGGCGAGCCCGGTCGAACCGCATGAACGGAACGACACGACATCTCTCGCCCGTCGACAAGCCCAGCACGAAGGAATTATCATCGAAAATTAAGAGGCGCAGCACTAGATGCTCGTGATATGAGCGTCTGAGAGAAGCTCAGAGCAAATCGTATGCCTCATGGAGGAAGAGAGGAGAATTGCTGACCTTTTCAGAAACTTGCTGAGAAAATATCACGAGATTCTCAGTAGGAAGAATCCTCTCGCGGTGGAATCTGCAAACTTTGCACTGGTTAGGGATATATGGTAGCCCTGGCACTTATCGACTCCACTGGTCAGCTAATAGTCGCGAGGACGCTCTTACTCGCCAGTTACACCACGCCCTCCACGATGCTGCATCCCTTCACCCCCACCCATACCGCCGCCCGGTCCCATCATGGGTCCCATGCCTTCTCCACGGCCCATTCCCCGCCGTCCATGTTTACCGGCGAAGGTGCGTTCATACTGAATGAGGCTCCAGATCTCTTCGTCGGACAAGACCGGGCCAAATCCGATCATGGCCGTGCCGGGCGAGCCATGTTTGATGACCCAGAAAATTTCGCCTTCGGTGCGATGGCGCCAGAATCCATGGTGCCGGAAATTGCGCGGCGCCGGATTGAGTTTCGCCGCCGCAGGCCCGTTGCCGGCCCCATCGGTGCCATGACAGTTGAAGCAGGTGCCCTTGCCGTTGTAGAGCGTCTTGCCTTGTTCGACTATCTCCGGGGAACTCGTCAAGGGACTCTTGAGCGCGCGCGCTTCGGCCAACTTCTCGGCAGGCACTCTCGGCTGCATCATGTGCCGCTCAGCCGCCCAAGTTGGCGCAGCAAGCGCAACCGTAACGACGAACAACGCGAATGAGTAAGACCTCATCGTTGTGCTCCTTTTTCTTCCGCCGCGAACGATCGCACATATTGCAGCACCTGCCAGGCTTCTTCCTCCGTCAGGATGAGCGGAATAAAGGGGGCCATCGCCGTGCCCTTGCTGCCGTTCTTCAAAATCCAGAACAGCTCCCCATCCGTTCGAGCAACCTGCCATTCCTTATCGGTGAAATTTCTCGGCAAGGGTCCTTTGAGCGTGCCGGGCTCGATGTCGCCGCCCAATCCTTTGCCGTCTTTCCCGTGGCAGGTCACACAGAACGCCTTCCCCTGGAAGAGCTTCTTGCCCTTCTCAATTGTTTCCTCCGTGGCCGGAAGCGGATTCGTCCATGCTCTGACTTGCTCGAGTTGGTCGATCGGGACTCGCGGTTTGAGGACAGCTTCATCGGCTCCAAAGACCGAAAGACCCGGTGACCCTAGCACCGCCACAACCAGCGCGAGCAAGAGATATGGACGCATGACTCGTCTTTTTATTGCCCAATACGTCATGAACAATACTCCGCCAAAAGAGAACGACCAAGCCCCAAAGAATGGAGCCTGGCCCCCTCTATCGATCGATCCTACTTATTTTCCGAGAACCCGGTGAACTTGTGTCCGAGGGATTGCGGGAAGCTCACAGTGCCGTCGGGAAATTCCTGCCCGTGTTGCCACAAGTGATAGATCACACCGTCTGTTCCTGCTGCGACTTCCGCGACTTTGGCGGCCTGGTCACTCGGCATATCGAGGATTTGAACGCGGCCCGTCGCGATCTCGACTTTATGATCGTGGAAATGCCGATGCCACTGGATGGCAGGCAGCTTTCGTGTCAGTTCTTTGGCGACAAAGTACTCGACGCCGACCAACGGTGCTTTCGGGTCGGTCGACTCAAACAGGAGACATTGAAGAATCTTGTCGGAAATGCCCTTGCAGTAATGATGGAACGGTCCGCCCGGTGTCCCGTCCGCCATCATGTGCGGCGCCTGGACATGGATTTCATACCCGAGGGCAGGGCTTGTCGGTTCTCCGCTCACTGCCTTTTGAGGGCCAACTCCACTGCATCCGACGGCAGCGATCGCGACAACAGCTAATAGTCCTTTTCTCATCACAACCGACCTCCTAGGTTTGAGGAGTCCTCACCCAGCCCATCCAAGCAAAGAAGCATCCTCCACATTCGACTGACTCTGAGAGACAGACGGCTTCGAAAGGATTCAACCGATTCATGCCCGTTCGATGCTCATCCGTCATAGATCCAGCTCCACCATCTTGCGGTGGAATCGAGTGATCACATTCGGATCGGGCGTCAACCTGATCTGCGCCTCGTCCTTCCCTTTATAGGGCAGCAAGTTCAGGACGTAGCGCAAGCTTTCCAATCGCGCAGCCTGCTTGTTGTTCGCCTTGACGATGATCCAGGGACTGTATGTCGTGTGCGTTTTGCTGAACATTTCCTCTTTGCTGCGGGTATAGGCGTCCCACAGCTCTTGCGCTTTCTCATCGACCGGGCTGATTTTCCACTGCTTGAGCGGATTCTGGCGTCTTGCGTCGAATCGCTTTGCCTGTTCATCCTTGGAGATCGAGAACCAGAACTTGATGATGGTCACACCGTCTTCATAGAGCATATGCTCGAATTCCGGAACCTGCTGCAGGAACCGATGATGTTCTTTCTTCGTACAGAACCCCATCACCGGCTCGACCACAGCGCGGTTGTACCAACTGCGGTCGAAGAACACGATTTCACCTTTGTTCGGCAGCTGTCGGATGTAGCGCTGGAAATACCACTGGCCCCGTTCTTCATCGGTCGGCTTCGGCAGGGCTACGACGCGCATCGCGCGAGGGTTCAGATGCTCCGTGAATCGGCGGATCGTCCCCCCTTTCCCTGCGGCATCGCGTCCTTCCACCAGAATCGCGATCCGCTCCCCGCTGCTTTGAACCCACCGTTGCAGTTTGACCAATTCGACCTGTAATTGGCGCAACTCTTGTTCGTACAGCAGCGTCTTCAGCACCTCCTGGATGTCAACGCCCCTGTTCTCGAGCAGCTCAATCATGCCCTTTCTCGTATTGATCCTTCGAAGATCGTCTTCGGTGAGAGTGAACCCTGATGCACCGGTAGGTCTCGGCTCTTGCTCAATGGCTCCCTCGCGCGACGATCGATACCCGTCCCCTTCGCGAGGCACCGCCGTTGGAATGGTCTCCAGCCCATTGACATCGAGCGACCCTGCTCGGTTCACACGTTCGTCCGCCACGTTCTCGCCCCGTCGATCCTTGCGGTCTTTTGATTTCCCTGTCGAGTCGCTGTCGGCCGCCATATCAAGCCCCTTTCGCCTATCGCATTTGAGTGTGACGGTCAGAACGCCACGTTCCGGTCTCGTTCGGCCACAGCCTTGATGTAATCCGGCATGCCCTTGATCGATGCCCCGGCCACCAGATCCGCTCCGCCGATCTGCCTGGCAACGGCGCAAGCGCCGCAGACCCAGATCGTCACGCCCGACGCCTGCACGGCGGCCAGAAGATCTTTCAACGGTGTCAGGTTCACGCCGGCCACATGGTCAGCCACGCCTTTCCGACCCAAGGTGACGGCTTCGTTCCACAGCCAGAGCACCACATCGTGCCCCTGCTCCTTCGCCGTCTTCGCCGCCATGAATGGCAGAGTTGCCATCGTAGGATCGTCTGTTCCTCGACTGCCCGAAATAATAAAAGTCGCCATGATGAACTCCTCAAATAGAAGGCCGTCCGCATCCAGCCCTTAGCTGACAGCTAAATGCTGATCGGTTATTTTGCCAAAGATCGAATATACTGCACCAACTGCCACACCTGCTCATCCGGCAATCCTGGAAACGCCATCATGCCGGTTCCCAACGACCCGTTCTTGATGATCCAGAACAGCTGACCATCAGGTATATCCTTCATCATCGCGCCGCACGTGAAGTTCCTCGGCGGCGGCATCAGCGCTGCGCCCATCAAGCCTTTCCCGTCTCCCTGTTCACCATGACACATCACACAGGCGACAGGCTGCGCCGTCTTGAGAAAGAGTGTCTTCCCGGCTGCAATCGCGCCCGACGATGCGGCAAGCGGATTGGCCTTGGCTAAGAATTCATCCGGAGCCTTGGTTGTCTTGCGGGGCTGCAGACAGGCGCTCGCCTCACTTGTGGTCGGCGCGATCGTCGTCTCCGGCACTCCCTTGAATGTCGCCTTCAAATAGACGATCACATCGGCCACGCCCTGCTGACCGATCGTTAAATTCCAATAGGGCATGTTCGGCGATTTGCCTATCGCAGGACCTCCATGGTTGATGACATTGTAGAGATACTCCATCGGCAGTTTTTCGAAGGGTATGTTGGCATGGATCGCCGGCTTCGGTTCCAATCCGGAAGCCGCCGGTCCATCGCCTTTACCCGTCGCGCCGTGACATTGCGAACAATACTCTTTATAAACCACCTTCCCTCGATCCACGCTGGCCATCTCGAAATCACGGCTCGTCCAGGGCTCATAGTACTTAAAGTCCGGCACCCCCTGAACCATCAGAAATCCGATCACGGCGCGGAGCTGCGGTTCTGTGGCATCAGCCAGAAATTCGCCGCTGTGTGGTGTGAAGTCTTGAGGATTCTGCCCGAATCGGAAAAGCCAGTCCGAGTTGTACCGCTGGCCCGCATTCTGCAGCGCGGCACTCTGTGGGCCGCCGATGAGTTTGCCGTTTTCCTCGATCGTGTGGCAGCCAAGACAGGCATGCGCCTTATAAGCCATCCCGCCGAAGGTCGCTTCGTACTTCGTCACTTTCGAGAGGTCAAATGCCCCGACCGTCACGCGCGGATCTTTGTTGTGCTCGGCAAAATAATCCGCAATGGCGCCGGCTTCCGACTCCGTGACCATCGGATGCTTGGACGGCACGGTCGTCAGATCCCATCGATAGCCCTTTGCATACAGAGGCGCCTCTTTCCCGGTCAACCATCGAGTCAACCAGAACCGCTGATATTTGCTGCCGGCCCAGATCAGATCGGGTGCCCTCAGATTGAAGCGAGAGTCGGCCTTGCCTTCCAGCCGGTGGCATTGCGCGCAGGTCTGCTGGACGATGTCTTTCGCGCGGGACTGATCGCCGGCCAATGACCAGCACGGAAAAGCCGCAAATCCCATCAGCGCGAACACGGCCCCTGCCACCAACTCTCGTCTCCTTCCCTTCATGTCACCCTCCCTTTGATCGATCGTGATCCTACCCTTCGCATGTCTCTATGAACGAACGCCCGATGGCGTATGAGGGTTCAACGTGATCGTGATGGTCAACGCACTTGCGATAGACTGATGGACGGTGCAGCCATGCGCGACTTTCAACAGCCGCTCCTTCTGCTCGGACGGAATTCGATGGGGAAGATGGATGGCGATATCGATCCGGCCGACACGATGCGGACTTTCGGCCATGGCCCATTCCGCATCGATACTCAACCCATCCCGAGAAATATTATGTCGCGTACAAAACTGACCTACGAAGTAAGCCACGCAGCTCGCCACGGAGCCGACGAAGAGTTCAACCGGACTCATTCCGGCATCCTGCCCCCCGTCCTCCGCCGGTTGATCGGTGACGACGCGATGCTTGCCGCTCGTGATATCGTAGCGAGTCCCGCCATGATAGGCCGCCGTGAGTTTCATTGCGCGCCTCCGGAACCTGGAAGTCTTGCCGCCAACCAGAGACAAAACACGCCCAGTGGAATCGCCAGAATGGAGCCCTGTATCCCGAGCAGTCCATGAATCGTCACAGGCCCGTATTCGCCGAACGAGAACAAGATCGTTTCCAAATCCGGAAACATGAAAGCAAACACCAGGGCGCCGAATAGTCCGCCCAGGACCGTCACCCAGGCATCCGGTTTTCCTTCAGCCGCTGCCACGAGTGCGGTGCCCGGGCAATAGCCCGAGACGGCAAATCCCACACCGAAGATGAGCCCTGCTACGATCATTCCAGGCAGATACAGATCTTTGACCTTCATGTTCGCCCACCCCGACAGATCCAACAGATGGACCCCGATCAATCCGACTCCGATTGCGACCACGATCAATTTGATAATCGTCAAATCTTTGAGCCGCAACGCCCGGGTGATTTTGGTATGGCTCGATGCGCCGGATAATTGAAGGGCCGCGCCGAAGGCCGACCCCAACACTAATCCGAGCAACAACATCATTGCTTTCTCCCGTCGCCGTACAGCCACCGTGCCGTCATGATCGCGCTCGCAAAGAGGGCGACCGAAAACACGAGCGAACTGACGGCCAGCTGCGACACGCCACTGATCATATGGCCGGAGGTACATCCGCCGCCGAAACGGGCGCCAAAGAGGAGGAGAAATCCGCCGACGAAGGACCACACCAGGCGATGTCCGGGGTTCGAGCCAAACCGCTTGCTCCATTCGGACGGCACGACTCTCGTGCTGAAGCGGGACGTCACCATCGCTGCCAGCAATGCCCCGAGCGGAATCCCCAACACAAAAAAGAACTCGTACGTGGCCAGCGTCCAACCTGGCGCGGTCTTCGCCAGGTAGGGGCTCTTCGATGCCACGTCCGGGAGCACATGGTGGAGAAGCACCCCGTCCAGCACGACGTACTGCGTCGAAACTCCGATCGGTTGGACCAATGCGACCGCCAGAATGAGCACAACCCCGATCGCCACACCGCCGGCCCACCACCCAAGCACCGGGTTCGTATCCTTGTGGCCTGTTCCGTGAAGAGCTAGGGTGTCGTGTGTCATCTCGGCATCAGGGTTTGATGTAAGACCAACCTTGTTCTTGTAATTCCATCAGTCGGACCATGGCCGGCACGGTGCGATCCACCTGATCGATCAAATCCGCCCGCGTGAGACCCTGCGCCTTCATCGTATTGGAGCAGGCGGTAAATTCGACATCAGAGGCCGACTTCAGCTGCGCCAGTTCCGTGGCCAGCACAGAATCTTTTTTCGTCAACAGCGTCAACCCGGCACCATGCACCACCAGCTCGACCCGCAAGTGCTCCCGCCCCACCTCTTGATAGAGGTGGCGGATATTGTTCAACGCTCCCCGTTGGACCTTTTCATCGCCTGAATTGAGGTGCATGACCACCCGATGCGACTCCTGACCGGTCACGGCTGTTCCGCTGAACCCCACGGCGGCGACGCCAAGTGCGCCGACCAGAAGCGTAACGAGCATTCCGTTCATCTCGATCACACCACCCTCTCAGCGATGACGCTTAATATGGCGCATCCGCCGGCTTGCCCCCGTTCGGCCAATCGCGCGCTTTACCGGGAAAATCAGGACGCGGCTGGCTGTTGATATAGGCCGCGACATCGAACGCTTCCTCGTCGGTCAGGGACCAGCCCCACCCACGCGGCATATTGGCCTTGATGAATGCAGCTGCCACACTGACTCGCGCCATGCCTGCGCCGACATTGTAGGAGCCGGGTCCCCAGACCGGCGGCGCGGCCATCGTCCCTTGCCCGTCGGTCCCATGGCAGAAGACACATCGCCTTTCGAAGACCTGCTTGCCGCTGACAGGATCCGGCGAATGAGTCGACGTGATACGAGGTATTCCCCGCCAGGGCACGGCGCTGCCTGGCGGCACGTTCTTCGACAACCAGTCGATGTAGGCCACAATGGCCGCGAGTTTCGTGCTATCGGGGGGAAGCGCCCTGCCGTTCATACTCCGCTCGAAACATTCGTTGATCCGGTCGGTGAGGCTCATCTTCCGTCCCGCGCGAGCGCGGTATTCGGGATAGAGAACACTGATTCCGACAAAGGGGGCGGCGCCTGGAGTAAGGCCCGCGTCAAGGTGACAATTCGTGCAGTTGAGCGCATTGCCGACATAACGTTTCCCGTACCCTTGCGTATCGACCACCATCTTGTAGCCCAGCCGGATCTGCTCGCCCCGAAGATCACCCGGAATGGTGTCCGGAGAAGGCGGAGAGAACAGCGCATCCACAGCCCCGTTTCGCTCCACGACGGCTGTAGCCTCCGCTGGTCCTGCCACGCGCGGCGGCGGCACACAACCCATCGCCACCGAGAACAGTGCAACGACTGCTATGCCGGCCATCATGCGTCGATCCATCATCCAACCCTCACTTCTTGGTACCTGGTTTTCCCGCACAGGTATTGATTCCAAGCAGAGCTGTGAGCGGGCAAAATCCGATCGCTGCGGTGAGCAGTAAGATTGCCCCTGCGGCCAGCGCGATCCCCGTGCCGACAGTAGAAAGGCCGGCCAGCGCGCCGATCCCGAGCAATAGAATACCCGCTGCAATCCGTATCGGCCGTTCGATTCCTCCGACGTTACAAGTCATGGCGACACCTCCCAGCAGTCAATCATTGAGTCCGTTGCCTGTTCGTTCTGATCCATGAGAGGCAGGCACCCATAAAGAGGATTCATGCTTCACGGTCGTACATCAGAACCGACTCCGAGTGTTCGCACGTAGGCCAGCACGTCCCAGATTTCCTCGTCGGACAGCGCATGTTTCCATGCCCCCATCGCGGTATTCGGTTTGCCATCATGAATACGCTTGAACAGTGTCCCATCAAGACGATTCTGAACAGCAGGGGAACTGAGATCCGCCGGCGCGGGAACCAGCCGAACGCTCTGCGCTCCTGTACCGTCGATTCCATGGCAACGAATGCAGGTGTTGACATAGATCTCCCGCCCGCTGACCGAATCTCCTCCTTTTCCCGCAGAGGTGAGGTCCTTCAACCCCACACCTCCGGCAAATCCGACCGATAGAATCCCTATCAACAGAGCGAGTCCGACTCCAATAGCACGCATACAGCACCTCTTGACTGGATCGATAGTGCGAGCAGTATGCCACTCAACCGGACGCCTGGTGATGGCAAAACTCACCGGTCCATCGCGGACTTAGCCAGATGGGGCCTGATCGTCACGGCAAGGATGAAAGAGAGCTGGTGAGAAACACCCCAGCGTCATTTCTGCCACTGGCGCAGGATGCTACAGAGAAGAAAGCGTCAACGGTCATTCGAATACGACGACCAATACCGAGGCCGAGAAGCATCGGTCCGTTCGCCCGATAGACGGTTAACGATAGACGTATGACAATAAAGCTAGTTGAGATAGAAACGATGTGGTTAGTGGATGATCGGCTCCAACGTCACTTTCGCTTTCATCGAGTTGGAAATCAGACAATTGGCTTCGGCTTTTTGGATCAGCTCTTTCGCCCTGGCGGCATCGTCATCCGATTCCAAGGTAATGGTCGGCTTGATCGTGATGGCAGTGAACTGAAACTTTCCTTCCACCAACTCCAGCCGGCCTTCCGCCGCGCTTTCATACGCGGAGAAGGCGAGGCCGGCCCGCTCCGCGACGGCGATGAACGTCGTCATCAGGCAGATATTCGCCGAGGCCACGAACAGATCTTCCGGCGACCAGATCCCTTCATGCCCCTTGAATTCCGGCGGCGTCGCCACCTCCACATTCGGTTTGCCTTCGCAGGACATCATTCCTTTGCGATGGTCCGTCCATTTAACCGTCGTATGGTACAGATAGACTTTGCTCCGAGTGTCCATATCATCCCCTTTCCGTTCCGTTCACTCCCCACCCCTTTACCCCTCATGCTTCACCTGTTCCGTCTTGCATTGATCATTCCGCCTCCACGAGACCTTGGACCCACTCGCCGACTGCATGCGTGATCGCCACGACACACAGGGCGATGAAAAGATGTTCGCCGATCACCTTCCAAGGCGGAATGGCTTGAGCCCGTGCGACGAAGAAACTGAGGGCCGCCAGTAAGAACATGCCCCAGACTACGCTGATCATTATCGCCTGATCGAGCGAACGCAACACAACCGGCACCACAAAGCTCAGTGCGATGACGAACTTCGCGGCGAAGGTCGCCAGGGTTGCCTCCCAGACGTGCCTCGTAGGACCGCTGTTGTTCGACTCTTCAGATACATGGATGCCGAGGGCATCGGACATCGCATCAGCAATCGCGATGGTCAGAATTCCTCCGATCACGATCGCGCGCGAATGCGTTCCCGAGTGCAACCCCACCATCAAGCCGAGCGTCGTGATGACGCCTGAGGTCAAGCCAAAACTGAGGCCTGTTTTCCAGGACGCTTTCATTCGGCTTTGTCACCTTCGACTACCGTGGAAAGGTCAGAATGTACGCGAGCACATCACGAGTCGCCTCCTCGGACATGACACGCTTCCACGTATCCATCGCGGTATTCGGTCGTCCCTCGTGGATGCTCTTCAAGAGGCGGGAGTCCGGCTTCATGAGCACCTCACTCGAGGTCAGGTCTGCAACAGGAGGATCAAATTGCACGGCTCCATCCCCCCGGCCCAGCGGGCCATGACAGGCCAGACAATACTTCTCATAAAGTTTCTTGCCTCGTTCCAGATTGCGCTGACCCGCTGCAAGCCCTGTTGTGGATGCCGCACACCAACAGACGATCGTCAACAGGCACAGGGCAGCACGTGTCCGGCTCATCATGGGTTGTTGTTTCCTGTTGTCCTTGCCCTTTTACCCCTCGCTCTCCTCACTCCCACCTCTCACTCCTCACTTCTTACTTTTCACGTTTCACGTCTTGATATGCGCCTGCTCAACGGCTGCATTCCGGCGAATGTTTCAGGCATTCCCGAAGCCAGGAGGCTATCTCGTCGAGCAGCACGGCAATCGCCCGGTTCGCGGCCACCACGCCGCCGTATGCATCGTCGCTTTGCGCCGTCTCCACTACTTCAAACACGCGTGCCCCTACAAGCCGCGACTCTTTTGCCTCGACCAATTGCGCACGAACAGTGACCCTCACCAGGCTGGGGTCCTGCATGAATTCCTGCTGCAGGGCGAACCCGTAGGAGTCGAGACGGAAATCTCCGCGAATGGAGCCCGGTACCGGGACGACGGCTCGCCACGAGCCGGTCCGCCCCAGCGCCTGCACCATCAGGGACGCGAACATGCGTGCCGGCTGGTCGGCCCATTGATTCAGGGCGTACTGCTCCAATTCATAGGGACGCTTCAGATACACTATCCGAGGTGTGTCGAATCCCGGCTCAGCCAGCGGCAGGCTGACCTGCAAGATCGGGCCGTTGATGTCGGCCGGACGAACCTTAGTGCGCTCAGGATCGAGACTCAAACGGTAGGTATGGGCCGGCTGCGACTCCGAGCGGGAGGAAAGACAGCCGGCCGCCGTCAATACCAACATCGCAAGAGCGGCTAGGATCGCCCAAGACTTCATCTGTTTCCTCTCCCGTCGTTCGTGAAGCGTATCTCGTATCTCGCGAACAAAGATCAGCATGCTCCCTTTCAGTTTTGCGCTTCACGCTTCACGAAATACGATTCACGCATCTTACTCTCCCGGTCCACGCGGCGCCGGTTTCCGTCCGAACACGAGCGACTCAGGCTCGCGCTCCAGATCCCGCGCCACCCGTGTCAGCGTCGTGGCCAGCCCCCTCAGTTCCGTCACCAATAGCCCGGCTTGAGGCAAGGTCTGCCGAGAGAACTGTTCCAACTCCGGCCGGCTGTCATTCACGACCGACCGCACCGCCTTGCTCGTTTGAGCGAGTTCTTCCGTCATCGCGTTCAAGGCGGCTGCGCTCTTGTTGATCCGCGCCAGCATGACCGGCACCTGCTCATTCAACACCGCCGTGACCTTGACGAGATTGTCGGCGCTTTGGGCGGCACCGTTCAGGCCTGCTTCAATCTGAGCCCGATGGGCCGCGACAGAGTGCATGACCTCTGAAAGATCTGTGATCGTGCGCTTCAACGCCGTACGGTTCTCTTCATCCAGCACATCCGCCGCCCCTTTGGCCGCCAAGTCCATATCCGCCAGGAGCTTGCTCAATCCCTTCTCGGACAGCAAACGGGAGATCGCTTCATCCAGCCGAAAGAACAAGGAGGGACCGGTTTTGATGACCGGGTACGCCTGTCCTTCCGAGGCTTCCAACCGCGGCGCCTCCTTGCTGCCTCCGGTCAAATTGATCGTCGCAAGGCCGGTGAGCCCCTGTGTATGCAGTTCGGCAACGGTGTCCGTCTTGATCGGTGTCCCGCTGGCGATATCCAGCGTCAACTTCACTTCCTCAGGATTGTCGGGGTTCAAGGCAATGTCCTTCACCCGCCCCACGTCGACGCCGCGATATTTGACGGTCGAGTCCACGCTCAGGCCCGCCACCGATTCCCGAAAGTAGGCCTCGTAACGGTCATAGATGCCCCGGTAGTCGGATTTCCCCATCCACAGAACGCCGACCAACATCGCCCCGCCGAGGACAGCCACGAACGCTCCAACGAGAATGTAATTTACTTTCGGTTCCACTTCGATGCCCTTCTCGTACCTTGTCGTTCGTATCTCGTGCTTGCGAGAGAGGCGAGACGTGTGCATAAGGCGGGACTCGTTTCAACAACTTCCCCGTCTCGTCGCGCGTTTCCCGCTTGTCTCGCTGTTCTCGCGAGACAGGCTCTACGCTTCATGCGTCACGCTTCGCGCCGTTCCATGCCGCCTGTTCCAGCGCCGTGCGCCCGCGTGGACCGTGGAAATACTCTTTGATCACCGGGTCGTCGGACTGCGACAACTCCTGCATGGTTCCGACCCCCAGCACTTTCCCCTTGCCCAGCACCGCCACCCGGCTGGCGATGCGCCACAGGGAATCCAGATCGTGCGTAACCATGACGACCGTCAACCCCAAAAGCTTTTTCAGCGAGAGGACAAGGTCATCGAACCCCGCGGCGATCATCGGATCCAGCCCGGCCGTCGGTTCGTCAAGAAAGAGCAGCTCCGGGTCCATCACGATCGCGCGGGCGAGTGCGGCCCGCCGTCTCATGCCTCCGCTGAGCTCGTTCGGAAATTTCACGCCGCTGTCCGGCGGCAATCCAACCATGGCGATCTTGACGGCGACGATCTCACGAATCAATCCTGGATTCAGATCCGTATGCTCGCGCAACGGCACGGCAACATTTTCCGCCAGCGTGAGCGAACTGAACAGGGCGCCGTGCTGGAACATGACCCCGATCCGGTTGTGAATCGGCCGGCCATTGCTTTCGCTTAACTCCCGGCTATCGACTCCCAAAATCCGAATGGTTCCACCCGATGGTGTCAGCAGGCCGACGATCTCCCGCAACAACGTGGACTTGCCGCAGCCGTTGCCTCCGGCGATCGCGAAGACTTCGCCCTGCTTGATCGAGAGACTCACATCATCATGGACAACCGACGTCCCAAATCGTGTAGAGACATGGCTGATGTCGATAATCGGCGCCGCAATGCTTGTCGCAGGCATCACAAGTCCCACCAGTTCGTCAACACGCTGCAGATCGCATCGAACACGATGACGAGAAAAATGCTCTGCACGACGGCGATCGTCGTATGCCGGCCTACGTCGTCTACGCCCCCCCGGATCTGAAGCCCCTGATAGCAGCCGACCATTGCAATGATCATAGCAAAGAACGGCGCCTTGGCGAGACCGATGAGAAAATGCCGCACCGCGACGGCCTCTTCGAAGCGAGCCAGGAACTCGGTGAAACTCACGTTCAACTGGCTCGTCGCAACGAGCATGCCGCCGAAGATACCCAATACATCGGCATAGACCGTCAACAGCGGCAAGGCGATGACGAGGGCCAGGGATCTCGGCAGGACAAGTAAGTTGATGGGCGAAATGCCGAGTGTGCGGACTGCGTCCAATTCCTCCGTCACCTTCATGGTGCCGATCTCGGCCGCATAGGCCGATCCCGACCGGCCGGCGATGAGAATCGCGACAATCAACGGCGAGATTTCCCTCACCAGCGAAATCCCGACCAGATCGACGATGAAGATGTTCGTGCCGAACTTGCGGAGCTGTTCCGCGCCCTGATACGCGATGACGATACCGACCAGGAAGGTCAGCAGGCCGGTGATCGGCAAGGCGCGCACGCCGTCCAATTCAATGACCCGCAGAAGAGCCCGCCATCGAATGGACCGCGGCTGCAGTAGCGACCGGCCGAACGTGACGGTGGTTTCTCCGAGAAAGGCAAGCCCTTGAATGACCGCGTCCTGTTTACGTTGGAGGACCCGTGTCAAGCGCGCGTCCCATCCGTCGCGACGGAGGTCGGGGCCGTGAGTGGGGCGACTGCTGGTTTCGATCAGCCGCACCAGCTCGGCGAATTCCGGTTTCAACCCGTGGAGAGCGACGCTCCGGCCGGCGCGGCGCACACTCTCGATACTCCGATACAACAACAGGGCGCCGCCGGTATCCATGGCGGTCACCTCGCCGGCATCGCACAACAGTTCGGGAGCGTCAGGCCATCGGAGTGTCTTACTGCGGCGCTCCAATTCAGTCACGTTCGGGAGGGTCCAGGCCCCCCGGCAGTGAATCACATTGTCGCTGACGGAGATCGTTGCCTGTTGTTCCATCAGCATAGTCCGCTCGGCAATCTGCGCCTTTATCTCGCTAGTGGTACATACTTACCCCATGCCGGCGATCCATTCAAACCTTTTTCATTATCGTTTGCAGCTCAGCCCCGGTGATGACTTCCTGTTCCAGCAGCAGCAGCGCGCCTTGTTGCAACGCGGCTTTCCTCTCTCCCAGCAGCCGTTTCACCCGTTCATACTGTTCGTCGATGATCCGCCGCACCTCACAATCGATTTCCCGCGCAGTCTCCTCTGAATAATCGCCCTTTTCAGACCCGATCGGCAGCTGGAGAAACTGGGGTTGCCGCTCCCGCTCGAGGGTGATGGTGCCCAATTTGTCGCTCATCCCGTAGGCCTTCACCATGCTTTTCGCGATGTCGGTGGCCTTCACAAGATCGTTTTGCGCTCCCGTCGAGGCCTCGCCGAAGGTCAGCTCTTCCGCAATCCGACCACCCAGCAAGACGGCGACCTTGTTCTCAAGCTCGGACTTCGTCATCAGGAACCGGTCTTCCGTCGGAAGCTGCAACGTATAGCCGAGCGCCGCCACGCCTCGTGGAATGATCGAGATTTTCTGGACCTGATCCATCCCCGGCAAAGACAGGGCAACAAGGGCATGGCCGGTCTCATGGTAAGCCACCCGCTCCTTCTCCATCTTGTTCAGGACGCGATTCTTCTTCTCCAAGCCGGCAATGACTCGCTCGACAGCTTCCTGTAATTCCGACATCCCGACCTGATCCTTGCCTCTGCGCACGGCCAGCAACGCCGCCTCGTTGATGATGTTGGCCAAATCGGCTCCTGAGAACCCGGGGGTCATCGCTGCGATCGTTTCAAGATCGGCGTCGGGACCAAATGCCACCTGCTTGGCATGCACACGAAGAATGGCAAGGCGACCGGTCTTGTCCGGACGGTCCACCACCACATGACGATCGAACCGCCCGGCTCGCAGCAGGGCAGGATCAAGAATCTCGGGGCGATTGGTCGCTGCCATGAGAATGACCCCGATGCGGGGATCGAAGCCGTCCATCTCAACCAGCAACTGATTGAGCGTTTGTTCCCGCTCCTCATGGCCCATAGGTCCTGCGCCACGCGCCTTTCCGAGCGCATCCAACTCGTCGATAAAAATGATGCAGGGCGCTTTCAACTTCGCTTGATCGAACAAGTCACGCACGCGTGCCGCCCCGACCCCGACGAACATTTCGACAAACTCGGAACCGCTGATGCTGAAGAACGTCACTCCTGCCTCACCGGCCACCGCGCGGGCCAGCAACGTCTTGCCGGTTCCGGGCGGGCCGACCAATAGAATGCCTTTCGGAATTTTCCCGCCCAGCTTAGTGAATTTCTCCGGCGTCTTGAGGAACTCGATCACCTCCCGCAGCTCTTCCTTTGCCTCGTCCACACCGGCTACATCCGCGAACGTCACCTTGATGTCCTTTTCCACGTAGATCTTCGCTTTGGATTGTCCCACTTGCATGAAACCGCCCTGGGCCTGGCCCAAGCGACGAAAGATAAAGAACCAGATTAGGGCAAATACCACGACCGGCAACACCCAGGAGAGGAGATCGCGGAAGAAGGTGGATTCGATGACGCCGGTGAAGGTCACGCCGCTCCGGTTGAGCTCACGGACCAGCTCAGGATCCTCGACACGGATAGTCGTAAACAACTTTTCTACTTTTGATTCCCCTTCGGGCTTGAGCTTGCCGGTCACCAATTGGCTGCTCAGGGAGACTTCCGCCACCTTGCCTTCCGCAACCAAGCTTCTGAACTGACTGTAGGGGATTTCTTCGACTTTATTCAGAGCAAGGATGAAGTCATGCACCAGCACGACGGCCATGACTGCAAGCAGAACGTACCATAGGGAAAAGGAGAGCTTCTTGTTCATCGACGGTGGTCTCCTAGCCCGCACTATTCATGACGGTATGTCTCGGCAGCGGATCAGCCTCGTTTCAACTTGTCCAGGTGGACGATTCTAGCAGAAGTGTCCGTGCAGTGTGCGGACTCGCAAGCCCGCACCCTGCTTCGTCTCATCAAAACGTGAAATAGGCTCCAAGCCCGATCGATTCGATCTTCTGATTGATGAAAAACTGTCCGTACGGATTATAGCCGTGAAAATAGGTCGCCATGATCCGAAAACGCCGGCGGGATCCTGTTCGGGACCATTCAAAACCGCCGAGCACATTCGTGTCGATGATCCAGCTGTGCTCTTCCGCCGACTTGAAGTCCGCCGACAACACGGGCGTAATAATCAGCCGATCGAGGAAGGGAACCAAGAGACTGGTGCGCATCGCAGGAGCCCGGGCTTCGAATCCCCACTGGAGCCGTGTACGATCGACCGTTGCCGGTTCGCGATGCACGAGATACGCGCCGCCTCCATACAGGCGCAGCCACTTATAGTCGTAGGACAGAATCGCGTCCACCTCTTCAAAGGAGACCGTAAACCGCTGGAATCCAACATTCCTGACCAAGAACTCATCGCCTAAGTGGCTGCTTTGGTGGTAATAGCGAAGCCGCGCGGACCAATTCCCTGATCGCCACGAGAGCGGGAGGCCCACATTGAAATCCGTGTTGATCAGCTCGGCGTTTTTCTGGTCCAGGTTGAACTGCGAGAAGATGCCGGTGAGCAGGCCCACTTGCCATCCATCGCATCCCTGCCGCTTGGTGTAAAAGCCGAAGTTCTCGCCGATGGCCACTGACCCCAAGTTGAAGGACGATCCGCCGTCGCGCGGCCGCGAGTGTTGCCACATGGCGAAGAACTGGGGCTGCTTGGGGTCCGCGATGAGGGGGCGAAAGACGTCATCGGATGGAAAGGCCTCGCTCGTCTCTCCGACATCGGTGCGATCATACCGGCAATCGAGCATCGGCTGGGGTTTGTTGTCGTCCGGTTTCTTGGCCTCCGGTTCGTCCGCGTAGGATTGGCCGGTCAGCAGAACGGCCATGACACATACCCCGACCACCCGCAGATTGAAAGGAATCACCCGGTCCATGCTCCTCCCCCTGATAATAGCTAGTTCAGCCGCCTAGATTTCCCCTATAAAATCCTCCTTCGATAACATACTTCGTAGAGAAAATTCATCCATCTCGACCGAAGAATTTGGCTGTAGGGCAGCGTGTTTCCACCTGGCGGGATGAATTCAAAGAGACCGCGCACCCTTTGTGGCATTCCTCCGCCCGCTCCACTTCCACCGGCTGATCTCCGGCATATCTTCGCCATATTTGGCGATGTACTGTTTGTGCTCGATGCGTTTGTCGCGGAGAGCCTGCTTGGCATAGTCGGCCTGGGACCCGTGCAGGGGGATCCGATCGATGACATCGGCGACCAGATGAAACCGATCCAGATCGTTCATCACCGCCATGTCGAACGGCGTCGTGGTCGAGCCTTCTTCCTTATAGCCACGCACGTGCAAGTTCTTGTGATTGGTCCGCCGGTACGTCAGGCGGTGGATCAGCCAGGGGTAGCCGTGGAAGGCGAAAATGACCGGCTTCTCCGTCGTGAATAGGGCATCGAAATCTTTGTCAGACAATCCGTTCGGATGTTCAGAGGTTGGCTGCAGCTTCATAAGATCCACCACATTGACCACTCGTACGGATAGTTCGGGCAAATACGTCCCTATCAAGGACACGGCCGCGAGCGTTTCCATGGTAGGCACGTCGCCGCAGCAGGCCATCACCACATCCGGCTCGCTGTGCTTGTCGTTGCTGGCCCATTCCCAAATGCCGATGCCGGCCGTGCAATGCTTCACCGCGGCATCCATATCGAGCCATTGTGGCGCTGACTGCTTGCCCGCCACGATGACGTTCACGTGATTGCGGCTGCGCAGACAATGGTCGGTGACGGACAGCAGCGTATTGGCGTCGGGCGGGAGATACACCCGGATCACTTCGGCCTTCTTGTTCACGACGTGGTCGATGAAGCCGGGGTCTTGATGGCTGAATCCATTGTGATCCTGCCGCCAGACGTGGGAAGACAACAAATAGTTCAGTGAGGCGATCGGTCGTCGCCACGGGATATGGTTGCAGACCTTGAGCCATTTGGCATGTTGATTGAACATGGAGTCGATGATGTGAATGAAGGCCTCGTAGCAGGAAAAGAAGCCATGCCGACCTGTCAGAAGATAGCCCTCCAGCCACCCCTGGCACTGATGTTCGCTGAGCATCTCCATCACCCTCCCGTCCGGCGCCAGATGGTCGTCGTACGGAAGGCGGTCTGCCATCCATGTCCGGTTCGTGACTTCCAAGACATCTTGCCAGCGATTGGAGTTGTTCTCGTCAGGACTGAAAAGCCGGAAATTCCGACTCCCCAAGTTGAGTTTCATCGTGTCCCGCAAGAATGCCCCCATCACACGCGTGGATTCCGCTTCGACGACGCCGGGCCCCGGAACTTTGACGGCATATTCGCGGAAATCAGGGAGACGCAGATCTTTGAGCAGCAGGCCGCCGTTCGCATGGGGATTTGCACTCATACGACGGTGTCCTCTTGGCGCCAGCTCCGCCAATTCCGGCTGGAAAGCTCCCGTCTTGTCGAATAACTCGTGGGGTTTGTAGCTCTTCATCCACTGTTCGAGGATCTTGATATGTGCCACTTTGTCCATGTCCCCCATCGGCACTTGATGGGACCGCCAGTAGTCTTCGGTCCTCTTTCCATCAATCTGTGGCGGGCAGGTCCATCCTTTGGGAGTCCGAAGCACGATCATCGGCCAGAGCGGTCGTTCCTTGGCCCCGTCTCGGCGCGCAGCATCTTTGATCCGTTGGATGTCACTGATGATGGAATCGAGCGTCGCGGCCATGCGTTGATGCATCTCCAACGGATCGCTGCCCTCGACGAAATGGGGGGTATAGCCGTAGCCTCGGAAGAGATGATCCAATTCGTCGTGACTGATTCGAGCCAGCACGGTGGGATTCGCGATCTTGTAGCCGTTCAAATGGAGAATGGGCAGGACGACGCCGTCGGTGGACGGATTCAGAAACTTGTTGGAGTGCCAGCTCGTGGCGAGCGGACCCGTTTCCGCCTCGCCGTCGCCGATGACGCAGGCCGCAATCAAGTCCGGATTATCGAAGACGGCTCCGTAGGCATGGGAGAGCGCATAGCCCAGTTCGCCTCCTTCGTGGATGGAGCCGGGCGTCTCGGGCGCCACGTGGCTGGGAATGCCGCCGGGGAATGAAAACTGCTTGAACAGCTGCTTCATCCCGCGCTCGTCCTGCGACACATTGGTGTAAACCTCGCTGTAGACACCTTCGAGATAGGCGTTCGCCACAAGCCCGGGACCGCCGTGACCGGGCCCGGTGATATAGATCATGTTGAGATCGTGTGCCTTGATAATGCGGTTCAAGTGCGCGTAGATGAAGTTCAAGCCCGGCGTCGTGCCCCAATGACCAAGCAGGCGCGGCTTGATATGGGCGCGCGTCAGCGGCTTTTTCAGGAGGGGGTTGTCATAGAGATAAATCTGGCCGACGGAGAGATAGTTGGCCGCCCGCCAGTAGGCATCCAGTTTCTTGGCTGCCTCCGGACTCAGAGGATTCCCGATGGTTCGACGCCTGTCCATGCTCTTTCTCACCTCCCGATTCAGTCTGTGCTCAACAGCGCCATGACGGACGCCGCGATCTCACGTTCTTCATCCGTGTGAATCACCCGCACGGTCGCCCTACCGTCTTCCTTGGAAATCACGGCGTCGTTCTGCTGATTGCGCGCGTGATCGATGGCAACGCCGAGAAATTCCAATCCCTCGCAGATACGGGCTCGAATGACGGGAGCATGCTCGCCGATCCCCGCGCTGAACACCAGGGTATCGACGCCCCCCAGCGCCGCTGCCAATGCGCCGATCCATTTTTTGGCCTGATAACAAAACAGCGCGACGGCGTCAGCCGCGCGCGGATCGCTCTGTTCCTCCTTGAGGAGGTCGCGCATATCGGCACTGATCTCCGAGACGCCGAGCAAACCTGATTCGGTATTGACCATCCGGTGAAACCGATCGGCGCTCATCCCCTCCGTTCGAGCCAGATAGGAGACAAGCCCCGGATCGAGATCGCCCGATCGGCGGCTCATCGGCATGCCGGAGGCCGGGGTGAAGCCCATCGTCGTCTCAACGCTCTTGCCGTCTTTGACGGCGGCCATACTGGCGCCGTTTCCCAGGTGAGCGAGAATGATGCGACCGTTGGCTTCGCCTTGCCTTCCGACTCTGGCCAGTTCCTTCATGAGAAAGGCGTACGACAAGCCGTGGAATCCGTACCGTTGAAGCCCCAACTTGTCATAGCGCCTTGGGATCGGCAGCAGGCGGGCCACGTTCGGCATGCCCTGATGAAACGCTGTATCGAAACAGGCGACTTGCGGAAGACGGGGGTATCGACGCGCACAGGCCTCGATTAATTCGATTTCAGCCGGAAGATGTTCCGGATCGTACGGACTCAGCCGTTGCAGTTCTTCCATCACAACCGGCGTCACTCGCTGCGGCTCACGATAATCCCTGCCGCCGTGCACAACCCGGTGTCCAATCGCCAGCAATGGCTCGCGCGCAAGCTTGTCTTGGGCACATTCCAGAATCGGTTCGAGGCAGGACGCATGATCGAGGGTTGCAACGATTCGACGATCGTCGTGGCTGGCGCCTTCCTGCATCCAGGTGAAGGTACCCTGTGGCGATCCGATACGGTCGATCAAGCCGGACAATTCGCGGACAGGACTGTCCCCGGCGCGAAAAAGAGAAAACTTGAGCGTAGACGACCCGCTATTGATCGCCAGAATCGAGCCACTGCCGGAAGCCGCATCAGAGCGTGTCATGACGGTACTTTCTGCAGCCTTTCAATATGACCATCTTCCTCATCCGAGGCGGGCATACTCGCCGACCAGTCGATAGGCATTGTGAAGGTATTGAGCCACCATGCGCTGGGTATTGAAGAACCCGCCGTTCAACGCGATCGCATGCCGCATGATCTCGATAAACCGCCCCCGGTCCCGATAGTAACAGGGAAGAATCTTCTCTTCGAGCTTGCGGTACAGTTCCGTCGCATGACAGGCATCCATACCCGCTTGCGGCTCCGTGCAAGCCTCCACCCGATCACCGATGGACCAACCGGTCACGTCTTCCACATGCCCTTCGACCCACCACCCGTCGAGCACACTCAAGCTGGGCACTCCGTTGACCGCCGCCTTCATGCCGCTGGTTCCTGAGGCCTCCATCGGCGGGAGCGGCGTATTGAGCCAAACATCCGCACCGGCACACACGAGCTTGGCCACGGTCATGTCATAGTTCGTGAGATAGGCCACCGGAATCCTGCCCCGCAAGGCATCGCGAAGTTCATGGATCTTGTGAATCATATCTTTCCCATCCTGGTCGCGCGGATGGGCCTTGCCGCTGAAGACAATTTGGACAGGCCCGGCCAGTTCGGCAATCTTGGCCAGCCGCTCGATGTCGTGAAAGATCAAAGTTCCCCGCTTGTAGGCCGCAGCCCGCCTGGCAAACCCCAGCGTCAGCACATCCCGATCGAATCCCGCGTTGGTCTCGTGATTCACATGCTCGACCAACACCCGCTTCGCCTCCTGGTGGGCGTTCCAAATCTCTTCGCCGGGAATGCTGATCGCGTAACGAAGCGAGAGCTGATCGCGCCGCCAGTCCGGAAGATGCCGGTCGTAGAGCGACTGAAACGAGGGAGCGGCCCAGGTCACCGCGTGGACTCCGTTGGTAATCGAGTGAATCGGATAGCCGGGGAAAAGACTGTGGGACACCTCGCCGTGCTTCATCGCCACGCCATTGACGAACCGTGAACCACGCAACGCCAGCTGTGTCATGTTCAAACTATGGTTATGACCGCAGGCTTTGAGCCAGGCGCAGCGCCGGTCGCCGAGCACCCGATGCGACAGCTCAGGGGAAAATTGATCATGGCCCGCCGGCACCGGCGTATGGGTCGTAAACACACAGTGCTCCCGGACGGCATCGATGAGATCGGCTGAGACTGCCGTTTCGTGGGTGCCGGAACCCAGCTTCTCCTCCAGCAGAGCGAGCACCAGCAATGCCGCGTGTCCTTCATTCATATGGAAGCGGCGGAGGCGCCCGTACCCGAGCGCCCGCAGCATGCGGTAGCCGCCGAACCCCAGCACCGCTTCCTGGCAGAGCCGATAGTAGTCGTCACCGCCGTAGAGCACGTCGGTCAGCGTCCGGTCCCAGGGCTGGTTCTCGGGGAGATTCGTGTCGAGCAGATAGACGGGCACCTCGCCGCCCGACTCGCCCTTCACGCGAATCAGCCACGCGCCGACCTGTACGGTACGATTCTCGATTTCGACAACGACCCGCTGGTCCACCGGCTCGCAGAAATCGTTGACCGGCCAGGCCACCGGCTCTTCATGCTGCAAACCCCGTTCATCCAGCCGTTGATGAAAATAGCCGCGCCGGTGCAGCAGCGTCACCGCCACCATGGGAATGTCCAGATCAGCGGCAGACCGAAGCGTGTCGCCTGCCAGCACACCAAGACCACCGGCATAGGTCGGCATGTTCGGGGCCAGCCCGATTTCCATCGAGAAATAGGCTACCAACGGCTGTTCCGCTACGACGCGCTTCGAAAGATGCCCTTGCTCAGCCATCGCGAGACTCCAGTGATGTGAATGATTCATCCGGCAGGTTGACCGAGCCAGGAAATCGGCAACCATTTGTTGGGGCAATTCGACAGGCTCGGGGCGCCAATTGATGCTGACCCCATGGCTTCCTCATGACCCGTCACTGAAACTGCTTCCGGAACCGCCACAACCCCAACCCGAACAACGACCCTCCCACCGCAGTCATCGAGAGAACTTGACTCCATACCGTCTCGATTCCTATTCCTTTCAACAGAATGCCGGTCTCGATTTCGATGAAATAACGGAGCGGGGACAAGGCCATCAGATAGCGCACCCAATCGGGCATCGTCTCCATGGGTGTGAAAATGCCGGACAGCAAGAGGATCGGGGCGACCACCAGTAACGTCATCATCCCCACTTGCGCTTGATTTTTCGTGACGGTTGAAGCAAATACCCCGATCCCGGATGTGGCCACAATGAAGAGCGCCGTCAATGAGAACAAGAGCCCCACGCTTCCTCTGATCGGCACGCCGAACACCGGCCGCATCACGCCGAACAAAGCCACCGCCGTCGCACCCAGAATCACCAGCGTCATCGCCAGGACTTTGGGTAACATGATTTGCATCGGCGTCAAAGGCGACACCAGAAGTTGTTCGACCGTGCCGCGTTCTTTCTCCCGCACCAGCGCCGCCGCCGGCAACAAGACCGCAAAGATCGTGGTCATCCGCAAGAGGTGTGAGATGGACTCGAACCATGTTTCGTTCTGGTCTTGATTGAACCAGACGCGATGATCGCTCACGATCATCGGCATCATCGTCAAGGACGCGCCTGTTCGTCCGGTTCTGACCGAGACCGCGTCTTGGCCGAATTGTCCCACAATGCGGGCGGCGTAGCTGGCGGCCGAGAGCCCTTGCGGTGAGTTGGTCGTATCAACAAGCAATTGCACCGCGACCGGCTCACCGGCGACCAAGGCCTCCTGGAAGCGGGCGGGAATGTCCAGGACCACCATCGACTCACCTCGCTCCAACCGCATAAATCCTTCGTCGGGATGAGCCAGTTCGCCGTCGAAGCGAAAATACGGGAGATGAAATCTGGAGACTAACTCGCGTGAGGAAGCGCTTCGATCGGCATCGGAAACCAGTAGGCCGGCATTCCTTAATTGCGTCTGAAGGCCGGCTCCGGTGACGTAGACCGATAACGTGAACGAATAGATGAGAAATCCCATGAGCGGAATATCACGCAACAACTGCAGCAGCTCTTTGCGCGTCATCACTGCAAGGCGTCGACTCCAGATAAGGATGCGATCGGCGGATCTCATGCCCGTGGCCTCTTCGTGAACAACCAATAGCCGGTGACTCCTAAGACCGCGGCATAGACTCCGAGCGCCAACACATCTGTCCAAAGGACCGACGGCCCGACATTCTTCAAGAACGTTCCCCTCACGATGTTGGTGTAGTACATCCCGGGGAACAGATGCGCCTGAAACTGAGCCGCTTGGCTCAATGACGAGACCGGCACGATCAGCCCGGAGAAGAGGATGGTCGGCACCGTGCTCACCACCGCCGTGATAATCAGCGCCGCCTGCTGCGTGCGCACCAATAAAGAGACGACGAGGCCGATCCCGGTGCTGGTCAAGACGAACAGCACGGACGTGACCGCAAACAACAACAAGCTGCCCTTAAACGGCACGGCAAAGAGGAGCACGGCCATCAGCCACAACACGACCACATTCACGGCGGAGATGGCGACGTACGGGGCGAGCTTACCGACCAGGAACTCCAGCCGGCTGACCGTGGAGCTGTAGATGTTGTAGATCGATCCGGTTTCCTTCTCACGGACGACTCCCAAGGCCGTCAAGAGAGGAGATCCCACCATGAGCGAGAACATGACGAGCGCGGGTACGGTCGACCACGTGCTGCGGACTTCCTCATTGTACAAATACCGCACTTCGAGCCTGAGAGGTCGAGTACGCCGCTGCGCCTCGTCGCGTGACAGCCCTCGGGTCCGTGCCAGATAGTTGACCAAGAGCTCTTCATTAAAGGCTGCATTGATCGCGATCACGTAGCCCTTCGTGATATCGGTCCGCAGCGGAAAGGTCCCGTCGATCAACGTTTGCACGCTGACCGGCATGCCGGACAGCAGTCGCTCTTGAAACTTTTCCGGAATCACAATGACGGCACGCACCTTGCCGGTTTGCAACCCGGAGTTTACCTCGTCCTCGTTCGCCAACGAGCCCTGAAAGTTGAAGGATCGGGACTGAACAAACCGGTACACATAGTCTCGACTGAGGGAGCTCTGATCCCGATCTACCACCGCAAAGGCAATGTCTTCCACGTCGAGCACAAGACCATATCCGAACACCACCATCCACACCGCCGGCATGACAAAGGCCAGGAGCAGAAACATCCGGTCGCGGGTGACCTCGCGCCACTCTTTGAAGGCCACGGCTGCGACGCGCCCGAGATTCATGCAGCCACCCCCTTAGGTGTCTCTCGTCCCTGCTGCTCGAGCGCCATGACGCGCTGGACGAAGACGTCCTCGAGACTCAGAGGACGTACCGCAATGGCGTGCACATCAATACCGACGGAGATAAGAGATTGTCGAATTCGCACTTCGTCCTGCACAGGATCGGTCGAGAACAAGTGAATCTTCGTGCCAAACAGTGCGGCGGCGACGAATCCTGCCGCGGTCACCCGCCCCAGGGCCAACCCCGGTTGATCTGTTGCCACTTCGATGAGTTGTCCAGCTTCTTTTTCGACTTGCTGCTTCATCTCAGCCGGAGACCCTTCCGCCACGATTCGGCCGGCATACATCAGCGCGAGGTTGTCGCAATGTTCTGCTTCGCTCATGTAATGGGTCGTGATCAGAATCGCGACCCCTTCTTCACGAGCAAGCCTCGACAGAATGTCCCAGAAGTGTCGCCGGCCGATCGGGTCGACGCCGGACGTCGGTTCGTCTAGAAATAATACCCGAGGCTGATGGACGAGCGCGCAGCCGAGCGCCAGCCTCTGGCGAACCCCCATCGGCAGCCGACTGGTCAAGCTCGACTCGTATCCTTTCAAGCCGGCCATCGACAGGATCCACTCAAGCCGTGTGATAGTCGCTGGCCGATCGAGGCCATAGATCCCGGCGAAGAGCCGGATATTTTCCTCCACGGTCAAATCCAGATACAGCGAAAAGGCTTGAGACATATAGCCGATCCGTTGCTTGATGACCCCACCCGCGGTCTTCATGTCCGCCCCCGCGACCCATCCTTCTCCCCCGGTTTGCGGCATGATGCCGGTCAGCATCTTGATGACGGTCGTCTTTCCTGCTCCGTTGGCCCCGAGGAGGCCGAAGATTTGCCCCGACTTCACCTGAAAGCTGACGCGGTCCACCGCGCGAAAATCTCCGAACTCACGGATAAGACCCTTCGCTTCGATTGCTAGCGCGTCATTCGACGTCAGAGGTGCGGCGGGAGGCATCTCGATGGCTGTCGGCTGTTCACCCTGGCGAAGCAACAGCGCAACAAAGACATCCTCCAGTTCCGGCTCATCGACTCGCAGTTGCACGGGTTTGATAGCGCCCAGGCTTGAGGTGAGCGATTGTATCGCGGCAGCGCGAACGGTCTCCTCCGTGAAGACACGCAGCAGGGGGCCCAAAGCCTCGACCTGCTTGTACCTTGTCTTGAGCCTGGCAATCGCATCCAGTTGAGGCGTAGCTTCAAACGTCACTATCGAGCCAGAGGCCAGCGCTTGAACTTCGGTCGGTGTTCCCGATGCCAGCACCTTGCCGCTCGATAAGAATGAGAGCCGATGAAAGCGTGCGGCCTCGTCCATATAGGCCGTGGAGACCAGGGCGGTCATGCCTTTCTCTTGGATCAACGCGGCCAGGATCGACCAAAAATCACGGCGCGAGACGGGGTCCACGCCGGTCGTGGGCTCGTCAAGAATCGCCAGTTCCGGTTCATGAATCAGGGTGCAGATCAACCCGAGTTTCTGCTTCATGCCTCCAGACAGATTCTTCATTGCTCGATCGCGGAACTTCTCGAGGCGAGTCATGGCAAGCAGCCTGGTCTTCCGCTCAATGAGATCACGATCCGGCACCAGCCGAAGTTGCGCGAAGAAATCGATGTTCTCCTCGACAGAAAGATCGGGGTATAAATTCAGCCCCAGGCCTTGCGGCAGAAATCCGATTCGCTGCTTCACTCGCTCCGCAGCTCGTTCCGAATCGACGACCGTTCCGAGTACTTCAACCGAACCGCCGTCATAGGTCAGCACTCCGGCAATGGCTTTCATGAGGCTGCTTTTGCCCGAACCATCCGGACCGATCAGGCCGTAAATCTCTCCTCTCCTGACTTCAAGATCGACTCCATCAACCCCTGTCTGCTTCTTGTAGCGCTTCACGAATTGCGAGACGCGCACGACAGCGTCAAAGTGCTGGGTGCTGAGTGCTGAGTGCTGAGACGAATCTGCTGCTCCTATTTCTTTCATTCTCTTCCGGTTAGGGCGAGCGGGAGACCTTTTACTGCGCGCGTTGAGCGAGCACCGACGATTTCACCCGCCCATCCTCGCGTCGCCAAGACTCCGCTTTACCCGAGTCGTGCGCGCTCAGCGAGCACAAGGGTTCCCCGCTCGCCCTAACTCCTCGGTTTCGCCCAGGCCACATCGTCCTTCCATCGAATGATCGCATCGGCCGGGAGGCCCGGTGTGAGTCGATGGTCTGGATTCTCTTTCAGGTAGAGCTTCACAGCATAGATCAGTTTGACCCGTTCATCGGGAGTCTGTACTTCTTTCGGCGTGAATTCGGCCTTGGACGCGATATACCGCACGGTTGCATCGAAGGGCTGCTCCGGAAAGGCGTCGGTGAAAATGCGGGCCGGCAGATCGAGCCGCAGTTTGCCGATCTGCACCTCCGGCACATACACCTTCAGATACAGCCGGTCCAGATCGACCAATTCAAGCAGCGGTGCCCCAGCTGCAACCACTTCGCCCGCGTTGATCATCCTTGTGGTAACCGTGCCACTCGTTGGAGCCGTGATCGTCAGGTCTTTCAGTACGCTTTCGGCTTCATCGAGGACTGCGTAGGCTTGGTCTCGCTGCCGTTCGAGCGCGTTCACGTCCGATTCCTTCGCGCGAATTCGTTTCCATCCCAATTCGGCCTGTGCGAGCTCCTTCGTCGCTTGGAGCAGCGCTGACCGTGCAAAGGCAATGTCCTTCTGGGCGACTTCCCATCGCATGGTGGCTTGATCCCGCTGCTGGATCGAGGCCTGATCCTTCTCCGCGAGATCCCGGAACCGTTGGGCATCGCTGCGCGCTTCTCGTTCTACGGAAAGGGCCTTGTCGACTGTATCCTTCGCTTTGGCCACCTGCGCGTCGGCTCGTTCAATCGCGAGCGGCACATCGAGATTGAGGACGGCCAATGTCATGTGGGCCGCCTCCACCTGCGCCTCCAGCGCCGCAGCCGCGTGCTTCGCCTGCTGAACGCGTGCGGTGGTCTGGCTGTCGTCCAATCGAATCAACACCTGATCGACCGTGACCGTCGCCCCCTCGCGCACGAGCAATTCGCGGATGCGGCCGGGGAATTTACTCGACACCGTCACATGATCGCCCTCAATGCGGCCATTCACCTGGATCAGCCCATCCGGCAGCCCGCTATTCAAGATCAACCGGTCGATCGCAAGATAGACTCCGATCGCCACAGGAATCGTGAGCGCCAGCACACCAAGCTGTTTCCGGCCTATCTTCATCGGCAATGCCAGATCGTTAATCGTCAACTGTCACCGCATTGCGCGATGAGCGGAACAGGCGAGACACGCGCGACACGTGAACAGGATGTCCTTTCCTGCGTTTCCCGCTCTGCTCGCGCGTCGCGCAGTTCCCGCCGGTATGACGCACCGCTAGAACAACCTTTCGATTTCCCCCTTCGCCCGCGCGAGATTGATCCGGGAAGCGTTGAAACGGAACAGCGCTTCGATCTGATTGTCCCGGGCGCGCGCCACCGAGGTCTGCGCACTCGTGACTTCAATGTTGGTCGTCAGGCCGGCGGCAAACCGGTCGCGCGCAAAAGTCAGTTCCTTGAGCGCCAGCTCCATCCCCTTCTGGGACACGGCCACCTGTTGCGTGGAGGACTCCAGTGTCAGAAGCGCGTTCCGGACTTCCAGCGTCACCTGGTCCGAGACATCCTGCATACGGATCGATTCCTGCCGCACACGGCTGCGGGTTTCGGAGATTCGGCTTTCCCGCTGGCCGCCGTCGAAAATCGGAACCGAGAAGGTCAGACCGATCGAGCGGGTTGCCAAGGCATCTTCCGGTTTCACGCCGATCCAGCCGTAATCCCCGTTCAATGAGAGGGCGGGAACCCGCTCTCCGGCTACAGAACTGAGGCTGAGCGCCGCCAGCCTCTGCCGGTTCTCTTGCGCCCTCAACTCCAGTCGCTGTTCCCTCGCAGCCGCAAGCGCGTCTGCCGCGCGCTGAGGCTCCACCGGAGTGAACTTCAACTCATCGGTCAGCGTCAACCGCACCTCGAAGGCGATTCCCAGAGCGCGAATCAGATTGAGGCGCGCGCTCTCCTGCTCGTTCTGAGAGACCAACAACCGTTGTTTGTTGTTCTCCAGTTGAACTTCTTCCCTGGTCACATCCAACCCGGTCGCAATGCCGGCCGCCCGGCGATCTCTTGCCAACTTCAGCAATTGCTGGCTGAGTTCGATATCGGCCTCCCGCGCCTTTACGGCTTCATCCGCGCGCAGCGCCTCGATGTAGAGCAGCCCCACCATCGCCATCACATCGCGCCTCGTCACGTCCGCTTCAAGACCGGCCACGTCGACGCCGGCTTTCGCGGCGCGCCACCGCTGAATGAGGCTGAGGCTGAAAATATTCTGCACGAGCGTCGCCCTCGCATCGTACACCTCAAACGGTTCCGTCACACTGCGGGTCAGACCGAAACCGGCAAGCCGGTCGGCCGGGAGACCAAACGCGGCAAGATTGACCGTTTGGTTCCGTCCGTTCACGAAGCCCGACACGTTCGGCAGCAAGGCGCCAAGACTGACATCGGCCTGGGCCTGTGCGGCGGCGATGCGTTCTTTCAGCAGCCTGACGTTGACGTTGTTGTCGATCGCAGCTTGGATGGCATCACGCAGACTCAGCCTGAGCTCTGGAAGGCCTGGCTCCTGCTCTTCTGCACAGGCAATTCCGTCGCCGGCGCCCCAAAATGGAAAGAAGACCAGGCAAGAAGAGGCCAGCCATCCGATGAGGAAAGAGCGCACTTTTATCCTTTGGAGAAGCACCATCGACGCTCTCCACGTTTGGAATACAGCGCAAAATGCAAGGAGGGAGCCGTATCGGAGCGAGCGCCTCCGGTGGTGTTCTGATAGGAAAATTGACCGGTTGGGCCGTCTAAGCCCCGAGGAAGGTTCCGTGCAGAGGGGAGTCTTGCTACAGTGGGAAAACTGCCCCTGTCGCAGAACTCCACATCAGTCCGCTCACACCGACACGTCGTCTGTGCCGGGGCTAGGCGCGACGGCTTCTCCCTTTCCGACCATGATGTCAGGGGAACGGCGGTTTCCGGCCAGACGATAGTACAGGAGGGGAATCACGAGCAAGGTGAGCACCGTCGAAGCGCCCACGCCGAACAGCAGCGACACGGCCAGCCCTTGGAAGATCGGATCGAGAATGATCACGAATGCCCCGACCATCAACGCGGCAGCCGTCAAGAGGATCGGCCTGGTACGGATCGCACCGGCCCTGATGACCGCTTCCGACAGCGGAACCCCCGCGCGCTCCTGAAGCTGGATAAAATCCACAAGCAGTATCGAGTTCCGGACGATGATGCCGGCCAGCGCGATGAAGCCGATCATCGACGTGGCCGTGAAATAGGATCCGGTGAGCCAATGGCCAGGCAGAATGCCGATCAAGGTAAGCGGGATGGGCGCCATGATGATCAGCGGGGTGAGGAACGACTGAAATTGCCCGACGATCAGCAGATAAATCAGCAACATCGCCACGGCAAACGCAATCCCCATGTCGCGGAACGTCTCGTAGGTGATGTGCCACTCACCGTCCCACTTCATGGCGATCCTGTCTTCCGACCAGGGCTGAGCCCTGAAAAATTGCTCGATCTCGTATCCTTCGGCCGGCCGATAACTCTCCAGTTGCTTCCCGACGCCCAGCACGCCATAGACCGGACTTTCGGCTTGTTCCGCGCCGGGGCCTCCGACATCGGCGACGATATAGACCACCGGCTTCTGGTTCTTGTGGTAGATCGCGTTGTCCTGAATCGTCTGTTCGACGGTGAGCAATTCGGAAAGCTGGACCATGCCTCCGCTCTTCGTCCGCAATCCGATTTCGCCGAGATGTTCGAGCCCCGTCCGTTCAGCCAGCGGCAGACGCAGTACGATCTGAACCGGACTTTTCTCTTGAGGAATATGAACCAGCCCGACCTTCGTTCCTTCCAACGCCATACGCAGCGTATGCACGATGTCATCTGTGGGAATTCCGGCGAGGGCCGCTTTCGCACGATCGACCGTGAACACATACTTTGCCTGATCCGCCTCGATAAAATCGTCCACATCGACGACACCGGGCGTGGACTCAAAGAGCGACCGAACCTCCCGCGCAACGGCGATCTGCCTGGCATAGTCCGGGCCGTAGATTTCTCCGACCAACACCGATTGCACAGGGGGCCCCGGAGGCACTTCCACGACCTTGACGTTCGCACCGTACTGTCGGGCGATCTCCTGGACCTGGGGCCGAAGCCGCTGCGCGATCTCGTGGCTCTGGGCCTGGCGCTGATCCTTTGCCGCCAGGTTTATTTGAATGTCCGCCTCATGCGGCAACGTCCGCAAAAAGTAGTGTCGCACCAGACCGTTGAAGTTGAATGGTGATGCTGTGCCGACGTAGGCCTGGTAGTCCCGCACTTCGGGTACCGTGGCGACATATCGGGTCAGCGCCTTGGCGGCGCGGGCGGTTTCCTCCAGCGTCGTTCCCTCCGGCATATCGATGACCAATTGCAACTCGCTCTTGTTGTCGAACGGCATCATCTTGACGACGACATGGCGTGTGTAAAACAAGAGGCATGATCCGGCCAGCAGAAGCGCGACCACGCCCAAGAAGGAATAGGCCAGGATCGGATGGGCCAGCAGCGGGGAGAGAACCCGGTGATAAAGGCGCGTCGTCAAGCCGGCTTCTTCTAGTGCTGAGTGCTCGCCTCGCTGAGCAGGCGAAGCGGGTTGACTGCTGAGTGCTGAGTTTCCGCCAAGTGTGCGATAACAGGTTCGGCAAAACCATGGAATCACGACGAAGGCGACCAGCAGCGAGAAGAACATCGCAATGGAGGCGTTGACGGGAATCGGCCTCATGTAGGGCCCCATCAAGCCGGAGACGAAGGCCATCGGCAGCAGCGCGGCAATGACGGTGAAGGTCGCCAGAATCGTCGGGTTGCCGACTTCATCGACGGCATAGATCGACGCCTCGTCATGGGGACGCAGGCGCAGCGTTAAATGCCTGTACGTGTTTTCGACGACGACGATGGCGTCGTCCACCAAAATGCCGATCGAGAAGATCAGCGCGAAGAGCGTCACCCTATTGATCGTGTAGCCGATGAGCATCGACGTAAAAAGCGTCAAGGCAAGGGTGAGGGGTATCGCAATGGACACGACGAAGGCGGGGCGCGGCCCCAGCGCGACGCCGAGAAAGATGACCACCGCGACGACGGCAATGAGTAGGTGCCACAACAGTTCGTTGGCCTTCTCTTGCGCGGTCTCTCCGTAATCGCGCGTGACGGTCACGCGCACATCCGACGGGACCGTCACGCCTTTCATGTCTTCGACCTTGCGGATGACCTGCTCGGCCACCGTCACCGCGTTGGTGCCGCCCTGTTTGGCGATGGCCACGGTCACCGCCGGTGACTCCAACCCCTCACCCCTTACCCCTAACCCTTCAGGGGCTCCGGCGGCGCCCAGACCGAACCAGACATAGCTCGTGGCCTCGGCCGGTCCGTCGCGGACCTCCGCGACGTGTCGCAGATAGACCGGTCGTTGCTCGCTCACCCCGACCACCAGGCTTTCCAGATCGGCGCGCGATCGAATGAAACGGCCGGTCTCCACAAGGAAACTCTGATTGCGGCTATCGAACCGGCCCGTCGGCAAGGCCCGATTCTCTCCGCGAATGACGGTCGCGACCTCCAACGGGGTGAGCCCATAGGCCTTCAACCTCGCCGGGTCGATCTGTACCGCCAATTCTCGCATCCGGCCTCCGGCGATGAAGCCTCCGGACGTACCGGAAACCTTCTTGGCCTCCTCCAACACCTGCTCGGCCAACCGATGCAATTCGAATTCACCGTACCGCTCACTCGACAACGTCAGGGTCACGATCGGGACGTCGTTCACGTCCTTCGGCTTTACCAGAAAGGGTTCGGCACCCGGTGGCAACAGATCCTGATTCGACATCAACTTGTCATAGAGATCGACCAGACTCTCCTCCATCGGCTGGCCGACGTAGAAGCGGACGATGATCAGCGCCCCGCCGGGCCGAGAGATCGAGTAGACATACTCCACGCCCTTGATCTCCGAGAGTTTCCGCTCGAACGGCTTGGTCAGTTGTTCTTCGACGACTTTGGCGGAGGCGCCGGGAAAGGGCAGCCAGACGTCGGCCATCGGCACCACGATCTGCGGCTCTTCTTCGCGCGGTGTGGCGACGATTGCGAACAGGCCCAGAAGCAGCGCCCCTACCATGATGAGCGGAGTCAGCTTGCTCCCGATGAAGAGCGCTGCGATGCGGCCGGATAAACCGTAAGGGGTGAGGGGTGAGGG
>MSXM01000004.1:32761-85898 GCA_002083565.1 Nitrospira sp. ST-bin4 | reverse complement strand
AGACCTCCTGTATAGATACAAGATCGCCGGATAGCATGACGGTTTCGACTCCGCTCCAGAACTGATTCTGATGAAGGAGAAGCCTACGAGCCAAGTTGGATGTGACAGCAAAACCCAATCCCTCGGAACCGCCGGACTTGGACATAATATGGCTCACGACGCCGACCAGTTGACCCTCCAGGTTAAACATCGGGCCGCCGGAATTACCCTGGTTGATTGCCGCATCCGTCTGAAAGAATTCCGATCGAGACATGTCTCCGAACATGGTATTGAGTATCCGCCTGGCACTGATGTGACCGACGGTCAATGTGTGACTCATTCCCAAAGGCGCACCTACGACAAAGACCTCGTCGCCGACTTCTGTCTCGTCCGAGTCCCCAAGCCTAGCTACTACGGCACCGGCCGGCACCTGTGCCAGTTGCAGCAATGCGACATCCGCCGCCGCATCCGACATCAGCACGGTGGCCGTCGATACTGCTCCGTTTTTGAACTGGACTTTGATTTCATCCGCGGTCTGTACGACATGTGCCGCCGTCATAACTTTGCCGTCTTCAGAAATGAGTACGCCGGAACCCAGACCGGGCAGAGTCGCAAGCTGCATCCTCGGCCCTGTCACAACGCGATGGCTGTTAGTCTCCACCACAACAACCGACGGGTCCACCTGCTTAAACACCTCGCGAAGCGATCTTGCGTTTTCGGCCGCCGATACCGAAGGCCAACAGCCCGCTAACGTAATCACGATGATACCGACTAAGGGTCTTGCCACGATAACCTCCAGATTAACCAAGCTCAACCATCGAAGTTGTTCTTTATGGGAGTGCGTCGTCATCCCGTTTCACTCAAAAGCTCTATGCCTTCACCCCGCATCTTGCATTGTTGATGACGGCTTGTTTTCCTCGGCACCCTTCGGAGACCAACCGCCTCCCAAAGCCTTGTACAGTTTGACGACCGAAACCAGTTGGTTGCGGCGGGTCTTTGCCAGTGCCAGTTCAGCGTCGAACAAGGTCCGTTGCGCAGTCAGCAAGTCGAGATAACTGGCCCGACCACCCTGGTAGCGCAGTTCAGCGAGATGCAGGGACGATTCCAAGGCTTGGACCTGTTGCTCCTGTGCCTCCTGCTGTTCTTTGGTCTTCTGCACGGAGATCAGCGCATCCTCCACTTCCTGGAACGCTTGAAGAACGGTTTTGCGATACCGTGCAATCGCTTGATTGCCCCTGGCCTCAGCAATCTTTACCTGATAGCCAAGCGCGCTGGCGTTGTAGAGGGGCGCGGTTAAGGCCGCAGCTCCCATAAACGTGGCATAGGGGTTGAAGGACATGTCAGAGATATTGAGTTGGGCTCCTCCGGCCTGCCCGGTAAGGGCCAACTGGGGAAAGCGCATGGCCTGGGCGACGCCGATGTTGGCCGTCGCGGCTGCCAGTTCCTGTTCGGCCTGTACGATATCAGGCCGCCGCTGGAGCAGCTCAGATGGCAGGCCGGGCGGTATCTCCGGTGGCATCGGCTGTTCTGTAAGCAGCCGCCCCCGTGATACCGGCGAGGGGCTGTGTCCAAGTAGCACGCTGATCTGGTTCTCCCGTTGGACCACCTGCCGTTCCAAATCGGCCAATTGTGCCGCCGTGCCTGCTCGTTCTGCTAGGAATCGATCAAGATCGAGTTTCGGGATATCACCCTTCTGATAACGGAGCCTGGAAAGTCGGACGGAATCATCCCAGGCTTTGAGTGTTCGTTTCGTGATCTCTATCTGAAGGTCCAACGCACGCAGATCGAAATAGCTCTCCGCCATGTTGCCGACCAAGCTGAGCACAACCGCCCGCTGATTTTCCTGTTTCGACAGCAATTGCGCTCTGCCGGCTTCGACCGAGCGACGAATCCGTCCCCACAGATCGACTTCCCATTTGACACCCACGTTACCCGAGAACTGAGACAGAGTGGTGCCTTCACGTTGAGAGATGGGGATGGCCCCTCCGCCCGGTATCGTTAGGGCATTGTTATTCGTGTTTCGAAATCCGAATGCGGTGCCAGAGGCGGAAAGGGAGGGAATCAGATCGTATTGAGCGATGGTCAGTTGGGCCTGATATTCATCGATGTTCGCAGCCGCCATCTGCAAGTCCAGGTTTTCTTCCAGTACCGTACGAATCAGCTGCTGTAGCGCTTCGTCCTTCAGCAATTCCCACCAAGGGAGATTCGCGATTGAACCGGACTTCTCAGCCGGCACACGCCAGGAATCGGCCTTCGGCGTATCCGGTCGCTTGTAATCCGGTCCCATGAGACATCCGGACAGCGAAACCGTGAAGAGTGCAACAATCAGCAGTCGTGTCATATCAGAGTCCTCCCTCTCCGCGACTGTGCGCTATAGCCACTGGTAAATGATGCGCGTGTGGTTGCAGGGCAAGTCCCGGGAGTTCGTCATTTTGTATTGCAGACTGGGACAGTGATGCTTTTCGGCGAGCGAGTGACTCCACTACGTAGAACGAAACCGGGATGATAAAAATGGCGATCACGCTCGCCGCGGTCATGCCCCCGAACACCGTGAGACCAAGCAGAATACGCGCATGGGCACCGGAGCCGGATGAGAGGATCAGCGGCACGACCCCGAGGATGAACGCGAAGGCGGTCATCAGAATCGGACGCAGGCGCAAACGGGCTGCGGTCAGCGCGGCATCTGCGATACTGACTCCCTGCTCCCGCTCGTTTTTCGCGAATTCGACGATGAGGATCGCGTTCTTCGCAGAAAGGCCGATGAGCATGACCAAGCCAATCTGTACGAACACGTCGTTCTCGCTCGCTTGCGGCGCCACCAGCTTGAGAAGCCACAAGGTGCCGAAAGCACCGAACACAGCGATCGGCGTCCCCAGCAACACGCTGAATGGCAGGGCCCAGCTCTCGTATTGTGCCGCGAGAATTAAAAAGACGAACAGAACGGAGAATCCGAAGATGACACTGGCCGGCACCCCCTGTGCCGCCGCCTTCTCCTGAAAGGACATCCCAATGTAGTCATACCCCATCCCGCTGGGCATCGTGTCCTTGAACACCTCTTCGAGCGCCTGCATCACCTGCCCGGAACTGTAACCGGGCGCCGCGCCGACAAACAATTGCGCGCTCCGGTAACCGTTGTACCGCATGGTAAATTCAGG
This sequence comes from Nitrospira sp. ST-bin4, assembly GCA_002083565.1. Lineage (GTDB taxonomy): Bacteria > Nitrospirota > Nitrospiria > Nitrospirales > Nitrospiraceae > Nitrospira_D. Next base: position 82,764 of record MSXM01000004.1, on the reverse strand, counting down.
GCCACTGACCGACTCCATGGAGACAAGGGTGGACATCGGCACCATATCGCCCGAAGCGTTCCGCACATAGAATTGTCCGATGTTGTCGGGATTCGTTCGGAACTCGCCGTCCGCCTGCACATAGACTTGCCAGACACGGCCGAATCGATTGAAGTAGTTGACCATCACCCCGCCCATGAACGCCTGAAGCGTCTGGTAGGCATCGCCGATATTGACTCCCTGCTTCAAGGCCTTCTCTCGATCCACCTTTGCGAAGAACTGCGGAGCACTGGGGATGAAGGTGGTATCCATCCTGGCGATCTCCGGACGCTTTCGCGCGGCTGTCATGAATGTGTCGGTGTTCTGGGCAAGAAAGGCCACGTCCTTGCCAACTCGGTCCTCCAGAATGAATGACACCCCTCCCGAGGTTCCCACCCCGGGAATGGTCGGCGGCGGGAACGCGAATGCCCGCGCCTCGGAAAGCCCGTCCAGTTGCTCCTTAATATGGTAGTAGATCGAGAGTAGTTGCTCTTCCGGCTTCCCGCGCTCTCCCCAGGGTGCGAGCGTGACGAAGAAAAATGCATTGTAAGAGGTACTGACGGTGCTCAAGAGACTGAACCCCGCCACGGTTGTCGTGAATTGAACGCCGGGCGTCTCTCGCAACATGGCTTCGATCTTTTTGCAGACCTCATCTGTTCGCTGAAGGGACGCGGCAGTCGGTAACTGAACGTTCAAGAAAAGATAACCCTGGTCCTCCATCGGGAGAAATGCGCTGGGCAGCTTCGAGCCGAACCAGCCGGCCGCCACAGAGACCAGCACGAGAAAAAGCATTGACAAGGCCGCCTTGCGGATCAATCCACGGCAGACCCGCACGTACCGGTCAGTCGCGTGGCCGAAGAGGCGGTTGAACCATCCGAAGAACCACCCCAATGGACCTCTGCTTTTTGTTTTGCGGCGCAGGAGCATGGCCGAGAGCGCGGGACTGAGCGTGAGCGCGTTGACGGCAGAGATGATGACTGCCACGGCGATGGTGATCGCAAACTGCTGGTAGAGGCGGCCGGTTATGCCGGGGATAAAAGCCGTCGGCAAAAAGACTGCGACCATAATCAGCGCGATGGCCACGACCGGCCCTGACACTTGTTCCATGGCCTTGAGTGTCGCTTCCTTGGGTGAGAGTCCCTGTTCGATATGATGTTCGACGGCTTCCACGACCACGATGGCATCGTCCACCACCAAACCGATCGCCAACACAAGGCCAAATAGTGAGAGCGTGTTGATCGTGAATCCCAGCAGCGGAAACAACATGAAGGTGCCGATGAGCGAAACCGGTACCGCTAACAGCGGAATCAACGTGGCCCGCCACCCCTGAAGGAAGATGAACACCACGACAACAACCAACAGAAGCGCTTCCCACAAGGTATGCACGATCTCTTTGAGCCCTTCCCGGACCGAGAGGGTGGTATCCAGCGAAATCACATAGTCCAAGTCGGTCGGGAAACGCCGCTTCAGATCCTCCATCAACAGCTTCGCCTGATCCATCGTTTGAATGGCGTTGGAGCCGGGCAATTGGTAAATCGCGATAATGGCGGAGGGTTTGCCGTTCATGCGGCCGATCATGTTATAGGACTGCGCCCCCAGTTCGACTCGCGCGACATCCTTCAGCCGCACAATGGAGCCGTCTTCGTTTGCACGGACGATGATCGACTCGAATTCCTCCTGCGTGAGCAACCGGCCTTGGGCCCGTACGGAATAGGTAAACTCCTGGCCCGCCGGAATCGGCTCGGCGCCGACCTGTCCGGCCGGGTTGACTGTGTTCTGCTTCTTCACGGCATCCAGGATTTCAGGCACGGTGATGTTGAGCTTCGCCAGCATATCCGGCCGCACCCAAAACCGCATGGCATATTGCCCAGCGCCGAAGATCGTTACTTGCCCGACCCCGGGCACTCGCGTCATCGGATCGTTGATATTGATGAACGCATAGTTGGCCAGCCAGATGTTGTCGTAGGTTTCGTTGGAGGAATAGAGGGAGAACAGAGCCAGCGGGCTCGTGGTGGACTTCTTGACGGTGACACCGTAATTCTTCACCTCTTGCGGCAACTGGGCTTCCGCCTGTGAATACCGCATCTGCGAGAGAATCTGATCGTCGTTCGGCTTCGTCCCGACGTCGAAGTTCACCCGTAGCGTCGATCGCCCGTCACTGGCATTGACCGAATACATATAGAGCATGTTATCGACACCGTTCATCTGCTGTTCGATGGGTGTCGCGACCGACTGTTCGAGGGTGACGGCATCCGCTCCCGGGTAGGTCGCCTGCAACTGGATTTCCGGTGGTGCGATATTCGGAAACTGAGCGATAGGAAGCTGGATCATCGCGACGACGCCGACGAGTGTCATCACAATCGCGAGAACAATCGCGACAATCGGTCGATTGATAAAAAATCTGGCCATTAGCTCCTCCTCGGGAGGGAGGCCGCCTGCGTAGCAGACTGCTCCGTTCCAAACGGAATGGGTTGGACGGAAGCTCCGGCTTCCAGTTTCTCAAGACCCTCGGCTATGACATGTTCACCCGGATAAAGCCCCTGCGAGACAATCCATTGAGAGCCGACTCGCTCGCCGGTGGTCACAGTCCTAATCTCGACCTTGTTGTCCGGTGTGACGACTGCGACCTGACGCCGCCCCTGCGTTTCACTGACGGCACGTTGAGGCACCAGCAGGGCTCCCTCACGGAGCTCGAGTGGGGTGCGAACTTTGGCATAGAGACCTGGCCGGAGGACATTGCCTGGGTTGGGAAAGAGCGCGGCCACACGGATGGTGCCGGTCTTTGGGTCCACCTGTCGATCGGCGAGAAAGAACCAGCCCTTGTGGGGATACCGCTCGCCATTGCTCAACACCATGTCGATGCGTCCGTCAGTCCGCATTGCCGTGGGATCCATTTTTTCCTGGTATCGCTCCTGCACCAGCCTTGCAAATTTCAAATATTGCTGCTCGCTGGCCGGAAAGTAGACTCTGATCGGATCAAGCTGAGACATGGACGTCAGTTCGTCGTTGGAGTTCACGAGGTCACCGATCTGCGCCTTGGCAATCCCGACCACGCCGTTGATCGGCGCGACAACCTTCGTCCACTCTACATTGAGCTTTGCTTGCTCCAGCGCCGCCAGTGCCGACTCGACCGATGCCTGGGCGGCGCGATTTACCTGAACAGAGTCCTGGAACTCCTTCTGACTGATGGCTCCTTCCTTGGCCAGCGGCTCGTTTCGCTCGACATCGAGTTCGGCCTTAATCCGCTGTGCCTGCGCGCGTTTGAGCTCGCCTGACGCTTGATCCAGGGAAGCTTGAAATTTTCTCGGATCGATTTCGAAGAGGAGGTCGCCCTTCTTGACCGATGCCCCTTCCCGAAAGTGCTGTTTGCGCAGATACCCGGTCACTTGCGCCCGGATCTTCGCATTCACCAGACCATCTGTTGACCCGATCCATTCGTAATAGATCGGCACATCCTTCTGCTCCACCGTCACCACCTGGACCTTCAACGGAGGTTGCGTAATCGCCATTGCCTCCTCTTTCTTGCAGCCCACCAGACCCGTGAGTCCCGCACAAGCCAGGATGCCGGACGTAACCAATCGCATGACGGTGAAGGTTTTCATGGCATGTATTCGATTCATCATGATGGTGCTTCCTTTACTCGCCTGCTTTTCGGCTCCGCGATTCTTCTCGATCAACCCCCGTAATCTCCTCCAAGACAGAGATGTTGAGGCAACCTGCCGCATGAAACCTCGCCCCTTGTCGCCACATCCGAGCCAAGATCGCCTTGCCTTCAGAACCGATGAAAGTTACTCCCGTCAGATCGACCAACATCCGTTTCCGATGAGAGCCAGGGACATCTCGCCAGTAGCGATCCAGTTCCTCAGCCCATGGATTCGTCAATTTGCCGTCGAGTTTCAACGCTGTTGTTCCGGCATCAGTCTGCGTCGTGATCTTCAGCATGTTGTGTGTCTCTCCCCGCTCGTCTCCCGCTCGTTCTTACGCGGCGCTTCCGACTGCCTGTTGCTTCGCCGGCCGGAAGGCATCCATCGGCAGAATGTTGTACCGCCGACGGAGTTCCTCAACCTGCTCACCCATCACGGGCCAGTAGTCCCATCCATTATTGAGGTCGAGATTCATCGCCGCCCCTCGGCGAATGGCGATCATCGCCTTCTCAGGATCAAAGAAACCTGTTCGGGCGGTGGTCACTGGTGTCATTCGGATGCCGACATGGAATTGCAACAAGACGAAAAGCACGAAGAGCCACGGTTCCCGTCGCTGAAATCCTGCGCTGAAGCAGGCAACCTGAACTTCTTCTTCAGGCGCCGTTCCGTAACCGGACAGGACGTGCACACAGTCATGGAATAAAATCTGCTCCGGTGCACCACCCTTTTCTCCCGGCAGAGCAAAGCCGTTCTTCCGGCAATACTCCCAATACGAATGACCCAGGGAGCCGACGGGATAGCGCTCCAGAGCCTGGTAGCGGGCAGCCAATTCCTTGTTCTCATACCGTCCCATCATCCCGCGAACAAACTTGTAGAGTCCTCTGACACCCTCACTGTTCCAGATCTCCTCAACCTTGGGGCGCAACCAAAACCGGCGTACCAGATCCAGACGCAGTTGGAGCACCTCCCCGTTAAGCACATGCCGCAGATTTTTGACCTCTAGGGTGTTGACCTCCATGGCCTGTGCGAATTGCTCGACAAGAGCGGCCTCCTGCTCGTTGGGCTTCCCATCTATGAGAGACACCACGATCAATCCCTGCACCAGCTGCTTCCGCAGTTGTAGATCGGGCAACGCCTGGGCCAGTTCACGCGGCGTAATGGGATCCAATCCCTCGATGTCATACGTTGTACCGATCACCCGCTGGACCGATGCCAGCATATGTTGCTCGGATTCATTCAGCACGCCGTCCGCCATGGCAATCGTTTTCATGGCACGCAATCCCCAGTAAGCTTGTTCGTGATTCGGCATCTTCAGTTCCACTGTGACCTCCTTGATTGCAGTCATTGATCGCGTTAGGTTGTTTGCCTTCAGAAATGAAATATGTCCATCCAGCCGGCCTTTGGCTCATCACAGTTCTCGCCGCCACGGGCGCCACAGAGTCGATAGGCGGAGGAGTCCGCCCAATAATTTAAGCTGTTTTTTACATCGCCCCATGAATTGAACACTTCTCCGTCGAGAAGGTTTTGCCCGCCGACTCGCCGGTCCACTCCCACTTCGAGCAATTCTCCCGTGACGGCGTCAATGATCGTGAACTCGGCCGTGACTTCTCCTGCGAAAGCCGGTTTGCCCCCTGTCAGCGCCCACAAGGTATTCGCTGCTTGCAGTTGCCAGACGGCTTTGGTGAGGACTGCCAGCGTCATCCAAGATTGCTCGGCGTGCGTAATTGACACACGATATCGCATCGTGCCGGCGGCGGGCGCGTCGGTTATTTGATATTGCTTAGACAGATTCTGTCGGAGTTTGGCGTAGAAACTCTCCGTTAATTTCTTGAGGTCGCCGCGTTGTTCGGTGTTGAGTGTCGACACGAAGTCGTCACTGATCACAACCGGCTCGAGGAGGATCTTGTCGTACGCGCGCCAGTTCGCCGCCGGGTTGCGATATCCCTTAAGTGCGGCACGATCGTCGGTCACATCTGTAAGCAGCGCCTGATGTTCACTGATGAGACCGTGTGGTTGAACGTCGCGCGCATGCATAGTGGAGACACAACCTGTCATTAGCACTGCCAAAGCACCGAGGAGCATTATCTGTGTGGGAACCATGATCTATCCTTTCTATGAGTTCGAAGGTTGAATGCCTATGTCACTGTTGTCGTTGGTGGAGGGTCATAGCACGCGGCATTCCAGCAAGGCGGCGCTTGCCGAACTCGCTCATAAGCCACTGAAATCATGATCGAACATGTGAGAATTTAGGAAATTTTGCAGAGCGAAGCAGCCGTGATGCCAAAAGCAGAAGTGCCGAGATATCGGTAATTACCGAAATGTCGGTACTACTGTCGGCGGGAGATTCCGAGCTTGATCATCTTCGACTGGAGAGTGGATCGCTTCATGCCGAGCAAGGTCGCTGCTCCGGATGGGCCGGCGATGACCCAATTGGTTTTTTCGAGTGCGCGCAGGATGTGGTCTCGCTCTGCCGTTTGAAGGGTTGTCACGGGTTGATGCCCATCGTGTACCGTGGTTTTCAGTTCACTGAGAGAAACATTCAAGTCGGTCCCCTGAGAGAGAATCACGGCTCGCTCGATCAAGTTTGCCAGCTCACGAATGTTGCCCGGCCAGTCATATCCGGACAATACCGCCATCGCCTGCGACGGGATCGTTGCAATCTGTTTGTCCATACGGCGTGCAAACTGCTGTGCAAAATAGCGGACAAGCAGAGGAATGTCTCCACGGCGCTCACGAAGGGGGGGCACGACCAGCGGGAACACGTTCAGACGATAATAGAGATCACCGCGGAATTCCTTGTCGGTAATCATCTGGGTGAGATCTCGATTCGTCGCGGCAACCAATCGCACGTTGATGCGGATCGTTCTCGTACTTCCGAGCCGCTCGAACTCTTGTTCCTGGAGGACACGCAGCAACTTCGACTGTAATTCCAGTGGAATGTCTCCCACTTCGTCGAGGAAGAGGGTTCCACCGTCCGCCAACTCGAAGCGCCCGACCTTTGTGGCAATCGCGCCGGTAAAGGCTCCTCGTTCGTGTCCAAACAACTCGCTCTCGAGCAGCCCTGTAGGAATCGCGGCGCAGTTCATCTTCACAAAGGTCCGTTCCCGCCGCTTGCTTCGGTCGTGAATGGCGCGGGCAAGCAGTTCTTTCCCCGTACCCGTCTCACCAAGAATCAGCACCGTGGAGTCGGTGGGCGCGACGATACCGACCTGTTTCAAGACCTTTTTGATCGCGGGACTCTCGCCAATGATCTCTTCGAAGTTCAATTCGCTTCGTATTTCATCCTCGAGGTAAATTTTTTCTGTATTTAGCTTGTCCTTTAGGGTTGCAATTTCCTGGTACGCCAGCCCGTTTTCGACAGCAATCGCGATCTGTGATCCTATCCGGTCGAGCAATTCCGCGTCGTCTTCGGAAAATGCACTCTCATGAAGACTGACAATGCTCAGAGTACCCAAGGGTCGTCCGCGCGACATCAGGGGAACTGTGCATCCTGATTTTAGGCCTTCGGCCGCACCTCGTTTCACGATCTCTGCCGAAAACTCCGCGAGACTGAGTTTCTTGATCAACACTCTACGCTGAGAACGAAACGCCAACCCCTCCGGGGTTCCTTCAATCGGGATCGGACTGCCCATTGCAACGAAGTCCTGGTTGTGAGGAAAGTCCAACGCGTGGGCCACCAAACGTTGCGTGGCGGGATCATTGAGAGCAATTCCCGCCAGGTCATGCGGAAGGACACGCTTGAGGCAGGCGGAAACCGTTCTCAGCAGGTCCGGCAGTTTCAGGTGTGTTACGACGGCATTGTTGATCTCCAGCATTAATCGCTCCCGTTCGAGCTGACGCGCTAACGCCTGCTCAGCTTTCCGGGCTCGTTCGAAGTTCAACGCATTTTCCGTCGCAATGGCGATCTGATCGGCAATCTGGCAGAGCAACTGCTGCCGTTCTTCAGGGAACGCGTCTTCCCGAAAGCTGAGAATGCCCAGCACGCCGAGTTTGCGGCCCTGCAGAATCAGCGGCACGCAGCCGCCCGAATTGAACCCGTGATCATAAAAACGCCGCTTGGATTCGGGAAACGCCTCCGCCTCACTAGCGCGATTGATGAGAACGGGTCGGCCCGAAGCGAGCGCCAGGCCGCCGATGCTCCCTTCAGCTGGAATCGTCGCCCCTGCTTCCATCGGCGGTATCGTGTCCGGCAAGTCGTAATAATACACGCGAAAACACGCCGTCTCCGGTTCATACAGCGACAGACCCACGGCATTGATTTCCAATGCTTCGGAGAGGCAGGAAGAAATGACCCGCACAAGTTCCCGCAAGTCGAGTTGCGAGACAACGGCGTTGTTGATTTCCAGCATCAAGCGCTCTCGTTCAAACTGACGCTTCATGTCCTGCTCCGCCTGATGGGCACGCTCGAAATTCAACGCGTTCTCGACGGCAATGGCGACCTGTTCGGCGATCTGCGAAATCCGCATTACCTCCGACTCGGTAAAAGCGCCGTCCCTGAAACTGACGATGTCAAGCGTTCCGAGTGTATGCCCGTGCGCGATCAGGGCCGCGCTAATGAGCGACTTCACGCCATTGGCGACCAGATAGTGCGGAATCGGCGAACTGAACTGCTTGAGTTCACGGCTGTCCACTCGTAACGTTCTTCGCTCTCTGAATGCCACTCCGGCGGGCGTGCCCTCGATGGGCACCAATCCGCCGGACACAACCGGCCATGGGTTGGTCATCTCCGAATCTAGTGCGAGGACCCGCAACTGATTGCTGGCGGCATCAAGCAGAGTCAGACGTGCCGAGTCGTGTCCGACGACGCGGCGAAGGCAGGCGGCAATGGCCTTGAACAATTCGCGCAGATCGAGATGTTTAATGACGCTGTTGTTGATCTCCAGCAGTATCCGCAATTCCCGCTCGGCTGCGCGCGCGGCCTCGAAGTTGAGCGCGTTCTCGACCGCGACCGCGACTTGATTGGCCACCTGCCGCAGAAATTCGATCTCAGTTTGTTGGTAGTTATGTTCTTCCAATTTTCCGACGCCCATTGCGCCCAGACGTCGGCGCGCCGTTGTGAGAGGGACGATGCACAATGACCGGATACCCGCCTGACGAATCATCGGCATCACCTTGGGAAATCGGGCCTCTTGGTCGACATTCGCGCAGATCAATGGCTGCTGATGTTGCCATACCCAACCACCGGGAACGTCTTCGACGGGAAATTCAAGGCCCGGCGATACAGGCATAGGGCGCGGGTCCTCCAGCGCATGCAGGCGCATGACATTCTTGCTCGGGTCGTGCAGCCCCAGAACCATGGACGAGAACTTGAGCACTCGGGGGAGTCGTTGGGCGAGGGCGCGAAATACGTCGGGCAGGTCGTGATGCGCAGCAATGGATTCGGAGACTTCCAGGAGGGCGCGGTACTGTTCAGCGAGAGGTTCGATGACAGACATTGGGAGCCTTCCCAGTCCGACAAGGAAGCCATTATACCGCTGACTAGAGTTGTTATTTCAATGGTCGAAACGTCACCCGGCGCCCAGGGATGCCTGCGCCATAGCTCCCTTCAACTCTTCACTCCAGCTTCCACCCTTCAGCCGAGCATGCAGATGCGTACTCGGTCGCGGCTCTCACGTCGATTTGTGTATTACATCCGCTCCCAGCGCGCCTGTCGCGCTGGATCTCCGCTGCCCGGCCGAACTTGTTCCATACATCATCAGTGCCTGCCTTGTAGAGCCGGGCCTCGGCCGGAAAGAACTTTTGGGGAGAAGAACCAAGTCGTTACTTCCTCCGCACTAGCCAATTGGTTTGAGCTTTCGGAAACACTCCTCCGTATGGTCATCGACCAGACCAACTGCCTGCATGTAGGCATAGACAATCGTACTGCCGACGAAACGAAACCCCCGCCGCTTGAGGTCCTTGGACAACGTGTCGCTCACCGGGTTGGTGGCTGGAACATCTGTCATCCGCTTCCAACGATTGACGATGGGCTCTCCCGCCACAAACGACCACACATACGCGTCGAAAGACCCGAACTCTCGTTGGACGGCCAGAAACGCCTTGGCGTTGGCGATCGCCGCATCGATCTTGAGCCGGTTTCGAACAATGGCGGGATTCTGCAGCAGCTCGGCCTTCGTCTTAGCCGTGAACCGCGCTACACTCTTCGGATCGAATCCGGCAAATGCCTTTCGATACCCCTCACGTTTCCGCAAGATCGTGTCCCACGTCAGCCCGGCCTGCGCGCCTTCAAGTAACAGCATCTCGAAATGCTTCCGATCACGGTGCACAGGCTTGCCCCACTCCCGATCGTGATAACGGATCATGTGCGGCTTCTCGCCGACCCATACGCAACGGATCGGAATGGCGGCCGGTTGTGTGGACGCCCTCGGCATAGACAGTTCCTTCCCTAGAGCTATGGAGCCCAAGAATTTGATAACATGATCCGGCGTACTCGTTCCAGTGTCCGGCTACGCCCGATGCAATTGATGCTGTCGCGACCAAGGTCTCCCTTGTCACAAACTTCGCGGTGCTTCCTATGAATCGTCAGAATCGGCTCGGATCGGTCTTGCTGGTGTTGTTCGTACTCCTGGTAGGCCTCGGTCTGGCCGCATGGAAATACGAATCCGTCCAAGGCGAGCAGGCAGCTTCGTCTCATCAGCCTGAGCCAATGGAGTCGGTGACCGTCGCCGTCGCGCGGGCAATCGACCATCGCCAGACCACCACCTCGATCGGAACAGTCCTTGCGTTGCGTTCGATCACACTGAAGAACGAACTGGCCGGGACAGTCCGCGAAGTTCACTTGACGCCCGGGCGGATCGTCGAGGCAGGGACACTATTGGTCGCCCTCGACGTGTCGGTCGAGGAAGCTGACCTCCAGGCCCAAGAAGCGCAGGTCGCGCTCGCCAAGACCGTCCTCAATCGCAGGCAGAGTCTCAACCAGGAACTCGCCACCACTCAGGAAGAAGTCGATCGGGCACGCGCAGACCTGGATGTAGCGCAAGCCCAGATTATCCGTACCAAAGCGCTCATCGCGAAAAAGACGATCCGTGCTCCATTCCGCGTGAGGATCGGCATCGCAGATGTCCATCCCGGCCAATACCTGGACGAGGGCACGCTCCTGACGACACTGCAGGGCGTCGGCGATGCAGTTCATGTCGATTTCTCTGTCGCCCAACACATTGCCGCAGGCTTACACGTCGGCGAAGTCGTGGAGGTCTTTGCGTCAGGTGATTCTCCGGCGGTCCCGGCCAAGATCATCGCGCTCGATTCACGGGTCGACCCGACGACCAGGAATGCGATGGTCCGCGCCAGAATCGAGGGGACCCGACATATCCCGGCACCCGGCGCATCGGTACGCGTGAGGGTGCCGGTCGGCTCATCTCAAACAGTCGTTGCCATCCCGGTCAGCGCCCTACGCAAGGGACCGGGAGGAGACCAGGTGTTCGTCATTGCCACAGACAAAGACGGCCGGACGAGAGCCCAGAGCCGTCAGGTCGAAAGCGGCTCCATGTTCGGCGATGAGATTGTGATCCACACCGGACTGGCGGCCGGCGAGCAGATCGCCGCGCTCGGCTCCTTTAAGCTTCGCGACGGAGTCCTCGTCGCCATTGCAGGCGCTGTAGAGCACTCGACACCAACGCATCATCCGGCCGCCACACCCTAAGCCCATGGCCATGCCACAGGACACAACCCGGACATCGTTCCCCGATGTCTTCATCAAACATCCGGTCCTGGCCATCGTCGTCAATCTCGTCATTCTGCTCGCCGGATGGCGGGCCATGACGGCACTGCCGGTACAGCAATATCCCAAGATTGAAAACTCCATGGTGGTCATTACGACCATCTACTACGGAGGCAGCGCGGAAACGATTCGAGGCTTCATCAGTACCCCGATCGAACGGGTGGTCTCCGCCATCAGCGGCGTCGATTACGTGGAGTCCACCAGCCGTTCCGGCGTCAGTACCGTCACCATCCACTTGAAGTTGAATCACAACAGCACGGCGGCCTTGGCGGAGGTCACAGCCCGGTTGCAACAGGTGAAGTCTGAACTTCCGCCGGAGGCCGAACCCTCTTCGATTGAAATCCAACGAGCCGATCGCCCCTACGCCTCGTTCTATCTCAGCTTCAGTTCTCACGAACGGACGGTCCCGGCCGTCACAGACTGGCTCTTACGCACATTGCAGCCTCAACTCTCCACATTGCCCGGCGTCCAACGGGTCACCTTCGAAGGTGACCGGCAGATCGCCATGCGCGTCTGGATCGATCCCGACCGCCTGGCCTCGTTCAATCTCTCACCCGGCGACGTCCAGGGTGCGCTTCGGCGAAACAATTATTTGGCAGCGGTCGGACGCACGAAGGGCAATCTGGTTCAGGTCAACCTCCTCGCCAATACGGATCTTCGCTCGACCGGTGAGTTCGAGGAACTGATTGTGGCCGACCGGGGCGGCGCCATTGTGAGACTCAAAGACGTGGCGCGCATTGAGCGGGACGCCGAGGAAGCGAACATGATCGCCAAGTATGACGAGACGGAAGGCGTCTACCTCGGCATCTGGGCGGTGCCCGGCGTGAACGAAATCGACGTCGGACACCGGCTCCGTGATGAGATCGACCGGATCCGGCCGACCCTGCCCAACGATATCGACATGAAACTCGTCTGGGACAGTACGATGTTCATCCGGAATGCGCTGACGGAAATTACCAAAACGTTGGCGGAAACCATTCTGATCGTCGCGTTGGTTGTATTCCTGTTCATGGGCTCGGTCCGCACCGCCCTCGTCCCGCTGGTCGCCATACCGGTGTCGTTAGTCGGCACCGCCCTCTTCATGGCCGCGTTCGGCTTCAGCCTCAACCTCCTGACATTGCTCGCCATCGTGCTGTCGGTCGGCTTGGTCGTGGACGACGCCATCGTCGTCGTGGAGAACGTGGAACGGCATGTGCGTATGGGCCGATCTCGGATCGAGGCGGCCCAAGCCGCCGCCCGTGAGCTCCTTGGTCCGATCATCGCGATGACGATCACACTCGCCGCCGTCTACGCTCCCATCGGTTTCCAAGGCGGGCTGACCGGTTCCTTATTCCTGGAATTCGCCATGACACTCGCCGTCTCCGTCGTCCTGTCAGGAATCGTGGCCATCACGCTGTCGCCGGTCATGAGCTCTCGATTCGTCCATCCTCGAGGCAAAGAAGGTCGCTTGACCACGTTCGTCAACCGACGGTTCGAAGAAGCGCGAGGGATCTACGCCAGGCTGCTCGACGCTGCCCTCACCATGCGTGGGGGAATCGTGGCGGCCGCCCTCTTCATTGTGATCGCCTCCTGGCCGCTCTATCATTTCTCCCGTCAGGAGCTGGCTCCTGTGGAGGACCAAAACCACATCAGTCTTTTCTTCGAAGCGTCACCGGATTCCACAGTCCAGGCCACCAATCGCCAACATTTCCAGATCGTCAGAGCAATCACGACAATTCCTGAAACCGACTACACCTGGTCGCTCACCACCGCGTGGGGCGGATTCGGTGGAGTGGTTGCGAAGGATTGGCATGATCGGGCGCGCTCCACCGAGGAGATGTACGACGACGTCTACGGCGCCGTGCTGCAAGTACCGGGGCTTCGGGTGTTCCCACGACTGGACCCACCCCTTCCCACACCGGGCCAATACGATGTGGAGATGATCCTCCAGAGTGACGTGCCGGCTGAGCAGATGCTCGAAACTGTCTGGATGGTGCTGGGGGCCGGCTGGCAAAGCGGCAAATTTCTCTACGTGGATACGGACCTCAAGATCGACCTCCCCCAAGCCCGGGTTGTCTTAGATCGTGAACGGCTGGCCGACTTGGGACTGGACCTCGCGGGAGTCGGCCGCGAGCTGGGCACGATGCTCGGCGGGGCCTACGTCAACCGGTTCAACTATTTCGACCGAAGCTATAAAGTCATCCCGCAACTGGGCGACAAGGACCGTGCGACGGTCGATCCGCTGCTGGACTTAAAAATCAAGACGCCGGGCGGCCAATTGGTGCCGGTGTCCACCTTTACCCATATCGAAACGAGCACCGCGCCGCGCTCATTGAACCGCTTCCAACAGCGCAATGCCGTCCGCATCTTCGGAGGCATGAAACCAGGCTTTACGAAGGAAGAAGGGCTCCGTGTGCTCGAAACCGCCGCGGCATCGAACGGTCCGCGCGTTGTCATGGACTATGCCGGCGAGTCACGGCAACTGCGGCAAGAGGGAGCCGCACTCACAGTGACACTGGGTTTTGCCGTCGTCCTGATTTATTTGGTGCTGGCCGCCCAGTTCAAAAGTTTCCGCGATCCATTGATCGTCTTAATCGGCTCGGTTCCGTTGGCCATCTCCGGTGCGCTCGTTGTCAGTTTCCTCGACCTCACCACGGTCAATATTTATTCGCAGGTGGGCCTGATTACGCTCGTCGGGCTGATTGCAAAGAACGGCATTCTCATCGTGGAATTCGCCAACAAACTACAAGCCGGCGGGCTTTCCCGCATGACCGCGGCTCGTGAAGCCTCGTTAACCAGATTACGGCCGGTGCTGATGACTTCGGCAGCCACCGTCTTCGGGCATCTCCCGTTGGTCTTGGCGTCAGGTCCTGGCGCAGCGGCCCGCAACAGCATCGGGATGATGCTCGTCACAGGCATGACCGTTGGGACCATCTTCACACTGTTTGTGGTGCCCGTGTTTTACACCTTGATCGCCGCTCAGCATCAACCGCTGGAACCGGCTTCTCCAGAGGAAGCAATGACGCCTGAGGCGCTGATGTCGGCGGGAGTGAGGACCTGAGCCGCCTTGAAGCGACCCTCGATAAGATCGTGCGAATTCAACGAGGACCGATGAACAACCGTTGATTGGCGCCGGGGGCGCGGCCTGGAGACCAGGTTGTTCCGGGCACGCATCGAAGAAAGGGGTATTGACTGAGCCACCCCTCCTTATGTCTCCATCATTTCCAACCTGGCATCGAACTCGTGTCCGCAAGCCGTGCACCGGATGCAGTCCGATTCCACTGTAAATTCGTCGGAACGGATCCCCATGCCACCGCAGTCGGAACAGCGGGCGAGGTGAACCTTCTGATCGTCCAGAGTCTCGTACTGCACGCCGCGAATGCAGTACACCGGCTTTCCGTCAAGCAGCCAGGGCCGGCCCGCATTGTCGATCGCCGGCAGGACGAGGTAATGATGATTCACGTAATCCTCCAATTCGCGGCGATTCGCGAAACCATCCTTGACGAGTTTGCCGGACACGGCATCGTACAGCCCACTGTTCTTCACAATCACTTTGGTCGGTCCCATCGATTCACCTCCCCCACTGACGTGAAACTGGTTAGACCACACCTGAATAGTAGCGGAGAATATTGGAGACGGAAATCACGCCGACAATCTGGCCGTCCTGCGTCACGGCCAGGTGCCGGGTTGCTTGGTCTTTCATCATGCGCACGGCATCGATGATCGGACGATCACCTTCGATGGCCACGACTGGCTTGCGCATGCATGTCTTGACAGGGGTGGTGTTGGGATTCATCCCGTTGGCCACGACCTCGCGTGCCAGCGCCGAATCCGTGATGAAGCCGACATATGACTGGTTGTCGGTCAGGAAGAGTGAGCCGAGCTTCCACTGTTGCATGAGCTGCCCCGCTTCGCGCAGAGTGGCCTCCTGCGAGAGACTCCGGACTTCTGGGGACATATGCTCGGCGATTTGCGGACCAATGAGAGTCCGCCCGACTTTCTTCTGTTTCGGCTCGGCAGCCCGACGCGCTTCGAGCTCCGACACGCAACTTTCCAACACCCGGTACCGCTGCAAGAGACTCTGCCGATGGCTGTCCATACCGGTGCCTTCTGGCGCCTCGTCCGTCATATTCACCAACCCGCCAGCCTCACCCAGTTCGGCGTATTCATACGCGTGCAGCAAGTCGGAGGCCTGCCCCAGCAAATCGCCGATCAACCGTTCAGTTTCGAGATCGAATTCCTCCAGACTGCGGGTCGGCTTCCCTTTGCCCAGAAACCGGGCCAATTCAGCCAACTGCTTTCGCATCCGTTCGATGCTGCGGTCGAGGGAAATCCGTGTCGATTTGGGAAGGGTGCGCGTCGTGGCCATGGCACCTCCTCAATGAGGTCGGAATGAATGCATAATACCTCGATCAGAATGAGTGGGGCAAGCCTGTTCAAGCTGGATCGTCCGGCGCGTGAGCCTATGTCTATCTGCCTCCAGGGCAAACCAAAGCGGCCCGCATTTCTTACGAACGGGCCTTGAGCCTCGCACCACAGGAGCCGGAACGGCGGTGTCTGGGAAATCGTCTACGAAAACTACGGTCGGAGACATACCGCTTCTGACTCGGTCATCACCGACGAAAGGTGATCTTCCCCCTTGCAGGCCAGCCATCAATTTCCATGAGAAATATCAGTTGCTTACAAGAACTTTTCAATTGTCTTATCGGAGAAGCAAGACGTGATGTCGATTTTTGTCGATTCCGACGACTATCCTACGGGCAAGCCTATAGCCGATGTCTAATGCCTGATAGCAGGAGACGTCACCAACAGGAGGAGACACAATGAAATATCTTTGCTTGGTCTACGTTGAAGAAAAACTCCTTAATTCGATGCCGCAGAACGAGCGAATCGCCTGTTCGAATGAGTCGATGGCCTATTGCGATGCTCTCCAAAAGCAAGGCCAACTTATCGCGGCCTCACCTCTTCACCCGGTGGATACAGCTACGACTGTACGGGTCCGAGAAGGCAAGACCTCGACCACCGATGGCCCGTTTGCTGAGACGAAGGAGCAGTTGGGCGGATTCCTGATGATCGATGTCCCCGACCTGAACGATGCGATCCGTATCGCTGCCAATTTCCCGGCTGCTCGCTTTGGCAGTATTGAAGTCCGCCCCTTGAAGGAACTCGGCTGCGCATAACCATCCCAGCGATGAGCGACGAGCATACAAACCCGACACGTACAGCAGTGGAGACGGTTTACCGTGCCGAGTCACGCCAGGTGCTGGCCACCTTGATTCGTCTGCTCGGCGATTTTGACGCAGCTGAAGAAGCATTGCAGGAAGCCTTCGCTGTCGCGATGGAGCAATGGCCACGTGATGGAATCCCGGCCAATCCACGCGCCTGGCTCGTCTCTACCGGACGGTTCAAGGCCATTGACGGCATGAGACGGCGCGCTCGTTACGATGCGTCGTTGAACGAACTCGCGAAACGCATCGAGACCACTACCAGCGATCCATTGGTGGAACAGATGGATGAGTCCATCGAGGATGACCGTCTGCGCCTGATTTTTACCTGTTGCCACCCAGCCCTGTCACCGGAAGCTCAAATCCCGATGACACTCCGAGAGGTCTGCGACCTGACGACGGAAGAGATCGCGCGCGCCTTCCTCACCAAACCGGCGACTATTGCCCAACGGATTGTCCGTGCCAAGGCAAAAATCCGTGATGCGCGCATTCCCTACGAGGTTCCACCACCATCGGAGTTGCCTGATCGTGTCGAGGCCGTCCTGCGAGTAGTGTATTTAGTGTTCAACGAAGGGTACTCCGCATCATTCGGCCCATCACTCACCAGGGCGGATCTCTCCGCTGAGGCAATAAGACTGGGAAGGCTCCTCCTACAATTATTGCCTGACCCGGAAGTCATGGGACTGCTCGCCTTGATGCTCCTGCATGAGTCGCGGAGACAGGCGCGCACTTCGGCCAGCGGTGATCTCGTGCTCTTAGAGCAACAAGACCGATCATTGTGGAACCGAGACCTCATCAGAGAAGGCATCACTCTCGTTAAACAGGCTCTCGCCTCGAAGCGAATCGGCCCCTATACCCTGCAAGCCGCCATCGCCGCCGTCCATGCGGAAGCCCCCAACGCAACAGAAACGGACTGGCCTCAAATTGTCGCCTTGTACGATCTCCTCTTGCGAACGGAACCTTCGCCGATCGTCGAGTTGAACCGAACTGTTGCAGTTGCCATGCGCGATGGTCCAGCCAAAGGCTTGGAGCTGGTCGATGCACTGCTGGAGCGCGGTGAGTTAGCCCAGTATCATCTGGCCCATGCTGCACGAGCCGATTTCTGCCGAAGACTCGGCAGAAACGCGGACGCCCGTGCCTCGTACCAGCGTGCGCTGGCCCTCGCGAAGCAAGAACCGGAACGACGGTTTTTGGAACGAAGATTGATGGAGCTGCAAGAGTGACCCTTAACACTATCGACTTTACTCGTCTCCATCCCGCCTCACCCAACGATAGCTCAAGCTGGCCTCATAAAGTAGAAAGGCCCCGATTCCTAATACAAGCTGTTGTAATAAATGTACTTCAGCCGCGCATCAGCAGAGGCGCACAACTGGGCCAGAGTGACAAACATAAATATCCCCTTGACAACGATACCTACCTACTGGTAGGTATCGTGCCCATAATGAAGGGTGACACCAAAACAGCGATTCTCGATGCGGCGCAAGAATTGATCCAGCGCCGCGGTGTGAACGCGATGAGCTATCACCACATCAGCGAAGCCATCGGCATACGGAAGGCCAGCATTCATCACCACTTTCCGACCAAGGATGCGCTGCTTGATGCGCTCATCCAGCGTTACACGGCCTATTTCCTCGGCCTCGTCGATTCGATTGTTAAATCGAAGAAGAACCCTGCCGAACAACTACTGGACTATGCGGGGTTGTTTGAGGCAACCCTGAGTGAAGGTAAACAGGACAAGGCTTGTCTCTGCGGTATGCTTGGCGCGGAGTTATCAAGCCTCGGTAGCCCCGCAGCAGCCGGCGTCAAGCGGTTCTATCGGGAGAACGAGGCACGTCTTGTTCGGATACTCGAAGAAGGAAAGGCCCAGGGACAGTTTCACTTCAAAGGGGAGGCGAAACTGGTCGCGGCGATGATCTTCTCTCTGCTGGAGGGAGGGGCGCTTGTGGCCCGAGCGGAAGGCGGACATAAACGGCTGCATGCGATGGTAGAACAGACGCTGAAATTGTTGCTGAGGTGAGGGGAGTTTTTTTGTCAGGGAGACCTACCTACTAGTAGGTTTTTTTACATCATAACCATAGGGAGGACGTTATGAAGACCGTAGGTATCTTGGGAACAGGGCGGATGGGCGTGCGTTTGGCGGAGGCGTTTGCGAAGGCAGGCGCACGGGTCCTACTCGGCTCGCGCGATCCGCGGCGAGCCGAGCGGATCGTCGAGGGGTTGAACGTGCCTGGCATCACCCCGGCCAGCTATCAGCAAGCAGCACAAGCGGACCTTGTCTTGCCGGCCATGTTTCTGCGGGACGGCATGATTGAGACGCTTCAGCCATATCGCACGCACCTTGCGGGGAAGATCGTCATCGATATTTCGAATCCGTTTAACGCCGACTATACGGATTTCATTCTCCCCTGGGATACCAGCGGAGCGGAGGAACTGCAGCGGCACTTCCCGGAGTGGAGGATCGTCGGCGCCTTCAAGAACGTCTGGTGGGAAGTCTTCGACGCTCCGACATTCGACGGGACCGTGACCGACGTCTTCGTCGTTGGGGACGACAACGCTGCCAAGCAGGATTTTCTCACGATTGTCCAGCCAATGCCGTTCCGCTTCGTGGATGCAGGCCGACTGGCCAATGCGCGCGTGATTGAACGGATGACACTCCTGAGTGGCGAACTTGGCCAACGCTACGGCTATTTCCCACGCATGAACTACCGGTTTGTCGGCGAGCCTTGGACACCTGGTAGCGCCGACCGCTACTCACACCTTATCACTCCTGCTATGGGAGGAGGGCCGCGATGACCGTGATGCAACGGTTGCGGGAACTGCGGTTAGTCTTACCTGAGCCGCCCACCCCGCTCGGGGCATATGTCCCCGCGGTGGCTGCGGGTGGCATGTTGTTTCTCAGTGGCATGCTACCTGTGAAAGACGGACGTCCTGCCTGGACTGGACGAGTTGGGACAGAACTGTCGCTCGATGAGGGCCGCCAAGCCGCTAGGTTGGCGGCCCTCAATGGCCTTGCCGTTGCGCAGGCCGAGCTCAGCTCGCTGGATCGTATCAAGAGGGTGGTACGGTTGACGGCCTATATTGCCGGATCGCCGGATTTCACCGGCCATGCGTCCGTCGCCGATGGCGCCTCCACGCTGCTTGCATCGGTGTTCAATGAAACGGGCGGTCACGCCCGGCTAGCGATTGGTGCTTATTCGTTGCCGGCAAAGATGCCGGTCGAATTGGAGATCATACTCGAACTTTGTTGAACGAATGTGATCGAAGGAGGACAAAATGGATCGATCGATGCATCCTGGATTTCGAACGATGTTTGCCGAAGGGCGTCTGACACTCGGCCTTTTTGTCCCTATCGAAGCCTATCAGGGCAGCATCCCCACGATGCGCGACCACCTTGCGCGTGCGCGGCAGGCAGAGCGGCTGGGGTTCGCAGCACTCTGGGTGCGTGACGTACCACTGTATGATCCATCGTTCGGCGATGTCGGACAGATCTACGATCCTTGGGTGTATCTCGGATATCTGGCGAGACACACGCGCCGTATCGCACTGGCGGCCGGCAGCATCGTCCTGTCGTTACGGCATCCATTGCACGTCGCCAAGGCAGCCGCCTCGGTCGATCAGCTGTCCGGTGGCCGTCTCGTGTTGGGAATCGCATCGGGCGATCGTCCGGTGGAATTCCCCGTGTTTGGACTCGATGCAGAAACGCGAGGCGAACGGTTTCGCGATTCATTCGAGGTGCTGCGTCAGGTTCTCGAAACACAATTCCCCGAAATTGAAAGTCCCTTTGGTTCGTTGCATGATGTGGACCTTCTGCCTAAACCGGTGTTAGGCACCTTACCCCTCCTTGTCACGGGCAGTAGCCGCCAGCCGATGGAATGGATCGCTGCCCAGAGTGACGGCTGGATTACCTATCCGCGCCCCCTCGCAGCCCAGACCGATGTGATTGCAATGTGGAAACGATTGACCGCAGAAGCCGCACCGGGGAGGTTCAAACCTTTTGTGCAATCCCTCTATATTGACTTGACGGACGATCCCCATACCGCACCGACACCGATCCATCTCGGCTTTCGCTTGGGCCGCACTATGCTTATTGAGTTGCTGAATAAGCTGGAGTCGCGAGGCGCTAACCACGTCATTCTCAACCTGAAGTACGGCTCGCGGCCAGCCGGCGAAGTGTTGGAAGAACTGGGAGCTGAAGTCGTACCGTACTTTTCAAAACAGAAATTGACCGTGCCTACGGAAGGGTCTGAGGAAGCGAGAGAGCGTCGCAAGCCAACGTCAGTCGGTTGAATCGGCCACCTCAATCATTCGCCGCCTCATCAAAGTTGCGCCGATGTTGTCAGCTTGCTATTCAATTCGGTTGGCGACAGCATACACTGGAGGAAGCGCTCGAAGGCCAGAGGGAACGTCACCCCAATAATGACTTTCTTCACGGGCTGGATCGATAATCTGGATGAATCCGATGGGACGGCCATCATGTTCTGCGATCAACTGCTCTCTTAAATCAGGAACTTTGCTGAGCTCAACCTCCCACGCCCAGTTGTCGTCGGGATCCGATGCCCGTACGTGTGGCTGCGCATCCCACTGACGCAGCACCGCTACATCAGCAGGTGTAACAGACCGTCGATTCATTCCTTGCACGCCAGATTCTGCCTGGAATATCATGCGCTTACACAAATATATCAATTCCCTCCCAGCAATGAAGACGCCAATGTCGATTTTGGCATTCTTGAACGACTATTTGTAGACAGCTAACGTAACAACTAGTGAACTCAAGAAAGGAGACACAAGAATGCGATTCATGATGATGGTCAAGTCCGCCGAAAATGCAGGCCCTCCCCCCAAGGCACTCATGGAGGCCATGGCAAAGCTGGCTGAGGAAAATGCTAAAGCAGGCGTCATGATCGAAATGGGGGGACTTCTCCCAAGTGCAGCAGGCGCGCGCGTCCGGTTGGCTGGCGGTCAGCTGGCTGTGACCGACGGGCCATTCCTTGAAACCAGGGAAGTGGTCGGTGGCTACGCGGTGTTTGAAGTCAGGTCAAAGCACGAAGCAATCGAACAAACAGTCTGCTTCATGCAACTGCACAAGGACCATTGGCCGGGATGGGAGGGAGAAACAGAGATTCGTCAAATCTTCGAGAGCCCGGACTCCGGCTCCACAAGGAAATAGACCTATGAAGCTCCCTCATTTTCCATTTTCGACTCCTCGCTTGTAGAACGAGACATGAGTGAACATCACTACCTAGTCGAACCAATCGGGATGATCTGTTCACCCCTAACGTCCATTGAGAGCGCACCGCTTCAGGGAGACGAAAGCGCACCTGAGGCATGGTTGGAGTTCAGAGCGTCGAACGCGGAAGGACTGATCGGCATCTCGGCCGGTGACGAGGTCATCGTACTTACATGGTTTCATTGCGCACAACGGAATGTTCTGCAAGTACACCCACAGCGCGACTTAAAGGCGCCGTTGATGGGCGTATTTGCAACTCGATCACCAGATCGTCCCAACCCCATCGGACTTCATCAAGTCACTGTCTTAGAGATTGTTGGACATCGGTTACGAGTTGGACCGATGGAGGCCATCGATGGAACCCCTATCATTGATATTAAGCCCTCCCTTAGGCCAGTGGATGAACGGGGATAGACCAACTCGAAAACTGTGGAGAGCATGATCACTCTTGGCCAACCCCCACGACTATCTTATGTGACGAGAGGCAAGCCATGAAATATCTGCTGCTGGTCCATCACAATGAAGACAGGTTCAACACCATGCCTGAAGGTACCAGGAAAGACATGCTCGCGGAATCGATTCAGCTGTGCCACCAACTTGATAGCAAGGGGCAGTATATCCATGCTTCACCCCTGCAGCCTGAGGCAACAGGGAGCGTTGTTCAAGTACGAGAGGGTAAAGAGATTGTCACTGATGGCCCGTTCATGGAGACCAGAGAACAGCTCGCCGGCTACTTCCTGGTCGATGTTGAGAACCAGGAAGAGGCGATCAGGATTGCCGAACGAGTGCCGGGGGCACGGATCGGCACCGTCGAAGTGCGTCCGTTGGTCGAAATAGCAGGGCTGCCAAACTCTCGTGAAGCGTGAAACGTGAAGCGTATCTCGTCAAAGTTGAAGGCTGACATCCAGTAACACTAAATCGAGAGACGAACGACGAAGAAAGGAGCATGGAATGAGCACCGTACGGCTGTTGGTTGGGACAAGAAAGGGTGCATTCATCCTGACGTCCGATGGCAAGCGGAAACAGTGGACGGTCGATGGTCCTCACTTTGGAGGCTGGGAGCTGTACCATTTGAAAGGCTCGCCGGTCGATCCTGATCGGATCTATGCCTCACAAACCAGTAGTTGGTTCGGTCAAGTCATTCAGCGCTCCGACGACGGCGGCAAGACCTGGAATCCGCCCGGCACAAAACCAGAGGACCTCATGGGAGCGGACGGCATGCCGAAGGGCGAAAGCAACATGTTCCTGTATGACGCATCGGAGAAAACCGGCAAGCCGCTCACGACACACCAACACTATGACGGCTCGCAGCGTCCCTGGGAGTTCAAGCGCGTGTGGCATCTCGAACCGTCGCTCACTGATCCAGATACGGCCTATGCCGGTGTGGAGGATGCCGCTATCTTCAAATCTACGGACGGAGGCAAGACGTGGCATGAGCTGGCGGGGCTTCGGAGTGCCAAGGGCCAACTTTGGCAGCCGGGCGCCGGCGGAATGTGCCTCCATACCATCTTGCTGAATACCGGCCAGCCGGACCGCATGTTCGTCGCCATCTCGGCAGCCGGCGCGTTCCGCAGCGACGACGCCGGCCAGACTTGGCGGCCCGCCAACAAAGGCTTGCAATCGAAGTATGAACTGCCTGATCCGGATGCCGACGTCGGCCACTGCGTGCATTGCATCGCAATGCACCCGTCTCGTCCGAATGTCCTGTTCATGCAGAAACATTGGGATGTGCTGCGCAGCGACGATGGCGGGGACTCCTGGCATGAGATCAGCGGCAACCTGCCGAGTGATTTCGGATTTCCGATTGCCGTCCATGCACATGAACCGAATACGATCTATGTCGTCCCCATCAAGAGCGACTCCGAGCACTACCCGCCGGAAGGCAAGTTACGCGTGTATCGCAGCAAGGTGGGCGGCAACGAATGGGAGGCGCTGACCAAGGGGCTGCCGCAGCAAGATTGCTACGTCAACGTCCTCCGCGATGCCATGGCCGTCGATCAGCTCGATCCCTGCGGAATCTACGTCGGCACGACCGGCGGGCAGGTCTACGGCTCGGCCGACGGTGGAGACAGTTGGACACCGATCGTGCGGGATCTACCGGCGGTGCTGTCGGTAGAAGCTCAGATACTATGACTCGACATGAAGTGTCGAAACATCATTCGCAAAACGCATGTAACGATTTTCGTACGCAAGATACGCTTCACGAGATACGAGATACCCAAATGGTACGCGTGATTCTTCCACAACATTTGCGAACCCTCGCGCGGGTGGATGGCGAGGTCCTGCTGGATATCGCTGGTCCTGCGACGGTGAACTCGGTGCTCGATAGCTTGGAGGCCCGTTATCCAATGCTACGGGGAACCATCCGCGATCATACGACAAAGCAGCGCCGGCCGTTCATCCGGTTCTTCGCCTGCGAGCAGGATGTCTCGCATGAATCGACGGATACTCCCCTCCCCCCAACTGTGGCAAGCGGAGCCGAGCCATTGTTGATCGTCGGTGCCATGGCGGGAGGGTGAGGGCACTGCCATTCCCGGTCAAGGTGAAAGGAGAGAACTGAATTCCCACTACATTTACAGTGAACCGCGCCATCCAAAAAACACTCATCCGTGGGTTCGACTGGTGGGCGGCTTGAGCCGCGCTGGTCGATACGGCATACTACACCGCCATGGAACCGTTATCGGTCCCTCTGTGCGAAACGATGGAAGAGCGGTATCGCACCTTGCTCGAAGTCGCAGAAGCGATTTCCGCGCATCGCGACCTGCACGATCTGTTTCGCGATCTCGCTCAGCGCCTGCCCCGCGTGGTCCAGGTCAATTTCGTCGGCCTGTCTTTGTACGATGCGGCTCGCAACACGATGCGCTTGCACACCATTCAAGCCAACGTACCGGCTGACCTTGTGGGCGGCCATGAAGAGCCGGTGGAAGAAACCCCCGCCGGATCGGTGTGGCTGACGCAACAACCGATCCTCGTTCCCGATCTTGTCGAAGAACATCGCTGGCCCACTGTCACCGAGCGCATGAAGCAGGACGGCATCCATTCGTTTTGTTTCGTCCCGCTCACCACCGCCGTGCGGCGTTTGGGAGCCATAGGCTTTTCGAGTTTGCAGAAGGCGGCTTACAGTGAATCGGATCTGGCATTCCTTCAGCAAGTCGGCCAATTGATCGCGGTCGCGGTGGACAATGTACTTCACCACCGGGACCTGACACTGGACCGAGAGCGGTTGCGGCTTTTACTCGAGGTCTCGGAAGCGATTACCGCCCATCGTGACCTCAAAGTGCTGTTCAATGAATTGGGGAAGCGGCTTCCTTCCGTGGTGCCGTTCGAATTTATCGGCCTGATCTTGCATGATCCGCTGCGTGATGTGATGAGAATTCACGTGCTGGCCACTGACCAGACCGAGCGTGTTCCGGACGGCTCGGAGCTGATGATGGAGGAATCCATCTCGGCGTGGGTGCTCAAGAACCAGCAATCAGTCGTCATGCCGCGCGTGGATGAGGAATCCCGTTTCCCCAAGATCGTCGGGATGCTGCGGGAAATGACCGTGCGGTCCTGCTGCTTCCTTCCGCTCACCACGGCGGTGCGCCGATTGGGTGCGATCGGATTTGGCAGCGTGAATACTTGCGCCTTTGGGAACTCCGAGGTCGACTTTCTGAATCAAGTGGCGAAGCAGATCGCGGTGGCAGTGGACAATGTCTTGAACCATCAAGAAGCGGAGACTGCGCAGAAACAACTCGCCCTCGAACGGGACCGGCAGCGCCTACTGCTCGATATCAACAACGCTGTCGTGTCCCACCTGGAATTACGGGAGTTATTCACATCGATCACAGTCAGCATCCGGCGCGTAATGAAAGCGGACGTGGTCAGCTTGGCCCTCTTGGACCAACATACGAACCAACTGAAACTCTACGCATTGGATTTTCCCGGTCGGAAAGGATTCATCGAAGAAGGCACGACCTGTACACTGTGCGGTTGCCCTTCCACCACGGCCATCACACAGCGAGAGGCCGTCTTGTTGGGGCGGCATGATCTTGAACAATCGAAAAGCACCGTTTCCCAGGGCTTCTTGGCAGAAGGAGTCCGTTCAGCCTGTTGTGTTCCCCTTCTTTTACACGATCAGACCTTCGGGGCCTTGAATCTTGGCAGCCTCGAGGACAATGCATTCTCGACAACAGACGCAGAACTGCTCAGCGAGGTGTCGAAACAGATTGCGCTGGCAGTGGCCAATTCCACGGCGTATCAAGAGATTGCGACACTCAAGGATAAACTTGCGAAGGAGAAGGTGTATCTCGAAGAAGAGATTCAGACTGACTACAACTTCGAAGAGATTATCGGCGAGAGCCGTGCCCTTAAGCAGATCCTCAAGGAGGTGGAAACCGTCGCCGCCACCGACTCCACCGTGCTGATTCTTGGAGAAACGGGTACCGGCAAAGAACTGATCGCACGGGCTCTCCACAATCGCAGCGATCGTCGGGATCGGACGTTCGTGAAACTGAACTGTGCTGCAATCCCGACCGGGCTTCTTGAAAGCGAACTGTTTGGGCATGAAAGAGGCGCGTTTACCGGAGCCATCGCCACCAAGATAGGCCGGTTCGAGTTGGCCGACCGCGGCACGATCTTCCTCGATGAAGTCGGCGAAATCCCCCTGGAGCTCCAAGTCAAGCTGCTGCGTGTCCTTCAAGAGCAGGAGTTTGAGCGTCTGGGGAGCACCAGGACTGCCCACGTCAATGTCCGGGTGATCGCCGCCACGAATCGCGATCTCGGACAGATGGTCGGAAATCAGACGTTCCGAAGCGATCTTTACTATCGGCTCAAGGTCTTTCCCATCACCGTGCCTCCCCTGCGCGAACGTCCGGAAGACATCCCGTTGCTGGTCCGGCATTTTGCGCAAAAATTCGCTCAACGGATGAAGAAACACATTGAGACGATTCCGTCCGAGGCCATGAAGGCCCTGCAGAATTATTCCTGGCCCGGCAATGTGCGCGAACTGGAAAACTTCGTCGAGCGGGCGGTGATCCTCACGCATGGAGCGGATCTCTACGTGTCTCTGGCCGAATTGAAACGGACGCCGAGCCATTCGGAACATTCCGGGACGGCCACCCTTGAACAGGCCGAGCGCGATCACATTCTGAAAATCCTGCGCGAGACCAACTGGGTCATCGGCGGCGCGGCTGGCGCAGCTGGCAAACTCGGCATGAAGCGCACCACGCTTATCTCCAAAATGCAAAAGCTGGGGATTACTCGTCCTCGGTAGTGTCGACGTCTCGCCAGGCGACGAGATATCGACAGTAGCCGGTCGTCACTTCCCACTCACCCTTTTCCATTGATTCGACCCGATTGATTCAGAGTCATAGAATTGTTCAGCACTTGCGCATGATGCCTCTGTCTCGCTTTCCCGTGGAATGATCATTGCCATAGCAACACGCCATCGAAGACCACTGGTATCGCAAGTTGGCGCTCGCACGAGGCTGTCATGGACGCAACGATTCAGTTTCTAACCCAGCATGGCACGATCATGCTGTTTCTGATCGTATTGGCCGAACAAGTCGGACTGCCGATTCCGGCCCTTCCAATGTTAATCGCCGCCGGCGCATTGGTGGGTGCCGGCCAGATGGGCTTCTGGTCGGCAGTGGGGACGGCCATATTGGCGTCCCTGCTTGCTGATCAACTGTGGTTTGAGCTCGGACGCCGACAGGGCCGCCAAGTCCTGGGCTGGCTCTGCAGAATCTCGTTCGAGCCGATGTCTTGCGTACGCCGGGCAGAGGAATTCTTCGCCCGCCACGGCATTCATTCCTTAATGATCGCCAAGTTTATTCCTGGCTTAAACACCATTGCTCCACCGCTGGCCGGGATTATGGGCCTCAGAATGACGCAGTACCTCTTGTACAACGGCATTGGGACAATTCTTTGGGCAGCTTCCGGCATTGGTCTCGGCATAGTGTTCAGCAACCAACTCGACCAGGCGCTCGCTATGGTTACCAAGCTCGGGCCAACGGTCGCCCTGGCGTTCCTCGGATTGGTCCTCGGGTATGTGGTCTACAAGGCCCTTCACCGTTATCGTGTCGAGCGACTGGTCCCACGGCTAGCTGCACGACAACTGGTCGAGAAGATAGCAGCTGGAGAAAATCCCGTCATCATCGATCTGCGCCCTCATGACGCGCGAGAGGACGTGCCAGGCATTCCTAGCTCACTGGCCCTGTCACTGGACGAATTGCTGGCAACACAACATAAACTTCCGCGTGATCGTGACGTCGTGCTCTACTGCGCCTGCCCGCGAGATGCCACAAGTGTGCACGTGGCCTGGAAGCTTCGCGAGGCAGGATTCACCCGTGTGTGGCCGCTGGCCGGTGGCGTCGAAGCCTGGCATACAATGCTCCGCGAATCGGGACAAGCCGCAAGGGCTTCGTACATCCATACGGCTCCTGCCTGACCGTCAGGGAATAGCACAACAAGGAAACTGTCACGGAACTCACATGATCTACTCCGATGCAGGCTTTCTGCACTGGCAGCCGTCTTCATGGAACGTTACCCCCAGATAGGACGCTCGACGCGTCCAAAGGTTACAGCCCGAAATCAATTCAACGGGTCTTCTGTACGGCACATGATCTGGATCAACCTGATCCAATCACGCCAGCAGAACGAGCCCGAGGGTTTCCCGACCCGCTGCTCCTGAGGCAACTCGTGCAGGGAGGTGCACCCTGGAAGATCTTGTCCGATGGTTGCGCACATGTGTTGTCCGGCTATGGAACGGCTCCAGAAGGAGAAGTCCAGGTCGCATGGTTCAGCGCGGGCTCTCAGCGGCTCATGGCGTGGATCTTTGTCTGCCCCGGCTTGTTTTCTTTTCACATCGGCATCCACATACAGCCCGTCACCACAACGCGGGTAGAAATGTTTGGCTCTTTCATAAACATCATCATTTGTGACCCACCGGCCCCCAGAAAGGGGCACCGACTGGGGCCACGTTTATCAGTTTGCGGTTCACAAACTCACCGAATCCCAGCTCCGACAATTCTCGGCCGAATCCTGAATTCTTGACACCGCCGAACGGTAACTCAGGCGCAGTCCATGCGGGTTGATTCACAAAGACCATGCCGCTGTCGATTTGCTCAGCAACCCACTGACCGTGTTCCATATCACTTGTAAAAACAGAAGCTCCGAGCCCAAAGGGTGTCGCGTTGGCGAGCGCAACAGCCACGTCCTCGCTCTCTACCACATAATAAGAGGCAACCGGCCCAAATAATTCCTGCGAGTAGATAGGGTTGTTTCGGTCGATATCCGTGAGAACCGTGGGTTCGATGTAGAAACCAGGGCGATCGATTCGCCCACCGCCGAGCACCACGCGAGCGCCCCCTGTGCGTGCGATGTCTATCTGTCTCAGCAAGATGTTCATTGCCTTTTCCGACGATAGCGGACCAAGTGTCGTAGCGGGATCTTCAGGATTGCCGGCCTCGAGGACCGCCATTTTCTTCACGAACCCGTCGAGAAAGTCCCTGCCACGTTCTTTCCCGATAACGATGATCCGTTTTGAGGAGACACAACTCTGGCCCGTATTGAACATCCGGCCAAAGACGGCAGCTTCTATGCTCTTCTCCAACGGAGCGTCTTCGAGAACAATGAATGGATCGCTTCCTCCAAGTTCCATCACCGACTTCTTGAGATGACGGCCAGCGCGCTCCGCCACCGCAGAACCTGCGCGCTCGCTTCCGGTGACGGTGACTCCCCGCACCCGGGAGTCCTCGATAAGGCGCTCAACTTGGCTGATACTCGCAAAGATATTTGTATAGGAGCCGGGCGGCGCCCCGGCCGCCTCAAAGAGCCGTGCAAAGGCCAGTGCACATTGTGGGACATTTTCTGCATGTTTGACGATCACCACATTGCCGGCCATCAGCTGCGGTCCAACGACCCGCGCGATCTGATAGTAGGGGAAATTCCACGGTTCAATGGCGAGGATAATTCCGAGCGGGCGCGTTTCGAGCGTTGCACCCGGAGATTCAGACAGCTTCTTCGGCCTCAGAAACTCGCTCGCGTGCCTGGCATAGTAGTCAAGGATATCTGCAGACAACGACACTTCCGCACGCGATGTGCCGATCAGCTTCCCTACTTCAAGGGTGACGTATCGCGCATATTCCTCCGCATGCTCACGGAGCTTCGCCGCCGCGCCCGAAACGATTCGCGCCCGTTCGGCAACCGAACGCTGGCGCCAATCCTGCTCATAACACGCCTGCGCCGTGGCAATTGCCTGTTCCAGATCAGTATCGAGTATGTCGTGGTAGGTCTCTACGATCACTCCGGTCGCCGGGTTGATGGTCTGATAGGGCATGATTTTCCTCTCCCATGATAAAGTTCCGCGTTCCGCGCGCTTCATCAGTGAAGGCACATGGCACAAGGGGTGAGTGTGCCCCAAGAAAGATGGCACAACCTGGCGACCGCCATCTTTCTTGGGTGCGACTCTCTGCACATGGGCACACTGGCTAAGCCAAACCTTACCGATCCGCTATTCCTGGAGTCAGAACCAAATTGACCGGAAGTTTTTCCGCCAGGGTATAGCGACTCGCCTTATTTTCCTTCACCCACCGCTTTTCAGCCACAGATTCAAAAGGCGGGGGGAGTTCCCCTTGGAGCGACCACAGATCGAACGGGGTTTCGTCGATGGAGATCTCCCAATCGTATCCTCTGTCCTTTACAAATGGAGCGATGGCCTCATCGAGCGTCCGCATCCACCATTCCCTGAGAATCGGGCCAGGTATCGTCCTGGCAATCTGATCAACCTTGAAACGGATAAATTTGTGATGCGGCTCGCCGCCGACAAAACATGATCCCTTTGCCATTTCCTCAAACACACACACGACATAGAATCGCGGGATCGGAACGCCCGCATATACTTCTGTTATTCGCTTGGCCAGGGTCTTCTTATCATCGGCTGTAAAGGCTTCAGTTGGATGATAAATCTTCCACAATGGCATGGTTATGTCCTTCTCTTAGGTTGGGCACACGAGCCTGAGGCTTTTCCACACAACTCCTCACCCATTTGTCTTTCCTATCAGCAAGATCCGTTGCCCTGTCCGGAACTAGGTATCCATCTTCGCATCCTCCTTTCTTGCCGAAACACCGAGAGGCTCGTGTTCGCATGGCGCTTCTGTTGTCACCTTTCTCCTGACCCAGCCCGTGTTCAGCGCCTGAGTCAGTCATCGCTCTCTCCTCCCGCTGTTGATTCCCGACCTTGATCGTGGCTTCATGATGAAGGCGATACGCAATTCGCATTCCAATAGCGTATTCGTCGGATCTCGGCATCGATGTCGTTGAAACCAAAGAATACTGAGCACTACGATTCGGAAATTTCTCTGGCGCGACAAAAACATACCGAGAACGATCCGCTGAATTTACAGCGCGGTGCCGAAAACTTGGCTTCGTTTCAACTATCTACGATATGTTGAAGGTGAAGTTAGTGAAGCGGGCAACGACGAGGCGCAAAATCCTTCCTCTACCCCGCTACCCCGTAAACGACATTCCAAGTTAGGGAACTACCCGCTGTCATGGGAAGTCGGTGAATTTTGATGCGAATCGGGAGTATCATAGGCTGCGCTGTTTTCTTGAACGCCAAGGGTCAACATCGCTCTTTGGAAGCATGCTGGCGCTTTGATGCGCATTGGTTGAAGCGGAACTCACCCACCCAAAAGAGGACCTATGCAACTCAAGAGTCCCTATGCTGACGATCCGCACTCAGGTACCCTCGATAACCTCTTTTATGCTGTGAGTGACGCCATGCAGAATCTGGTCTGGGTCGCGAAAGCCGACGGGACCATCGAGTATCTTAATGGGCCATGGATTGAGTACACGGGCGTCGCTTCGGAAGACATCCACGGTTGGATCTGGACACTCACCGACATCATTCATCCGAACGATCTCCCGAGTTTGGTCCACACATGGTCCGCGACGCTGAAGGTTCGGCAGCCGGGCGAGGCTGAAGCCCGAATACGCCGCTCCGACGGCCACTATCGTTGGTTTTTGTTTCGGGCGGTGCCCCTGTTCGACGAGCAGGGCACCGTCGCCCGCTGGTATGGAACACATACCGATATTGAAGCCCGCAAGCAGGCTGAAACCTTACTGACGGGAGAAACTCGTATTCTAGAAATGCTTGCCACCGGATGTCCGCTCTCGGACATTCTTGATGCCTTGTGTCGGCTCATTGAAAACCTGTCGAGCGGAGCTCTCTGCAGTATTCTGCTGGTTGATCCAATTCACAATCGCATGAAGCACGGAGCTGGCCCCAATCTTCCCCTTACCTACAGTGAGTCCATCCATGGGAGGCCCGTGAATCTCGATGCGGGGCCGTGCGGGATGGCCGCATGTCTGAAAGAACAAGTGATTGCGGCCGATGTTGCATCGGATACACGGTGGGACAAGTCAGGATGGCGTGAGTTGGCCATGGCACATGAGCTACGGGCCTGTTGGTCCACTCCAATCTTGTCATCCAATGACACGGTGTTGGGTACCTTCGCCATCTACTCGCGCGAGCCTAGACATCCGACCCCACAGCATCAACACCTCATCGGGCAAATCACGCACCTCGCGACCGTTGCCATTGAGCAGAGGCATGCAGAGGATAGACTCCGTCAAGATGAACGAGAGCTTAGGCAGATCACCGATGCCATCGCCCAACTCATCTCTGTCCTTGGACCTGAAGGGAACCTACTGTATGTGAACCGCTTAGTGCTTGATTATAGCGGCCTGCCCGTAGAAGACATCATGGCGGATGACTTTCGCGTTCGACTGTTTCACCCCGATGATCTCGAACGAGTGAACACCGAGCGTCAGCATGGACTCGAACACAGCGCCCCGTTTGAGCTCGAAGTACGAATTCGCCGCAAGGACGGGCAGTACCGCTGGTTTCTCATCCGCTATAACCCGTTAAAGGACGAACAGGGTCGGATCATTCGCTGGTACGGCACAGGAACCGACATCGATGATCGCAAAAGGGCCGAAGAAAGAACTCACAAAGAGAACTTGGCATTGCGTGAAGAAATCAACAGCGCTTCGATGTTTGAAGAGATCGTCGGGTCCTCAAAAGCAATTCGCAGCGTCCTGACGCAAGTCGCCAAAGTGGCGCCGTCGGATTCCACGGTGCTCATACTCGGTGAGACTGGAACGGGCAAGGAGTTGATCGCTCGGGCCATCCACAGGCGTTCGAACCGGTCGTCGCGGGCGTTTATTCGTGTCAATTGTGCGGCCATCCCCGCCTCGCTCATGGCCTCCGAGCTGTTTGGGCACGAGAAAGGCGCCTTCACCGGTGCGCTCCAACGGCGTCTCGGTCGATTTGAGCTGGCCGACGGCGGCACGATCTTCCTCGACGAAATTGGGGACCTGCAGCCCGAAACCCAGATCGCGCTCCTGCGAGTGCTTCAAGAGCGGGAAATCGAACGGGTCGGCGGCAACAAGCCAATCCCTGTGGATGTGCGCATACTGGCCGCTACGAACCGCAACCTTAAGGCAGCCATCGCAGCAGGGACGTTTCGAGAAGACCTGTTCTATCGGCTCAATGTGTTCCCCATACAGATCCCTTCGCTGCGGGAGCGAATTGACGATATCCCGCTACTCGTCACTTACTTGGTTGAGCGGTATGCAAAGAAGGCCAGCAAACGCATCAGCGCCGTCCAGGACGAGACTCTAGCGCTCTTTCAGGCCTACGAGTGGCCCGGCAATATTCGTGAGCTGCAGAATGTCATCGAGCGAGCTGTCGTGCTATGCGAAAGCGAGACCTTCTCAGTCGACCAGACTTGGTTGAAACCGGAAGAGCAGCGGCTGTCGCGAACGAGCCTTGACCTCAGCACTGCACTGGCTGAGCATGAAAAGGAACTCATTGAATCCGCATTAGCGGATTGTGGCGGTCAAACCGGAGGGCCGGCCGGTGCGGCCGTCAAGCTCGGACTGCCTAGGCAGACGCTGGACTCAAGAATCAAAGCTCTAGGAATTGACCGGCACCGATTTAAGATTTCTCAAGCCGAGCGAAACAGCACACGGGGCTGAACATTTTCTGACAGCCCAACGATGAGGGCGGGTCTCCCTCTAGACATCGCATCTCGGTGGGGTAGTTTTCTGATCTCGCTCTTCCTCTCCCCCTAGCCCCAGAGACCGCTCATCTTCTCATCCTCCCACCTTGCAAGAGATTGTGATCACCCGTCATCGCAACCATTCAGCTGTGGAATCCGGAGAAAATGGTTCCAATATACCCGCAACTCACAGGCCACGGCGAAGACTGGTCAGCTTGAGGATTTCCACAGTCGCTCAGCCTCAAATTTGAACCCGATGGTGTACTGATGTCGGTTTGTTATCGGGCACCTCCTGGAACCGACTATTCATTTTTTAGTTGTCCACAACACCCGGCTCAACTCACCGCTCCTTTCTCCTGCTTGTCGATATTTCGGCACCTGTCGAACTGACGGCGCGCGCGCGTCGACAGTTGCTTTCTTTTTGTTCCAAGATTTCTCCAGCTAAACACGCATTTCATCGGTTAATTGATGAGTTACATATGCTGCCAGCTCGCGATACTCGTCTGGAACGTTCATTGCTGTATCCCTCTATCAGATTCACGCCGGTGCAGGGGCATTAAGAACATTCTACCGGCACACACAGGAGGGTATGGGTCATGACTCGTCGTGGGTGGTTCGGATCTTTACTGGTACTCGTCATTATCGCCATCGGGGCCGGCTTGGGATTGTGGAAGTACGAATCCATTCAAGCCAGCGCCGAGGCTTCCACCAGCCAGCCGGAGCCGATGGAGTCTGTCATGGTTGCTACGGCAAGGGAAATTGAACATCAACCGACCACCACGTCAATCGGAACGGTCTTGGCACTCCAATCCATCACGCTCAAGAATGAACTCCCCGGCACCGTGCGCCATGTCACATTGACTCCAGGACAGATCGTCGACAAGGGGGCGCTCCTCGTGGCGCTCGACGTCTCCGTCGAGGAAGCAGAACTCAAGGCGCAGGAAGCCCAGGCCGCTTTGGCAAAATCGGTGCTCAACCGGCGGCACAACTTGAATCAGGAGATGGCCACAACTCAGGAAGAAGTCGATCGCGCACGCGCGGATCTCGATATTGCCTTGGCTCAAATCGCGCGCACGCAAGCGATCATCGCTCGCAAGACCATCCGCGCGCCATTTAAAGCGCGGGTCGGCATCGCGGACGTGCATCCCGGACAGTACCTCAACGAAGGCACGCAACTGACGACGCTGCAAGGTATCGGTGATGCCGTCCACGTGGATTTCACTGTTGCACAGCAAGTCGCCGCCTCCCTGAGGGAAGACGGCAGTGTCGACGTCTTCGTCGCGGGTCACACCGCCCCGATTACAGCCAGAATCGTCGCCCTCGATGCGCGCATCGACCCAACGACCCGCAACGCGATGGTGCGGGCAAGGATCAAGGGGGCAGACCAGGCGCCAGCTCCGGGAGCCTCGGTGCGTGTCCAAGTTCCGGTCGGCCCCTCACGCACGGCTATCGCTATTCCTGTCAGCGCCCTGCGCAAAGGACCGGGAGGCGATCAAGTTTTCGTGATCCAGCCGGATGAACACGGCAAAACCCGCGCCCATGCGCGGCTGGTCGAAAGCGGCGCCATGCTCGGCGATGAAGTCGTCATTCACACCGGGCTGTCGGCCAACGAAATGGTGGCGGCGTCAGGCTCGTTCAAGTTACGCGACGGGGTGCTGGTTGCGATCGCCGGTGAACAAGGCAAAGAGAACCACCTGACCCTGTTGATGAGCAGACGCTGAACAAACCGCAAGATACCAACAAGGATATTTCTATGCGCTCATTCACCGACATCTTCATCAAACATCCGGTACTGGCCGTAGTCGTCAACCTCGTGATCATCCTTGCCGGCTGGCGAGCATTGACGGCCTTGCCGGTGCAGCAGTACCCCCAAATCGAGAGCTCGTCCGTGATCATCACGACAGTCTATTACGGAGCGAGCGCGGAAACGGTTCGCGGATTCCTCAGCACCCCCATCGAACGGGTCGTCTCTGCGATCAGCGGCGTCGATTACGTGGAATCGACCAGTCGGGCCGGTGTCAGCACCGTCACGGTTCACCTCAAACTGAATCACAACAGCACGGCGGCGTTGGCCGAAGTGACGGCTCGACTTCAACAGGTCCGGTCGGAACTGCCGGCGGAAGCGGAACCGCCGGTGATCGAGCTGCAGCGTGCCGATCGCCCCTATGCCTCGTTCTACCTCAGCTTCGCCTCCAGCGAGCGCACCGTGCCTGCGGTCACGGATTGGCTGCTGCGCACACTCCAGCCTCAACTATCCACGCTCGCCGGCGTGCAACGAGTCACCATCGAAGGCGGCCGCCAGATCGCCATGCGCATCTGGATCGATCCCGACCGCCTCGCCGCCTTTAATCTCTCACCGGGTGACGTGCAGGGAGCGCTTCGGCGCAACAACTATTTGGCCGCGGTCGGGCGGACGAAAGGCAATGCGGTGCAAATCAATCTGCTCGCAAACACCGACCTGCGCTCTGCCACCGAGTTCGAGGAATTGATCGTCGCCGACCGCGGAGGCGCCATCGTACGCCTGAAGGACGTCGCGCGGGTCGAGCGGGGAGCTGAAGAGGCGGACATGATCGCCAAGTACAACGCGACCGAAGGCGTGTACCTCGGGATCTGGCCGGTGCCGGGGGCGAATGAAATCGAGGTACAGCATCGATTGCGCGATGAGATGGAGCGCATCCGGCCGACGCTGCCCCCCGACATCGACATGCAGCTGGTGTGGGACGGCACGATGTTCATGCGGAGTGCACTGACGGAAATCACGAAGACCCTGTCTGAGACCATCTTGATCGTGGCCATCGTGGTCTTCCTCTTTATGGGCTCGGTCCGGACAGCGCTGGTTCCGCTCGTTGCGATGCCGGTGTCGTTGGTCGGCGCGGCCATCTTCATGTTTGCGTTCGGCTTCAGCCTCAATCTGCTGACCCTGCTCGCCATCGTCCTGTCGGTCGGGCTGGTCGTGGACGATGCGATTGTGGTCGTCGAAAACGTCGAGCGACATGTGCGCCTGGGCAAATCGCGCATCGATGCAGCGTTAATCGGCGCCCGCGAATTGCTCGGTCCGATCATCGCCATGACGATCACCCTGGCGGCGGTCTACACGCCGATCGGATTCCAGGGTGGGTTGACCGGGTCGCTCTTCCTGGAATTTGCCATCACGCTCGCCGTGGCAGTCGTCCTGTCGGGCGTCGTGGCCATCACCCTGTCGCCGGTCATGAGTTCCCGGTTCGTTCACCCGCAGGGGAAAGAGGGCCGGTTGACCGGCTTTGTCAACCGACGGTTCGAAGAGGTGCGCCGTGTCTACGCCCGGTTGCTCGATGGTGCACTGACCATGCGTTGGGGAATCGTAGCAGCAGCGTTGCTAATCATGGTCATGGCTTGGCCGCTGTACCTGTTTTCTCGGCAAGAACTGGCGCCGGTGGAGGATCAAAGCCACATCAGCCTGTTCTTCGAAGCAGCCCCTGACTCGACGTTGGCCGCCAGTAACCGCGAGCATCTGCACGTCGTCGAGGCCATCACATCCCTTCCCGAAACGAGGTTCACCTGGTCCCTGACGACATCCTGGGGCGGGTTCGGGGGCCTGGTCGCGAAGGATTGGAAAGAGCGTACCCGTTCGACTGAGGAAATGTACGGCGAGGTGTTTGGCAGGGTCTCGCAGGTGCCAGGCCTTCGAGTATTCCCGCGTTTGGACCCGCCTCTGCCGACGCCGGGCCAGTATGACGTCGAACTCCTTCTGCAGAGCGACCTGCCGATCAACCGGCTCCTTGAAACGACAGGAGCGGTTCTCAACGCCGGGTGGCAGAGCGGCATGTTCCTGTACGTGGACACCGACTTGAAGATCGACTTACCCGAGGCACGTGTCGTGCTGGACCGGGAGCGTCTCGCTGATCTTGGACTCGACTTGGCCGGCGTCGGCCGTGAGCTCGGCACCATGCTCGGCGGCGCCTACGTGAACCGGTTCAACTACTTCGATCGGAGTTATAAGGTCATCCCGCAGCTCGGGGACGAGGATCGTGCCACCGTCGGCCCGTTGCTTGATTTGAAAATCAAAACGCCGAGCGGCCAACTCGTGCCGGTGTCGACGTTCACACACATCGAAACGAACACCGCACCACGCACCCTGAACCGTTTCCAACAACGAAATGCCGTGCGCATCTTCGGCGGCGTGAAGCCCGGCATCACAAAAGAACAAGGACTGCGCGTGCTGGAAGAAGCTGCCGCAAAGGTGAGCAATCCTTCCGTCGTACTCGACTACGCAGGCGAGTCAAGACAGATCCGTCAGGAGGGCGCTGCGCTGACCGTCACGCTGGGATTCGCTCTCGTACTCATCTATTTAGTCTTGAGCGCACAGTTTCAGAGCTTCCGAGATCCACTGATCGTCCTCCTGGGCTCAGTCCCCCTTGCGATCTCCGGTGCGCTGGTCTTTAGCTTCCTTGATCTCACGACCATTAACATTTACTCGCAAGTCGGCCTGATCACGCTGGTGGGGTTGATCGCAAAAAACGGCATCCTCATCGTGGAGTTTGCCAACAAACTGCAAGCCAGCGGGCTCTCAAGGATTTCCGCGGTACGTGAAGCGGCCTTGACCAGATTGCGACCGGTGCTGATGACCTCCGCGGCCACCGTCTTCGGGCATTTGCCATTGGTGCTCGCGTCCGGACCTGGCGCCGCAGCCCGTAACAGCATCGGGATGGTGTTGGTCACAGGGATGACGGTCGGCACGCTGTTCACCTTGTTTGTCGTGCCCGTGTTCTACTCACTGATCGCGGCCCAGCATCAACTGGC
This sequence comes from Nitrospira sp. ST-bin4, assembly GCA_002083565.1. GTDB lineage: Bacteria > Nitrospirota > Nitrospiria > Nitrospirales > Nitrospiraceae > Nitrospira_D. Next base: position 44,125 of record MSXM01000004.1, on the reverse strand, counting down.
GCTGACACACGAAGACATCGCAGTCATAGACGAGGATCTACTGCTCACAGGAGCGAAGGGGTGACGTCATCGTGGCGGTTCCAGCAAGAAAAGGGTTTTCAACATGCTGAAGATCACCTCAGGTAACAGTCAGACTTCAACGCGGTTGACGTTGGAAGGCCGACTGGCCGGAGCCTGGGTCAAGGAACTCGAGCAATTCTGGCGACCCATGACGGCATCGCAACGGGGATCGTTGATCGTGGACCTCGGGGGCGTGACTTTTATTGAACAGACAGGCAAGGCGCTTCTCACAGAGATGTGGCGAGAAGGAGCTGAACTCATAGGAAACGGATGTTGCACCAGGTCCATCATCCAGGAAATCACGGGTTCACCATTACCCACCTCGTCGATCCGACGGGGAATGAAATAAGGAAGATCAAGATGCGTCCATTCAGTGCGTTTGCAATGGGATTCCTGTTCCTCACCGCCTGCGCGGTCGGCCCGGATTATTCCCGCCCGAATCTGTCGACGCCGGAGAAGTTCCGGATGGCCGGCGCCACGCAGGAGGCCGAGTCCTTCGCCAACCTCCCCTGGTGGGACCTTTTAAAGGATGAGGAACTCCAACGGCTCATCCGGATTGCGCTGAGTGAGAACAAAGACCTCAGGCGAGCCGTGGCTTCCGTTGAAGAATTTCAAGCACGCGTGCTTACGGCGAAGATGGATTTTATCCCGAAGGCCGAAATAACGGCCAGTGGGCCGTCCTTCGGCCGAAAGGCGAACTTTCTGTTTCCGGGGTTCCCCAACGCGTTCAATTATTACCTGCAGGGCAATCTTGCCTGGGAATTGGACATTTGGGGCCGCATTCGCCGATCACACGAAGCGGCATACGCTGACCTTTTAGCCCGTGAAGAATCCCGGCGGGCGGTCGTGCTCCAGCTCGTGAGCGGCGTCGCGGAAGCGTACTTCGATCTGCTGCAGTTTGATCTGCAGCTGAACGTGGCGAAGCGCACGCTGGGATCGTGGGAAGAATCGGTCAGGATCGCTCAGGCGCGTGTGCGGCAGGGTGTGATTACAAAAATTGACGCGGATCAGTTCGTCTCAGAACGGGCGAACGCCGCAGCGCGCGTCGCAGAATTGACCCGCCAGATGGTGCAAAAGGAGAATCAGCTCAGTGTGTTGCTTGGACGCAATCCTGGTCGCATCCTGAGAGGACAGTCGCTGACAGAACAAGTGCTGGTTCCGGATGTCCCACCCGGCCTGCCTTCAGAATTATTACAGCGCCGGCCGGATGTGGTGCAGGCTGAACAGACGTTGGCAGCGATGACGGCACGAATCGGCGCCGCCAAGGCGGACCGTTTTCCAAAACTCAGCATTACGGGAATCCTCGGTGTCGCCAGCCCTCAGTTCTCCCGACTCATTGCAAGCGAGACCGCGTTCGGCGTCATCGGTCCTAGCGTGGCCGGCCCCTTGTTCAATGCCGTCGCGTTAGGGTTTCAGCAGAAAGCCGCCGAAGCACAGGCGCGGGAGCAGCTTGCACAGTACGAACAAACAGTCCTTGTCGCCTTTCGAGAGGTTGAAGACGCATTGGTGGCCGTCTCGACCGCTCGCGAACAACGTGTGGCACAGGCCGAACAGGTGGAGGCCCTACAGTCGGCTCTGCAACTGGCGAGTCTCCGGTACAAAGGCGGGCTCGCCAACTATCTCGACGTGCTCGTCGCGCAACGCAATCTCTTTGAGGCGGAACTGGCGCTGGCCGGGACCCATCGATTGCACTTGGTCTCAGTCGTCCAACTCTATAAGGCCTTGGGCGGTGGGTGGTCACCTCTGAATTCTGCTCAGCAGATACCGGCAACGCATGGGTCGGAAGTTGGAAAGGGATAAGCAGGAGGGTGTCGATCCGTATCGGGAGTGTAGTCTTTAGTTCGATCGCCGTCGAACGGAGAAGAATCACGTCCGGATCCTGAAGAAATTGGAACTATGCGGCACCACGCTGGAGGGTATCGAGACACATGTGTCCGTTGAAAGAGACCTACGAGCACGACACCGGCGATGTGGCAGACGATACCAGGCAGAAGGACGCCACGATGGAACTACGACTGGTCCGGATGAAGGACATCCAGACCTGCGGGAAGATCATGTATGAAGCATTCCGGGACATCTCCCGGCGCCACAATTTTCCTCCCGATTTTCCCGACGCGGGGGCTGCAGAAGGACTGTTGAGCGACCTGTTGCACGCGCCCGCTTTCGACGCCTTTCTAGCCGAAAGAGAGGGCCGCATACTCGGCAGCATCTTCGTCTCGCGCCGGTCGCAAGTGGGCGGCATCAGTGTCCTGACCATCGATCCGAAAGCCCAGAATTGTGGGGTTGGCCGACGCTTGCTGCAGCATGGCATGGAGTTCTTGGCCACGCAGGGCCATAGACGGCAACAGATTATTCAAGTCGGATATCACAACCGTTCGCTATGTCTCTATGCCAAATCGGGTTTTATTGCCAGCGAGTTGCTGTCCAACATGACCGGCCGACCGGTCAGGGTTAACTTTCCGTCCCGCACGGTGCGAAGAGCGTCCGAGAGTGACGCACGCGCCTGCAACGCGCTTTGTCGTAAGGTGCAGGGCTTTGATCGTGAGCACGAGGTGGCGTACGCCATCGCACGCGGGACAGCTGCCGTGGTAGAGAGCACCGGGCGGATCACCGGTTACACGACGGGAGTCGGATTTGTGGGCCATGGCGTGGGTGAGACGAACGAGGATCTGAAGGCCTTGATCGCATCGGCTGACGGGTTTACAGGGCCGGGCATTCTCATCCCGACGGGCAACGGTGAACTCTTCCGGTGGTGTCTCGAAAACGGGCTCAGAGTCGTGCAGCAGATGACCCTTATGGATACGCAACCTTCGGGTCCGACAAACGGGGTCTATTGGCCTGCTGTCTTGTCTTGAACAGGACATACCACTCGGTTTCACAGACTAAGGAGATGCGGTGACTGACAAAACCAGGATCACGGAAATCGCCCCCGATCACTATGTGATTTCGATCTATGTCCGGGAGTTCAACCTCAGATTCAATCACTTCCTGATCAAGGACGACGAACCGCTGTTGTTTCACACGGGAATGAAACAAATGTTCCCGCTTGTTCGAGATGCGGTGGCGCGCGTCATCAATCCCGCGACATTGCGATGGATCTCGTTCAGCCACTTCGAGGCGGATGAATGTGGAGCACTGAATGAGTGGCTGGCCATTGCGCCTCAGGCGGCGCCGGTATGCGGCTTGGTTGGGGCGGTCGTGAGCGTGAACGACTTCGCCGTCCGTCCCGCGCACGTGTTGGCGCACGACGAGATTCTAAAGACCGGCGCCTATCGTTTCCGGTATCAGCAGACGCCACATGTACCGCACAACTGGGAGGCGGGCCTTTTGTTCGAAGAGGTCACCCGAACGTTGCTGTGCTCGGATTTGTTCACTCATGAAGGAGACGTTGAACCGATGACCAAGACCGATGTCGTCGATCGGGCCAAGCAGGCGCTGCTCGCAGGCAAGAAGGGGCCTTTTGCCGATCCCTACCCTTACACGCCGTTGACCGAACCGATCCTGCATGGCTTGGCTCAACTTCTTCCCGCGCAATTGGCCCTCATGCACGGATCTGTGTTCGTGGGAGACGGTGGGCAGGCCTTGCGCGACTTGGCAATTGTGATGCGGGAGGTGTTGGGGAAGTACCCATGAAAATCGAGCGACTCGTTATCAAACCGGACCCCTATGAACCGTTTCGTCTGGCTCAAGGCTATCGTGTCGGCGACCTGTTGTTCATCTCCGGTCAGGCTGCGATCGATCGGAACGGTCGGATTGTCGGAGTCGGCGACTTTGACGCTCAGGCGAAGCAGGCGTTCGAAAATCTCGATTGCGTGCTCCGGGCTGGTGGGTCGAGCTTAAAGAATGTCGTCAAGGTCACGATCTTCCTCACCGACATGTGCAATTTTAACAAGATCGTTGAATTGCGCGGGAAATGGTTTACCGCCCCCTATCCCGCCGACACGATCGTTGAAGTGAGTTCGCTCTTTTCCCCAGACGCGATGATCGAGATCGAGGCCATTGCCGTCGCCGATAAGGCGGCGGAGCGACGCTGATAGGGGGTCGATGAAGGAGCTCGTGGCACTGTCGCTGTAAACAGCCTGCCGATTCAACCACTCGGTGGGACGCAGCAGTCAAATGGCGGATCACAAGCCATCAGGCACAACTCAACCGACCTGCATCACGAGCATTGTGCCGTTGACGAGAACCGCCGGCATAGACGAGGGTAGCCGATGATCGATTTAGTCCTTTCCGCCTTTCACTTTCTGTTGGCCTTCACGCTCGTCGCCATCCTCGCAGCGCAGAGCGCCCTCATCAGACCGGGGATCACCGCGTCGAGCCTTGGTTTGGCCGCAAACTTAGATCGAGTCTATGGCGCGAGCGCGGTGCTGCTGCTCGGCGCGGGATTCAGTCGCGTCTATTGGGGCGCAAAGGGCTCATCCTTTTATCTGTCGAATCCTCTCTTCTGGACCAAGATCGGTCTCTTTATGACAGTGGCATTCCTCTCGATTCCGCCAACCTTGCAGCTGATCCGATGGAGTAAGCAAGCTCGCTCGCAATCTGCATTTCTGCCATCTGACGAACAAGTTCGAGGCCTTCAACAGTGGTTGCGCGCGGAAGTGATCGTGCTCCTGGCGATCCCATTTGTCGCGGCCGCCATGGCCCGCGGACTCGGGCTCTCGTGACAGCCGAAGACAAGTAACGAAAAGCCAAGGTCTTTTTTGAGGGAATCGGAGAGTTGGCATACCTGTCGATTTAGGGCCTACTGATTCGACTAATCAGTATGCAGCCATTTTATTATGAAGGAGTCATCTATCATGCAAAGGATTACTCCATGTCTATGGTTCGACACTCAAGCCGAAGAGGCGGCGAAGTTTTACGTCTCCCTGTTCAAGCACTCGAAACTCGGCCCGATCACCCGTTATGGAGACGCTGGCGCACAGGTGTCGGGGAGACCGACGGGGTCGGTCATGACCGTGACGTTCGAAATTGAGGGGCAAGAATTCGTTGCGCTCAATGGCGGACCGCTCTTCAAGTTTACAGAAGCGGTCTCCTTTATGGTGAAGTGCGAAACGCAGGCCGAAATCGACGAGATGTGGGACAAGCTTTCTGAGGGCGGAGAAGAAGGACCCTGCGGCTGGTTGAAAGACAAGTACGGATTGTCCTGGCAGATAGTCGTGCCGGCCTGGGATGAGATGCTGCGGGACAAGGACAGCGAGAAATCAGAACGAGTCATGGCGGCGATTCTTCAAATGAGCAAACCCGACATGCAGCAAGTCCAACAAGCTTACGAAGGGCGATAAAGAGGTGTTTGTATGCGGTTCATGGTCATCGTCAAAGCGACAAAGGATTCGGAAGCGGGCAAAATGCCGAGCACAGAACTTCTAGAAGCGATGGGTAAATACAACGAGGAGCTTGTGAACGCCGGGGTTCTGCTGGCGGGCGATGGACTTCACCCCAGCTCGAAAGGTGCCCGTGTCAAATTCTCAGGAAACAAGCGCACGGTGATCGATGGTCCCTTCGCCGAAACCAAGGAACTCATTGCGGGCTATTGGCTCTGGCAATGCAAGTCTAAGGAAGAGGCGGTCGAATGGGTCAAACGGTGCCCCAATCCCATGCCGGGGGAATCCGAGATCGAAATCCGCCAGGTCTTCGAGGCAGACGACTTCGGCGCGGAGTTCACGCCGGAGATGAAAGCGCAAGAAGAACGATTGCGGGCGGAGGCAGCCAAAAAGAAATAACGCCGTCTCGCCCAAAGGTCAGACGCCGGAACCAAGCAAACACATGCCGGGGAATTTTAAACACATGACGCGAACGATCAAGAAAGGATGACGCTCATGGGATATGTCGATGGATATGTTCTGCCCGTTCCCAAGAAAAACCTGAAAGCCTATCGCCGTCTTGCACAGCAAGCGGCGAGGCTCTGGCGCGAGCACGGCGCCCTCGCCTACAAAGAATGCGTCGGCGACGATCTCACAACGAAGATGGGCGTGCCGTTTCCGAAACAAGCCAAAGCCAAAACCGGCGAGACGGTGATCTTCGCATACATTTTGTTCAAGTCCCGCGCCCATCGCGACCGCGTCAACACCAAGGTGATGAAAGATCCGCGTATCCATGCCATGTGCGACCCGAAAGACATGCCCTTCGACTACACACGAATGACCTACGGCGGATTCAAAGTCTTCGTCGATTTTTAGCGCTGCAGCTTGACATGCGCCCATAAGAATTGTTTCGATGCAAGGCAAGAATTTCCTACGTTACCCTAACTTGATACAGGAGGTTTTTATGCGTTCTGCATTCGTCCCGTTTGCCTGTCTCGCGCTGGCTCTTCTCGCGTCTCCGGTCATAGCCAAGGAAAAGAAGCACAAACAACCGATGGACCAACAAGCGATGATGGAGCTCTGGAAACAGGCTGCGACGCCAGGTGAGCCGCACAAGTTGTTTGCCACTCTCGCCGGCAGCTGGACGACCACAACCAAGGAGTGGATGGAGCCGGGCAAGCCTCCGACAGAATCCACCGGCACGGCGGAACTGAAGATGTTGTTGGATGGCCGATTTCTCTACCAGGAATTCAACGGTCAGATGATGGGCCAGCCATTCAACGGGATCGGCATCGATGGGTATGACAATATCCGCAAGAAATATGTGACCGCCTGGATGGATTCGATGGGCACCGGCATCTTTCTTATGGAGGGAACGGCCAGCCCGGACGGAAAAACCATCACACTCAAAGGTTCTCACCCGGAACCAGGTGGTGGACACATGAGCCATCGTGCCATCTGGAAACTGATCGACAACAACAACCAGACGTTCGATATGTATGGTGCGCACCACGGCCAGAAGGAAACGAAGATGATGGAGATCACGTACCAGCGGAAACCGTAGCGATCAGGCAGAAGTATACCGGTCGTCGAACATCACCAGAGCGCACGGGCCGTACCGTCTTGCTATGGGAAAATCCTGAACGGGCTTAGGTGGTCTTGACCAGGCTGGGCCAACGTGCTGAACTAGGGGCCATCCACTTTCACTTTCTCAACAAGGAGGCATCCATTATGTCGACGAAACAGTACAAGCAACTCGGATGTTTGGATGTTCAACCGTCCGGTGGCTGCGGATTCCAGGTCAGGGCCGAAACCGAGGGAGAGCTCATGCAACTGGTGGCGACACACGCCAAGCAGTGCCATAAGCTCGACTCAATTCCGGCTGAAATGGTCTCAGCGGTCAAAGCGGCCATCAAAACGGTCTCCGTCACAGTTTGATGGCCAGCGCGCCACGGATGGTCTTCCCCTTGCAGAACTTCCTGCACGGGGAGGATCGCCGTCTCGACCGACGAAAACTCATCCCCTTGATTCGGGAGGTTGCTATGAAACGTGTGATCGGTTTGCTTGCACTGTCGGTCCTCTTGGTCAGCCTCAGCGGCTGCAGCTATCTGTTTTATCCGCATGCCAAAGACTTCGCGGAAAAGGCCAAGGACCCGAACGACGTTCAGACCTTGATTAATTTGACGAACATGATGGAAACCAGCGCAAAGGCGGCGAAAAGCGGCAAGGGCGTCGATCAAGCACTGGACGATCTCCACAATCAATTCCATGCCTTCGACGACAATCTGTGCTGCGTGGATAAGGAAACACGCGAGAAACCGGCCCATGCGCTCGCCGTGACACATAATAAGGAGCTGTGGGCGATTTTTAAACGCGTCTGGAAATTCAAGAGCGACCAACCGCAGCGGGAGCAGCACCTCGACCTGTTCGCAACCGAGGTGAAGGAACTGCGAGAGACGTTACAGACGCTCAAATGACGACTGAACGTCATCGGTCAACCCATCAGGAGGAACGCACCGCCCATGGCCCCACAACAGACGCCTGAACAGATCATCGACGGTCAACGACAGGACTGGAACCGTGTCGCCGGTGGCTGGGAAAAGTGGGACCGGTTCTTCGACGAGCAGATGGCGTTTCTGAACCACAGGCTGGTCGCCGATGCCCGGCTGCGGTCAGGGCTTCGCGTGCTGGATCTTGGCTCGGGAACCGGCTACCCGGCACTGCTTGCCGCCCGGACGGTCGGCCCGGACGGCAGCGTGATTGGCATCGATCTGGCTGAGCAGATGCTCAATGCTGCGCAGCGCAAAGCGTCGTCCCTCAGGCTTTCCAATGTCTCGTTTCAAACCGGCGATGTCACGACCTTGCCGTTCGACGCGGCCTCGTTCGATGCGATTACCAGTCGATTTTGCCTCATGTTCCTCCCCGACATTCCAAAAGCGGTTACCGAAATCGGCAGAGTCATGAAACCGGGAGGCTGGCTGTCCGCAGCGGTCTGGTCTGCACCGGATAAGAATGCCTATCTGACGACGCCGCTCGCCGTCATCAAACAATTCATCGAGCTCCCACCGCCGGACCCAACCGCACCGGGGATTTTCCGGCTGGCCAAACCGGGTGAGCTAATGCGCATGCTCCAGGAGGCCGGATTCGTGAACATCGTCGAGGAAGAATATCTCGCCGAGGTGCGGTTTCCGTCGGGCGAAGAATACTACGAGAGTCTCATGGACATCGCCGCGCCGATCCAGAATCTGTTTGCGCGGTTGTCCAAGCAGCAACAAGCGGACGCGCGCAATCGGATCGTCGGGTCCATCGGCCAATACCGAAGGGCAGACGATATCGCCTTGCCCATCGCCGTGCGTATGGTCGCCGCCCGCAAACCATTCGGCTGATCTGATGCCGGCAAAACATGACGGCTTCAAGGACTTCGTGCTGGATCAATTGGCCGATCTGCGAGGGCTGACCTCCCGCGCCATGTTCGGTGGCTACGGCCTATCCTGCCGCGGACGGTTTTTCGGAATCGTTCACAAGGGCCGGCTGTACTTCAAAGTGACGCCGGAAACGGTTGACCAATACAAAACCCACGGCATGTCACCGTTCCACCCCAATCCAAAACAAACTCTCAAGTCGTTCTATGAAGTGCCGGTCGATGTGATTGAAGATACGGAACAACTAAACGAGTGGGCTGAGCAGTCCGTGCGGAGGTAGTCGTCCCCTGGCGTTGTCATCGCTCGCTGATCGCCGATGCGCTGATGGTGATTGGCCGGGAGATCCGGGCCACCATGAGCGGCACGAAGACGGACTTGCGCCGGCTGGCGACATGCACCATTCAAGACAATGGATCGATCCATCATCCCGCCCCTGACGCCCCCTCGCCTCTTCTAACAAGCCGGTTGCGCTACCTGTCCGTTTTCTGCAGACTCCACTCCATGCTCTATCAGGTAAGCGCCGACCTCATTGTCCTCCTGCATCTTGGCTTCGTGCTCTTCGTACTTTTGGGCGGGTTCCTGCTCATCAAATGGCCCAGGCTCATGTGGCTGCACCTGCCGGCGGTTGCCTGGGGGGCCTTCGTGGAATTCAGCGGCTGGATCTGTCCCCTCACGCCCTTGGAGAACTGGCTCAGGGCGCAAGCGGGCGAGACGACTTACGCAGGAGACTTCATCGTCCGGTCTCTGACCTCAATTCTGTATCCGGGTGCCTTGACCCATGAGATCCAACTCATCTTGGGGACAGCCCTGCTCGTCGTGAATCTGGCAATCTACAGCTGGCTACGGCAAACACCTCGTTGACAAGTATTCTCCAGAGGCTCTAGTCTGCCGAACGCCACGATCGGCCATCGCAGCCAGAGAGAGCAGCAGATTCTGTCGTTCCCGGGCAAGAGCCGAGTGCACCGTAGCGGTAACTGATGAAAGGAACCGACCCGTATGCGTTGGTTCAACTGGCTTGGAATTCTGATGATGGTGCTCGGCCTCGCAATCAATGAGGCCTTGTTTTTCGCCGCATGGTCCGATTTCAACATGACGTGGGCCGTCGGACTCGGATCATATTTCGTGATTGCGCTTGGGCTATCCCTATGGGGAGGCCCGAAGCGCGAAGAAGACTGACCTACACATCCCCTCACCCTCGTAATTCATTCTGTCGTCACAAGATGCGGTGGAACACCCCGGGACCGGGAAATGGCGAAGGGACATTCACAACGCTCGACACTGGTTCTGTCATTGCCATGTCCGGGAGAGGCGACTTGCACAACAGCCCGGGTACAATCTGCATTAATTCTTCCCTCTCCCGTCACAAAATGATCTTGCTTCCTGGAACATACAGCGACCGGAACGATTGGCTGGACGGGAGAGCCGCACGTGAAGGCCCGCCACCGATAGACCTCTGATCAATACTGCCGCTCCGATCTAACCCATTGACTTACAAATTCTTTTCAGCATCATTCAGAAATGCTGAGATCACCGAATGATCGTGGGAACATCTTATTGCGATGGTCATCGACATTGATCGCGACGGGCTTGCCGGTGCCGGACTGTCTGGTTTCCTCTCCACTTGCCGTCCTACAAACTCCAGCTATACTTATCCCCATCATGCACGCGAAAAAATATATACTATGGGAAGAACAGGGCCGGTGGTGCGGCTACCTGGAGGGCTATCCGGACAACATCGCGCATGGAAAGTCGTTCGAAGACTTGCAGTTCAAACTTCGCGATCTGCAGCGCGATCTCGCAGACCAAGAAGACGACCGGTCTCCGCATACCACTACGGTGACCGCGCCTCCACGAGTGTTCACCACCCGCCAGATCAAGATCCGCGCGCGCTTTGAGAAGATTTTTCTCTTGATGTTCCCCAATCCCTGAATCGCCACACAATCTTCTCCATTTTCTGCTTTCGCTTGACGCCCGACAAAGCCCTGCTACAGTTCACTCATCATGCAACCGATACACTACACAATGTGGGAAGAGCCGAACGGGTGGCGCGGTTATCTGAAGAATCATCCCGACCAGGTGGTGCAAGGAAAGTCGTTCGATGATCTGCAATTGAAACTTCGCCATCTACAGCGCGACCTCTCCGGCCAATCGCGCCGCCAAGAGCTGCCGCCGCCCAAAGCCCCACCGCGAGCAGCCTAGCCGCTGCGTGTCCTGCCTGCGCAGGAAGCCACAGTCGGCCCCTGCAATGGGCCGCGCTGCGGAGAAGGGTGGATGAGGGTCTGTGGAGCTTGGGCAAGGGAAGAGTCCCGCTAGTAATTCCGATATGCACCAGACAAAATACATTCTATGGGAAGAACAAGGCCTGTGGCGCGGCTATTTGAAAGACCATCCCGACCAGGTGGAGCAAGGAAAGTCTTTCGAAGAGTTGCAGGCCAAGCTGCGTCGGCTGCAGCGTCATCTCAGCAGCCAAGAACATGATGTCGCAGGCCATGAGCATGACCGGCATGACGAGTATGCCATCGAGATTCCCTACCCCATGCCTCGCCGCACAAAGACCAATCCGCGTCTTGAAACACTCTTTG